>DASPTN010000038.1:0-40676 GCA_035623395.1 Gemmatimonadales bacterium | reverse complement strand
GCCCAACGGGGTGGACCTCTCGCGGATCGACCGCGCCGTGTCGGGCGCCGAGATGGCGACGGCGCGGGCGCTCGCGGGGTGGCGGCCGTGGCGGCCCACGGTGGGCGTGGTGGCGCGGCGCAAGGACCACGAGGTGCTGCTGCGCGCCCTGCCCCTGCTCGAGCGGCCGATCAGCCTGGTGCTGGTCGGCGTGGCGCCGGACCCGGAGCTCGCCGCCCTCGCCGCGGCCGCGCCGCGGCACGAACTGCGATGCGTGCCGTTCCGCCCCGACGTCCTCCCCTTCTACCGGCTGCTCGACGTCGCGGTCCTGCCGTCGCGCAGCGAGGGTCTGTCGCAGGCGCTGCTGGAGGCCATGGCGCTGGGCATCCCGGTCGTGGCGTCGCGGGCCGGCGGCAACGCGGACCTGGTGACCCACGGGGAAGACGGCTGGCTGGTGGCGCCGCGCGACAGCACGGGGTTCGCGCACGCCCTGTCGCGGCTGCTCGGCGACTCCGAGCTGCGCCGCCGGCTCGGCCAGCGGGCGCGTCAGACGGCCCGCATCCGGTTCTCGCTCCCTCGCACGGTGGTCGCGACCGAGGCGGCCTACCGGGTCGCGCTCGCGCAGCGGCGATGAGACGGCGCAGCGACTATCCGGCCTACCTGCTGATGCGCGCCGCCCTCGGGCTCGTCGGCGCGCTGCCGCGCGGCGCGGCGCTCGCGACCGGTGCCGCGCTCGGCCGGTTGGCGCGGGACCCGCTGGGCCTCAGGCGCGAGGTCGCCGACCGCAACATCGGCACCGCGTTTCCGGAGCTGTCGGCGACCGAGCGCGCCGCCCTGGCGCGCCGGATGTACGCGCACTTCGGACGGGTCGCCGTGGAGTCGTTGCGGCTCACGGCCGGCGGCGCGCCGGCCGTCATGCCGTTCGTGCGCGCCATCGACGGCGAGGACGTGCTTCGCTCCGCGCTCGCGCGCGGACGCGGGGCGATCCTGCTCACGGGGCACCTCGGCAACTGGGAGCTGGGCGGCGCCGCCGGGGCGGCGCTGGGGCTGCCGATCGCGGCGGTGGTCAAGCCGCCGTCGAACCCGTGGGTGGCCGGACACGTCGAGCGATCGCGGCGCCGCGCGGGCATCGAGACGATCCCGATGCCCGAGGCGAGGTCCGGCATCCCGGGCGCGCTGGCCGCGGGCAAGGTGGTCGCCCTGGTCGCCGACCAGGGCGCGATGCGGAGCCCCGTGTGGCCGCCGTTCTTCGGCAAGCCCACGCAGACACCGGTGGGACCCGGCCTGTTCGCGGCCCGGTGCGGCGCGCCGGTGCTGTTCGGGAGCTGCGCGGCCGTGCCGGGCGGCGGCTACCACATCGTGATCGAGATGCTGGAGGAACGGCCGGGCGGCGAGGTCGACGCGATGGTGGTCCGGATCGCGACGCTGTTCCGGCGTCGACTCGAGGCGGCCGTCAGGCGGGCGCCCGAGCAGTACCTCTGGACCCACCGCCTGTGGGACCGCCAGCCGCCTCCCGCGCCGGGTGGGCCGTGATGGCGTAGGTCGGGCAGTGGCGGATCACGTCACCGCTCACGGGCGACCACTCCTGCGGGCCGGAGGGACCGACGGCCTTCCCGGCCGCGTCCATGCGGAACGTCCCCGGCGGTCCGTGCGCCAGGCACGCCCCGCAGCCGATGCAGCGCTCACGGTCGACCGCGACCTCCACCAGCCGCTTGGGGAAGATGCCGCCGGCCGCGCGGCGCACCACCTGCTCGGCCTGGTCCAGGGCGGCGGCGGTGGCGCGGTACCCTTCGCCGAGCAGCTCGCGGTGGTGCGCGAACGAGAGCATCGGCACGTGCTCGACCCGCGGCAGCACCAGCAGCATCGGCGGGCTGGTCCAGTGGGCCAGCCGCATCTCCAGCATGTGGTGGAACACGATCTCGGAGCTGCGGGCCACCACGGAGGCGAAACCGGACTCCTGCACCTCGGCGCGCAGCACGCTGGAGGAGCCCACGTCGACGGCGACGATCCCGTCCACGTCCTGCACCGCCGCGACCGCGACCGGCAGGTTGTCCACCAGCGCGCCGTCCACCAGGAAGCGCTCGCGGATCCCGCGGGGCGGGAAGAAGCCGGGCAGCGCGCACGAGGCGAACACCGCGTCCGCGACCGCGACGTCGCGCAGGCCGGGGAGCCCCCAGTAGAGCGCCGTTCCGGTGTTGATGTCGACCGAGGCCACGATCAGCCGCCTCGGCAGGTCGTCGAACGTGGTGTCGCCGAGGATCCCGCGCACCAGGTCCTCGAGCGGCTCGCCCTTGTAGATGGCGGGGGCGCGGAGCCGCCGGGCCGCCATCTCGGTCCGCGCGATGGCGAACACGTCGTGCCGCTGCATGCTCAGGGCCACCGCCTCGAGCTCGGCGATGCTGAACTCCGAGGCCCAGGCGGCGCCGACCAGCGCCCCGATGCTGTTGCCCACCACGACGTCGGGGGTCCAGCCGCGCTCGGCGAGGGCGCGGAGCACGCCGACGTGCGCGAGCCCCTTGATCCCGCCGCCGCCCAGGACGAGCGCGAAGCGCCAGCCGGCGGCGGTCATGACCGCTTGCCGCGTCCGCTCATGGTGGGTTAACGTAGCCGCCGCACCCATGCCAGCGCCACCTTCGCGATGACCGACATCGCGCCCGCCCCGCGGCTCGGCGAGCTCGTGCGCGAGCTCCGCAACCGCGAGTTCCCGTGGACCGCGGAGACGATCTACCTGGCGGCGGCGTCGATCGGCCCGCTGCCGGAGCGCGCGCGCCTCGCGATCGAGGCGTTCAACGCCAAGCGCACCGCGCCGCATCTGATTCCGGATCGCGACCAGTTCGCCATCCATGCGGCCGCCCGGGCCGCGGCGGCGCAGCTGCTGAACGCGAGGGCGGAGGAGATCGCGCTCGCCCCCAACACCTCGACCGGCCTGCAGGCGGCGGCGGGCGCCCTGCCGCTCTCGCCGGGCGACGTCGTGCTGGTGAGCGACCGCGAGTTCCCGGCCAACGTGTATCCCTGGCTGGCCCGGCGGCGGCACGGCGTCGTGGTCGAGCGCGCACCCGTCACGGCGGCGGGGTTCCCGGACGAGGACTACCTCGTCCACCGGCTCGCCGACCCGCGGGTCCGGGTGCTCTCCGTCTCGCTGGTGCAGTTCTCGAACGGCTACCGCGCCGACCTCGCGCGCCTCGGCGAGGCGTGCCGCGCCAACGGCAGCTACCTCGTCGTCGATGCCATCCAGGGCCTGGGCGTCGTGCCCTTCGACGTGCGGGCGCTGCCGGTCGACATCGTCGCGTGCGGCGGGCAGAAGTGGCTGCTCGGGCCCTGGGGCTCGGGGTTCTGCTTCGTGCGGGGCGAGTTGGTGCCGCAGCTGGTGCCGGCGGCGTCGGGCTGGCTGTCGTACCGCGGGATGGACGACTTCGGCGACCTGCTGAGCTACGACGACCACCTGGTGGACGACGCGCGGCGGTTCGAGACCGCGAGCCCCGCGACCCAGGACCAGCTGGGCCTCACCGCCTCCATCGGCCTCTTGCTGGACCTCGGCGTGGAGGCGATCGCCGCGTATCTGCGCTGGCTGGGCGATCCGGTGCTGGAATGGGCGGCCGCCCGCGGGGTCCCCATCACCTCGCCCACCGACCCGCGGCACCGCTCCCAGATCGTGTGCCTGGCGCCGCCGGACGCGCGGGAGGCGCATCGCCGCCTGCGGCAGGCCGGCGTCGTCTCGTCGCTACGCGAGGGCTCGATCCGGCTGGCCCCGCACTGCTATAACACGGTGGAGGAGATGGAGAGGGTGGTGGAGGTGCTGGACGAGATGATGCGTGAGAGGTGAGGGGTGAGTCGTAAGAGGTTCACGTGAGAGGTGAGAAGCGAGAGGCGTGAGCATCTCGCCTCTCACGCTTCCCCACCTCGCGTCACGTTGATCTCGGGATCAGCCTGGCGAACTTCAGCTTTCCGTACTTCAGGTCGTGCTCGCCCGGCTCCAGCGGCCGGTTTGCATCCTCCACCTTCACACCGTCGAGCGACACTCCTCCCTGGGTCGCCACCCGCCTTGCCTCACTCGTCGAGGCGGCGAAGCCGATCTCCTTGATGATCTGGGCGAGCGACGAGCCGGGCGTGAACTGCAGCCTCGGGACCTCGGCCGGCGCCTGCTTGGACTTGAACAGCCGGTCGAAGTGTGCCGCCGCCTGCGCCGCCGCCTCGGCGCCGTGGAACTGCGTCACCACGTCGGCCGCCAGCCAGCGCTTGGCCGCGTAGGGCTCGGCACGGCAGCGCGCCAGCGCCGCCGGCAGCCCGGCGCTCGGCACCGAGGAAACCAGCGTGGTCCACTCCTCGAGCAGTGTGTCGGGAATGGACATCGTTTTGCCGTACTGGTCCTCGGGCGGCTCGGTGATGCCGATGTAGTTGTCGTACGACTGAGACATCTTGCGCTCGCCGTCGGTGCCCCGCAGCAGCGGCATGATGCAGGCGACCTGCGGCTCCATGCCGTAACGCTCCATGAGCGTCCGGCCCACGAGCAAGTTGTACTTCTGGTCGGTGCCGCCCATCTCCACGTCGGCCTTGAGCACCACCGAGTCGTACGCCACCAGCAGCGGGTAGAGGAACTCGAACAGCGAGATGGGATTCCCGGCGGCGTGGCGCTTGGCGAAGTCGTCCCGCTCCAGCATCCGCGCCACCGTGTAGTGGCCGGTGATGGTCAGGATGTCGGGGAGCGCGAGCGGGCGCAGCCAGCGGCTGTTGCGCTCGATCACCGTGCGCCGCGGGTCGAGCACCTTGAAGACCTGGTCCTTGTAGGTGGTGGCGTTGGCGGCGACCTCCGCCTCGCTGAGCCGCGGGCGCGTCTCGCTCCGGCCGCTGGGGTCGCCCACCAGCGCCGTGAAGTCGCCCAGCAGGAACACCACCGTGTGCCCCAGGTCCTGGAAGGTGCGCAGCTTCCGGATGGAGACCATGTAGCCGAGGTGGAGGTGCGGCCGGGTGGGGTCGAACCCCTGCTTGACGATCAGCGGCCGGCCCGTCGCGATGGACCGCTCGACCTTCTTGACCAGGTCGTCCTCGGGGACGATCTCCACCGTGCCGCGGCGGATCGCGTCCATCTGCTCGTTGAGGGGCGGGAAGGCGGGCATGCGCTATCGTAGCCGCCATCCCCGCCCGCTGGCAAGCGCATCGCCGTCCCGATAACTTCCGACGCCCATGCTGGAATCGCGCTTCGGCAGCCTCCTCCGGCGGTGGTTCGCACCCGACCAGGCCCGCCGGACGGTCAGCTACCTGCTTCTCGTCCTCGGCTTCCTGCTCGGGCTTTTCTACGGGAGCTGGACGCGGGTGTGCGCGGGCCGGGCCTGCCCGTCGATCGCCATCCTCGACGAGTACCGGCCGCAGATGGCGTCGAAGGTCTACGCCATGGACGACCGGCTCATCACCGAGCTGGGCTACGAGCGCCGCACGGTCATCCCGCTGCAGGAGATGCCGACCTACCTGCGGCAGGCGTTCATCGCGATCGAGGACAAGCACTTCTACCAGCACCACGGCATCGACTACTCGCGCATCCTCGGCGCGCTCAAGGCCGACATCCTGTCGCGGTCCTTCTCGCAGGGCTTCTCGACGATCACGATGCAGCTGGCGCGGAACGTGTTCCAGGACCGGCTCACCCGCGAGAAGACGCTGGTGCGCAAGCTCCGCGAGGTGCGGGTCGCGATGGAGCTGGAGCGCACCTACTCCAAGGACCGCATCCTCGAGCTGTACCTGAATCAGATCAATCTGTACGGCGCCTACGGCGTCGAGTCGGCGGCGCAGCGCTACTTCGGCAAGTCGGCGCGCGACCTGAGCGTGCCCGAGGCGGCGCTGCTCGCCGCGCTCCCCAAGGGGCCCGGGTTCTACAACCCGCGCCGCCATCCCGCCCGCGCCGTGCAGCGCCGCAACCTGGTGCTCGACCTGATGCGGGAGCAGGGCTACCTCACCGCGGCGCAGGCGGAGGAGGCGAAGGCGTACCCGCTCGCCCTGTCGGCGCGGGCGGACTACGGCGACGTCGCGCCTTACTTCATCGAGTGGGTCCGGGAGCAGCTCGACCGCGTGTTCGGTCGCGACCTGTACGAGAAGGGCTACCGGATCTACACCACCCTCGACCTCGACATGCAGCAGGCCGGCGAGCGCAACCTCGAGCAGCAGCTGGAGGCGATCGAGTCGGGCGCGTACGGCCGCTTTCCGCACAAGACGTACGCGCAGTACGCCGCGGCGAACACCGGCAACGAGACCGAGGAGCAGACGTCCACGCCCTACCTGCAGGGCGCGATGGTGGCGATGGACACCTCCGGCGCGGTGCGCGCCCTGGTCGGCGGGCGCGACTTCGACGACTCCAAGTTCAACCGCGCCACGCAGGCCGAGCGGCAGCCGGGCTCGACCTTCAAGCTGTTCGTGTACTCGGCGGCCATCCGCGCCGGCCACTCGCCGGAGGAGCTGCTGCCCGACTCGGCGATCTCGCTGCCGATGTCGGACGGCACCATCTGGGAGCCGCACAACTTCGAGGAAGAGGACTTCAAGGGCCTCATCACGCTGCGGCGCGCGCTGGCGCTGTCCATCAACCTGGTGGCGATCCGCCTGGGCATGGAGCTCGGGGTGGACGCCGTCGTGAGCGAGGCGCAGCGCTACGGGATCTCGACCCAGGTCCCGGCGGTGCCGTCGATGTTCATCGGCTCCGCCAGCGTCATCCCGCTCGAGATGGTGTCGGCCTACACGGCGCCGGCCACCCTCGGCGTGCGGGCCGCGCCGTTCGCCGTGATCCGGGTCGAGGACGCGGACGGCAAGGTCCTGTGGCAGCAGCAGCCGCGCCGCGAGCGGGTGATGTCCACCGACGAGGCGTACGTCCTCAACGACATGCTGCGGGACGTGCTCCGCTACGGGACCGGCGCGGGCGCGGTGAAGCGATCGGGGATCGACCTGCCCGTCGCCGGCAAGAGCGGCACGACCAACGACTACACCGACGTGTGGTTCATCGGCTACACCCACGAGTTGGTGGCCGGCTTCTGGATGGGGTTCGACACGCCGCAGACCATCAAGAGCAACGCCCAGGGCGGCCTGCTGGTGGCGCCGGCCTGGGCCAACTTCATGAAGGAAGTCTACGAGCGCCGGCCGCCCTCGGCCGACTGGGTGCGGCCCACGGGCATGGTGCAGCGCGAGATCGACGTGACCAGCGGGAAGCTGGCCACGCCCTACTGCCCGCCGGCGTTGCGCCGCTGGGAGGTGTTCGCACCCGACGCCGTGCCGACCGAATTCTGCCCGCTCCACACCGGCCCCAACGCCGCGCCGGCCGCGGCCGCGCCGCCGCCGCCCGCCGACGGCGGTGTCAAGCCGCCCAAGCGTCCGCCGCACGCCGGCGGCTAGAGCTCCGTCCATGCTGCGGGTGAGCGCGCGGTGGGTGCTGCCGGTGAGCGGCCCCCCGCTCGCGGACGGGGCCGTGCTGGTCGGCGCCGACGGCCGCATCGAGGCCGTCGGCCCGGACGCCGCCGTGCCGCGGCCCGACGGCGCGCAGCACGTGGTCCTCGGCGACGCCGCGCTGCTGCCCGGGCTGGTGAACGCCCACAGTCACCTCGAGCTCACCGCGCTGCGCGGCCTGGTGCGCGGCCTCCCGTTCCCCGCCTGGCTGCAGACCGTCCGCGCGCTGAAGCGCGCGCTGGACGAGGAAGGCCTCCGCGCCTCGACCCGCTGGGGCGTGCTCGAGGGGTTCGCCGCGGGGATCACGACCTTCGGCGACACCGGCTCCGGGCGCCAGGCGGCGCCGGCGCTGGCGGAGCTGGGCGGGCGGGGCGTCGCCTACCACGAGGTGTACGGGCCGGACCCCGCGCAGTGCGCCGAGGTCGTCGCGGAGCTGGAGCGCGCGCTGGACGCGCTGCGTCCGTGCGAGTCCGACCGCGTCACCGTGGGCCTCGCCCCGCACGCGCCGTACACGGTCTCCGAGCCGCTGCTCGCGGCGATCGTGGCCGTGGCGGCGGGCCGGCGACTCAGGACCGCGATGCACGTCGCGGAGTCGCGCGAGGAGCACGCGCTCGTGGAGGACGGCCGCGGTCCCTTCGCCGACGACCTGCGCTCGCGGGGGATCGCGGTCGCGGCGCGGGGCTGCTCGACGGTGCGGTGGATCGAGCGGATCGGCCTGCTGGCCCTCCGCCCGCTCCTGATCCACTGCGTGACGGCGGGCGCGGACGACTTCGCCGCCGCGCGCCGCTGGGGGGCCACCGCGGTGCACTGCCCCTGGTCGAACGCGGTGCTCGGGCACGGGCGGGCGGATCTCGGCGCGATGCGCGCGGCGGGTCTGGCGGTCGGGCTGGGCACCGACTCGGTGGTGGCCGGAGGCCGGCTCGACCTGTTCGCCGAGGCGCGGTTCGCGGCGCTCGGCCTTGCGCTGTCGCCGCGCGAGATGCTGCGCCTGATGACGGCCGACGGCGCCGCGGCGCTGGGACTGGAAGGGGTGGGGACGCTGGCGCGCGGCGGCTGGGGCGACCTGGCGGCCGTGGGGCTGGCGGCGCCGGCGTTCGAGCCGGGCCTCGATCCGGAGGAGACGGTGGCGTGGGGCGCCGCCGCTTCGGACGTGGTGTTCGCGGCGGTCGCTGGCCGCGTGGTCTACGACCGCGGCCGGTGGCCGGGCGCGGCGCCGGCGACGGAGCGCGCGGCCTTCGCCCGTGCGGCCGCGGCCGCAGCCGTGTCGCGCCCGCAGCTTCCTGGCGGTATGTTGGCGCGGTCCTGACGGAGGTCGGATGAAAGCCCAGCGGCACGCCGCCATCCTGCGCCTGGTGCGCGAGCACTCCATCCCGAGCCAGGAGCGACTGCGCTCGCTGCTGGCGCACGCCGGCTTCGACGTGACGCAGGCCACGCTGTCGCGCGACATCCACGAGCTGGGCCTGGTCAAGCAGCCGGCCGCCGGCGGCATGCCGTCCTACGCGGCGCCGCCCGACGAGACCGTGCCGGCCCCGACCCTCACCGGTTTCCTGCACACCCTGCTGCTCCGGTCGGACGGCGTCGGGCCGCTGCTGGTCCTCCGCACGCCGACCGGCGGCGCCAGCGCCCTGGCTGCCGCGCTCGACCGCGAGGCCTGGCCCGAGGTGCTCGGCACGCTCGCCGGCGACGACACCGTCCTGATCGTGACCCGCGGCCCCGCGGCCCGGCGCAAGCTGGCGCGCCGGCTCGCGGACTACACCCCGCCGAGGCATTGAACCGGCCGCCGCGTGCCTGTATGTTTATGCGTTGTCTTGCATAAACAGCCATTCCCCCAGCGAGGGTCGCGGTCATGGCACAGCGCGTGGTGCTGGCGTACTCCGGCGGTCTCGACACTTCCGCCATCGTCCCCTGGTTGCGCGAGCGGTACGGCGCCACCGTCCTGTGCGTGGCGGTGGACGTCGGACAGGGGGCGGGCGAGCTGAAGGGCATCGAGGAGAAGGCGCGCCGCTCGGGCGCCGAGTCGTGCGTGGTCGAGGACGTCCGCGACCGGTTCGTGCGGGAGTTCATCTGGCCCACCCTGAAGGCCGGCGCCATCTACGCCCGCACCTACCTGCTGGGAACCTCCATGGCCCGGCCGCTGATCGCGGAGCGGCAGGTGGCCGCCGCGCGGCGGCTGGGGGGCACGGCGCTCGCGCACGGCTGCACCGGCAAGGGCAACGACCAGGTGCGCTTCGAGCTGACCTACGCGGCGTTCGCGCCCGACCTCCCGGTCATCGCCCCGTGGCGGGAGTGGCAGTTCCGGGGTCGCGAGGACCTGCTGGCCTATCTGAAGGACAAGGGCATCCCGACCACGGCGAGCGCGGAGAAGCCGTTCAGCCGCGACCGCAACCTGTGGCACATCTCGCACGAGGGCGGCGCGCTGGAGGACCCGTGGGCCGAGCCGCCGGCCGACATGTACGTGCTCACCCGCGCCCCCGAGGACGCGCCGGACATCCCGGCCGTGGTGACGGTCGGCTTCGAAGCCGGCGAGCCGGTGTCGCTCGACGGGGAGCCGATGGCCCCCGTGGCGCTGCTCGAGACGCTGAACGCGCTCGCCGCCGAGCACGGCGTCGGCCGCGCCGACGTCGTGGAGGACCGGCTGGTCGGCATGAAGTCGCGCGGGGTGTACGAGACCCCCGGCGGGACGGTGCTGTTCCACGCGCACCGCGAGCTGGAGCAGCTGGTCCTCGACCGGCGCAGCCTGGCGCTGGCCGACGATCTCGGACGGCGCTATGCTGATCTGGTGTACGACGGCCGGTGGTGGACGCCCGAGCGCGAAGCGCTCGATGCGCTGGTGGGCTCGCTGCAGCGCTACGTGACGGGGAGCGTGCGGATGCGGCTGTTCAAGGGCGGCCTGCAGGTCACGGGACGGAGTTCGCCCATGTCGCTCTACCACGAGGGCCTCGCCACCTTCGGCGCAGACGACGTGTACCGGCAGAGCGACGCCGAGGGCTTCATCCGGCTGTACGGCCTGGCGGTGCGGACCGCGGCCGAGCGGGGCCGGCGGCTCGGCGCGCGCCACGCGGAGGCCGCTGACTGAGCCCGAGGCCCGTTCGCGCGCTCGTCGTCGGCGCGTCGGGCTTTCTGGGCTCGCGCCTCCTCGCGCTTGCACCCCGTGACGTGGAGCTGGCGGGCACGGGCGGACGCCGCCCGGTGCGGCCCGGCAACTGGAAGGAAGTGTACGTCGACCTGACCGCCCCCTCGGCCGCCCGGGCCGTGGTCGAGCAGGAACGGCCGTCCACCGTCTTCTACTGCGCGTACGACAAGTCCAATCCCGCCGTCACCGTCGACGCCGCCGTCGCGACGGCGCGTGCGGCCGTGGCCGCCGGCGCCCGCTTCGTCCTGTTCTCGACCGACATGGTGTTCGACGGCCGGACCGGGGGCTACGGCGAGCAGAGCGTCGTGTCTCCCATCGAGCGCTACGGCGCGATGAAGGCCGAGGCCGAGGCGCTGGTGCGCGCCGAGCACCCGAACGCGCTGGTGATCCGCACCTCGCTGCTGGTGGGCGAGAGCGGGATCATGCTGCGGCCGGCCTACGAGTGCGAGAGCCTGATGCGGGGCCGCCGGGTGCCCCTGTACCGCGACGAGTGGCGCTGCCCCACCCACGTGGACGACGTCGCCCGCGCCTCGTGGGAGCTGGCCGCCCTGGAGGTGTCGGGCGTCTACCACGTCGCGGGCCCCGAGCGTCTCTCGCGGCTGGAGCTCGGCCGCATCGTCTGCGACCTGTATCGCTTCGATCCCGCGCTGCTCCAGGAGGCCGACCGGCCGGCGTCGCGCCCGCGGGACACGTCGCTCGACTCCCGGCGCGCCGCCGCGCTCCTCGGCTGGGCCCCGCGGTCCCTGTCCGAGCTGGCCCGCGTCCCCGCCGCCGCACGTGCCTGATTCCTCCCACGTGATGTGGGGCGGCCGGTTCGCGGAGCCGATGGATCCGCGACTCGACCGCCTCAATCGCAGTCTGCCGGTGGACCGGCGGCTGTGGCGCGAGGACCTGGCCACCAACCGGGGCTGGGTGCGCGCCCTGGAGCGCTGCGGCGTGCTGACCGCGGCCGAGCGCGAGACCCTGCTCGGCGGTCTGGCGAAGGTGGAAACGGCGCTCGCGGGCGGCGCCGCCGACGCCGCTCCGGACGAGGACATCCACTCCCTGATCGAGCGCCTGCTGGGCGAGGCGGTCGGGCCCGTCGCGGGGAAGCTCCACACCGGCCGCTCGCGCAACGACCAGATGGCCACCGACCTCCGGCTGTGGGCCCTCGCGGCCCTCGCGCGCCTGGACGCGGGACTCGCGTCGCTGGGTCGCGCGCTGATCGGGCAGGCGGAGCGCGGTCTGGACGTCCTGATGCCGGCCTACACGCACACCCAGCGGGCGCAGCCGGTGCGGCTGGCGCACTGGGCGCTGTCGCACGTGTGGCCGCTGACGCGTGACCGCGAACGGATCGGCGAAGCGCGGCGCCGCGCCGCGGTGCTTCCGCTCGGGTCGGGCGCCATCGCGGGCTCCGGCTTCGCCGTGGACCGGCAGCGGCTGGCCGCGGACCTCGGCTTCGCGGCGGTGAGCGCGAACTCGATGGACGCGGTCGGCGACCGCGACTTCGCGGTGGAGACCGTGTTCGCGGCGACGCTCGCGGGCATCCACCTGTCTCGCCTCGCCGAGGACCTGGTGCTCTTCTCGTCGGTCGAGTTCGGCTTCGTGCGGCTCGCCGAGGCGTTCACCACCGGCAGCAGCCTGATGCCCCAGAAGCGGAACCCCGACTCGCTCGAGCTGGTGCGCGGCGCCGCCGGCCAGCTGCTCGGGCGGCTGGTGGGACTGCTCGCCACGCTGAAGGCGATGCCGACCGGCTACCAGAAGGACCTGCAGGAGAACAACGCGGCGCTGTTCGACGCCGTGGACCTCGCCGAGCAGGCGGCGGCGCTGCTGGCCGGCGTGGTGGAGACGATGGTGCCGGACGCCGCGCGGATGGCCGCGGCGCTCGAGCCGTCGGTCCTGGCGACGGACCTGGCCGACCTGCTGGTGCAGTCGGGCGCCGCGTTCCGCGAGGCGCACGCGCTGGTGGGCGCGCTGGTGCGCCGGGCCGAGGAGCTCGGCGTGCCGATCGACCGGGTGAGCGCGGCCGAGGCGGCGCGCGTCGGGCCGGCGCTGCCCGCGGCGCTGGCCGCGCTGGGCGGGCCGGAGGCGGCGGCGGAGCGGCGTGCGCTCCCCGGAGGTACTGGCCGGGCCGCGGTGGCCGCGCAGCTGGCGGCCGCCCGGGAGGCCTTTTCGTCCTGACCGGGCCGGCGCGGGACGGCGGGGCCGCTTGCCGCCGGGCGGCTGCCGCGCTAGAATGAAGTTCGGGTGCCGGGTAGGGCACCCTAGGGACGTGGCGAAGACATCCGTAGCACCCACAACATCCCGTCCCGTTCGCCGTGAGCGAGGCGGGTTTCTTGTGTCCGTGGGTGTGCGGCTGAGCCTCGGAGGGTGTTCCGGGTGCGATGCCTCGCGTTGAATGCGTCGTTCGAGCCGCTCACCATGGTTCCGGTGCGGCGGGCCTTGAGGCTCGTGATCGACGGCAAGGCGGAGATCGTCGAGTCCGACGCCGGCCGCCTGGCGCGGTCGGCGCACCTCTCCATCCCCCGGCCCGCGGTGATCCGGCTCGTCAAGTTCGTCCACGTGCCGCGGCGCTTCCGCCGCCAGGTCACCAACACCTTCCTGTTCGCCCGCGACGGCTACCGGTGCCAGTTCTGCGCCCGGACCACGGCGCACCTGCGGCCGCGCGAGTGCCTGACCCGCGACCACCTGGTGCCGCTGTCCCGCGGAGGCACCAACGCCTGGACCAACGTCGTGACGGCGTGCTCGAGCTGCAACGCCCGCAAGGGCAGCCACCTGCCCGAGGAGCTGGGCATGCACCCGCTCCGGCCGCCGGTCGAGCCGCACTTCGTCCACCTCGCCTGGGCGGTGCGACGGCTCACGCCGACGCAGGCCAAGTACATCCGCCTGTTCTACGGAGCCGAGGTCCTCGCGGAGCTGGCCGTCCTGTAGCACGCCGCCGACAGACGACCACCCCCGAAACGACGGTGCCCGACTCGGAAGTCGGGCACCACACGGCCGGCTGCGGTCAGTTGCTGACCTAGCCCTTGCGTGCGGTGCCCGATACTTCCGACGGTGGGGTGACAACGGTGCTCGGGCCCTTCTCGGGATGGACCAAAAGGGACGGGGCCGGGAATGCGAGCACCGGGCAGGCACAACCAGCGATCACACGCTCGAACGCGTGACCGGAGATCTCGGGGCCGGAGACGATCAGCGACGCGCCCGGCGGAACGGCCTCGTCGGGCCCGAACGTCGCGACGCGCAGGGGAACGGGGATCAGCGCGCGCGCCCGGGACTCGAGCGCGGCGCCGTTGCGGCCGTTGGACAACAGGACCGGCTGCTCGAACAGGCGTCGCGCCGCGGGGTCGAACGACCGCGGGAGCACGAGCAGCGGCACGTGCGACTCCTCCAGCAGCAGGCGCAGCGTGGAGCCGATGCTGCGCTCCGGCGACGCCAGCGAGCAGTGCACGCCCACGACCAGCACCTGGCTGGTGCGGAGCTCGGCGAGTGACGTGAGCCAGCGCACCCGATCGCCGCGCTTGAGGGCGATGTCGGCTTCCACCTCGCGTGCCGACAGCTGCACCGCCAGACGGTCGAGCCTCGGCCGCAGGGCGTCGAGCTCCTTCACGCAGTCCGCGCCCACCGCTTCGATGGCGTGGAACAGCGTGGCCCGGCGCACGCCGGCGCTCACCAGGTCGGGCAGCCATCCGGCCACCCGATCCGCGAACGGCGCGGCGTCGACGGCGATGAGCAGGGACTCGATCACGCTCCCCCAGCAACGCGCATCGCGTACCACGGGAGCCAATCGGTGCCGGTTTCGTAACTCGTTGGCGGACGTGTTGTTACGACGAGGCCCCGGCGATTCGGCGCCGGGGCCCCGGAAACTCATGAGACAACTTTACCGCGCCGTCGGGCGGGAGCGTAACTAGCCCGTCTCAACCCTCGTCGCCTCGGGCTCGTCCCCCAGGTCGTCCGGCTCGCCCTCCTCGGGCTCGCCGCGGTAGCGCTTCAGCTTGCGGTACAGCGTGCGCCGGTCGATGCCGAGGACCTCGGCGGCGCGGCCCTGGTGGCCGTTCACTTCCTCGAGCACGGCGAGGATGTACTCGCGCTCGAGGTGGTCGAGGTTCCAGCGCTCCGTCCGCGCCGTCTTGAGGGTGTCGTGCTCGCGGCGGCGGTACAGGCCCTCCGCCGGATCGAAGGGAATGGTCTTGGCGCCCGCGTGCATGATCACCGACCGCTCGATGAAGTTCTCGAGCTCCCGGACGTTGCCGGGCCACTCATACTCCATCAGCCGCTGCATCGTCGTGGGCGGGATCGTGGGCGGCGTGACGCCGTGCTCGGTGGCCGCGCGCCGGAGGAAGTAGGCCGCCAGCAGCGGGATGTCGTCGCGCCGCTCGGCCAGGGACGGGACGCGGATGGGGAACACGCTGAGCCGGTAGAAGAGGTCCTCGCGGAACCGGCCGCCGCGCACCTCCTCGCCCAGGTCGAGGTTGGTGGCGGCGATCAGCCGGATGTCGATCGGGACCGGCTCCCGTCCGCCGACCCGCATGATGCTGCGCTCCTGCAGCGCCCGCAGCAGCTTGACCTGGATGTTGGCGGAGACGGTGCCGATCTCGTCGAGGAACAGCGTGCCGCCGCTCGATTCCTCCATCAGGCCGCGCTTGTTCGCGATCGCGCCGGTGAACGCGCCCTTCACGTGCCCGAACAGCTCCGACTCGAGCAGGGTCTCGGGGATGGCCGAGCAGTTGACCGCCACGAACGAGCGCTCGGCGCGGCCGCTCATCGCGTGGATGGAGCGGGCCACCAGCTCCTTGCCGGTGCCCGTGTCGCCGGTGATGAGCACCGTGGCACGGCTCGGGGCGACCCGCGCGATCAGGTCGCGCACCCGCTCGATGGCGGGGCTGCGGCCGACCATCTCGATCCCGGGCCCGTCCTCCTTCGCGTGGCGGCGCAGCCGGGCCACCTCCCGCCGCAGCTCGGTCTCCTCGTGGGCGCGCCGCAGCGTGAGCAGCAGCTCCTCGGTGCGGAACGGCTTGCTCACGTAGTCGAACGCGCCGCGCTTCATCGCCTCGACCGCCGTATCCACCGAGCCGAAGGCCGTCATCACGATGAACGGCGTGTCGGTCTGCAGGGTCGGCCCGACCGACAGCACGTCCATGCCCTGCACGCCCGGGAGGTTGAGGTCGAGCAGGACCGCGTCGAACAGCTGCTTGTCGAGCTCGGCCAGCGCGGCCTCGCCCGTGGGCGCGCCGACCACGTCGTACCCGGCCTCCCCGATGATCTTGGTGAGCAGGCCGAGGACCACGGCGTCGTCCTCGACCACGAGGACGCGACGCCGCGCGACCGCCTGCTCGACGACTTCCGGCTCAGTCATGAGTCACCACTGCGGGAATCCTGATGGTGAAGGTCGCGCCCTTGCCCACCTCCGAGGCCACGTCGATCGTCCCCCGGTGGGCCTTCACGATCTGCGCGGCCAGCGCGAGCCCGAGGCCCGTGCCGCCGGAGCGCGAGAAGAACGGGGTGAAGATGTGCGGCAGGTCGGCCTCCGCGATCCCGGGGCCGTTGTCCGCGACCACGATCTCCACGGATTCGGCGCCGTCGGCGCACGTCGACACCCGGAGCGTGCCGCCCGACTCGGCCATGGCGCGCTGCGAGTTGAGGAACAGGTTGATCAGCACCTGCTGGAGCTGGGCCTCGTCCGCGTGGATCGCGCGGAGGTCCCTGGCCAGGTCGAGCTCGAGACGGATGCGGTGCCGGCCGAGCTGCGGCTGCACCAGGCTGGTCGCCTGCTCGACCACGTCGTTCACGCTGGTCGGCATGAACACGAGGCCCGCCGGCTTGGCGAGGTTCACCAGCCGGCGCGCCAGCTTGGCGATCCGGTCCGTCTGCGACAGCAGCACCTGCATCTCCTCGCCGCCGCCGCAGAAGTTGCAGCGGGACTGGAGCATGTGGTCGACCGCCACCGAGATGGCCGTGAGCGGCGCCCCGATCTCGTGCGCGACCCCGGCGGCCACCTGGCCCGCGGTCGCCAGCCGCTCCGCCGTCAGCAGCTGCCGCTCGATGCGCTTGCGGTCGGAGATGTCGCGCAGGATGGCCGAGTAGCCGATCAGGTTGCCGGCGTCGTCGTGGACCGCGGTCCGCGTGATGCTCACGTCGATGATGCGCCCGTCCCTGGTCTTCCGCCGCGTCTCGTAGTCCCGGATCGAGCCGTGGGCGATCGTCGTCCGGCGCATCCAGTCGATCTCGCCGCGCGCCAGCTCCTCCTCCGGCAACAGCATCGCGAACGGCTTCCCCACCAGCTGCCCGGCGGTCCACCCGAACATCTTCTCCGCGCCCCGGTTGGCGGACAGGATGACGTCGTCGGGGCTGACGCACATGATCGCGTCCGCCGCCATGTCCACGATGGCTGCGATGAGGGCGGGGTCCGGCTGCGTCGCGGTGTGAGTCATCCTGTCCCGAAAACTCGTCAGGTTAGGTCAGTCTCGCAATAATGGCCCCTCGCCGGCTCCCCTTTTCGCGGCCGCCGTGCCGGGTACCTTGGCCGTTCGGATCCCGTTGGGCCACAACGAGGAAGGGCCGGCCCGGCGGGGCCGTCCCCCCGCGCTCCCAGCGGCCGGGGGCTGCCGCCGCGGCCCGCGTCGTCACTGGGTCGGAATGCCGGAGGTGTGGCAGATCAGACACATCGCCCGGTTTTTCCCCGCGACGGAGGCGTTGAACCCCGGACCATGCGGATTGAAGTGCTGGCCGCCCGTCGCCGAGTGGCAGCGGACGCAGAAGTCCTGCGCGTGGCAGGTGGCGCACGTTTCGATCGCCCGCCGCGCGACCCCGCCGTGGCCGAACAGCCAGCCCGGCTGCTTGTCGTGATAGCCCGCCGAGGCGGGAGCGGCGGCGTTGGAGCGCCCGAGCACCTGGTGGCAGTCGTGGCAGAAGACCTGGACCTGGTGGCAGGATGCGCACTCGGACTCGGCCGCGTACGCCTGGATCGCATGGCGCTGCACGAAGTTCGCGCCGTGGAAGGAGGGCGCCTTCGCGGCGGCGTGACAGGTGGTGCAGTACGACGGCCGGTGGCAGGTCGCGCAGCTGGCGGTCCCCCCGGCGGCCATCTCACGGTGGTGCAGCCGCTGGTCCGGCAGGTGGTCCGCCGGCTTGAGGCCCGCGAGGTCCACGCCGAGAGCGCCGCCGGCCGCTCGCCGGGGCAGCGCCGCGATCGCGGGCACGCGCTCCTGGATGCGGTGGCAGCCGAGGCACGACTCCTGAGCGTGGCAGTTGGCGCACTCGCCGACGCCGCCGCGGGCGACGACGCCGTGACGGCGCGTCCAGTCGGCCGCAGCGTGGGAGGCGGGGCGCGGATAGCCCAGCGCGAGCGTCCGGACGACGGCCGCCTCACGGTCGTCCGGCGGCAGGTCGCGGATCGCCTGCACGGAGCGGGCGTTGACGTGACAGGAGGTGCACAGCTGCTGCGCGTGACACACCGCGCAGGTCGGACCCGTCGCCGCCGTGCGGTGGCTCAGCACCCAGTTCGAGTCGTGCGACGGCGGCTTGGGGAAGGCCTCGATTCTCTCGACGCTCAGGGCCGTGGCGTCGTGCAGCGTGGCGTGGCACGGCTGGCACGACTCCTGGGCGAGGTGGCTCGGCGCGCCCTGGCCGTGGCAGGAGACGCAGCGCTCCGGGTTCGCACGCCCCACCGCCATGAACGGCTGGGAGTCGGCACCGGCGTGGCACTTCTGGCAGTTGGGGCCCCCGCTGTCCATCGCCTCGAACATCGCGACGTGCGGCCCGTGGTCGAACGTCATGTTGGTGGCCCGCCGCTGGGGCGGCGTCCAGCTGACACGCCGGGCCAGATCGCCGTTGTGGCAGCCGGCGCACAGCTCCGGTGACGGCCAGATCGTGGCGGTGTCGCCGGTCGCGATCCCCGCGTGGCACGCCGCGCACGTGGTGAACAGCCGCTCGTGCCTGGCGTGCGGGAAGGTGTCGGCGGCCGCGCGGGCGGCGGCCGGCCCCGCGTGGACGGCGCGGGGAGCCCGCGCGCCGGCCAGCAGCGCGGACAGCGCGAGCAGGGCCGAAGCGGCGCGGGCGATCACCGGTAGCTCCCGACGCGGTCCGCGTCCGCCCCGATGGTCCAGTCGAACGTGACCGAGGCGCGGGTCTGGTTCCAGTCGACGCCGGTCGAGCCCGTCTGCCGCCGCTGGAAGTACCGCGTCACGTCCAGCTTGAGGCCGACGCGGCGGTCCAGCGCCGTTCCGAAGTCCGCGCCGAGCCCGTACACGGTGCTGCCGGCGACGCGGAACATGTCGGTCTGCTGGAATGCGGTGGTCTGGACCCCGGCGTGCCAGCCGCCGGTCGGCGACCAGGCGACGCGGACGTCGCCGGCGCTCTGGTCGCCGCCGAAGCCCAGCTCGAGGTGATAGTCGCCCTCGACGGTGTACGCCCCCCGCCGCAGATGGACACCGGCGGTGGCTTCCTTCTGGTCGTTGCCCACGTTCACCAGGAACGGTGAGCCGACGCTCAGCGGTTGCCAGTGCCGGTAGGTGAACGCCCCCGTGAGCGTCAGGTCGCGCGCCGGCGCCAGGTTGAGCGTGGCCGAGTAACCGGCGTGCGACTCGGGCGCGAAGACACCCCAGATGGTCGAGAGATCGAGCGTGGGCCGGTACTGAAACGCTTCCACCTGGACGGAGGCACCGCCCCCCAGCATGACCGTCGCGCTGATGCGCGCCTTGCCCCACTGTTCCCGCGCCAGGTCGGCGTCGGCCGACGCCGCGAGCACGAGCTGCGAGCCGACGCCGACACGGCCGTCGAGGGCCGCGCGCTCCGACACGAGCCCGCTCCGGTCCGCCAGCAGCTCCCGCTGGTAGATCGCCGAGAAGGTCGACCGCGGTGACGGCGCCGCCCACAGCGACGCGCCGAGCAGGATGGTGCCCTGGTCGGGCTGCAGCGGATCGAGCGACGTGATGGCCGAGCTGTTCGGCGCGTCGAGCGAGGCGCGCGCCAGCCCGCGACCCCCGTACCCCTCGATCCGCAGTGCGGCCAGCGGCCGCCACAGCGCCGTCAGGCCGTCGAAGGCGTACCACCCGAGCCCGGACGCGCGCTGCTGCCGGCCGCCGCGCAGCAGGTAGCTCGGCCGCTCCAGCTCGAGGTAGGCGTACATCGTCTGGAAGTGCTCGTCGGACTGCGGCCAGATCAGGCCGGAGCCGAGGGCGGCGCGGCCCCGCACCAGCGCGTAGGCGCGCAGGCCCTCGACCCCGAGGCCCCACGCCGACACCTCGAGGTCCTGGGTGAACGGTGCCGCGTAGGTGGCCGGCAGCGCCACGAAGCCGCCGGTGTCGCTGTTCGCCGTCGAGTCGTACGCGATCGGGCGCAGCTGCACGTACTGGGTCGTGGTCGTGCCGTGCACGCGGATGTCCTGGGCGCGCGACGCGGACGCGCGGGCCGCGGCGAGCGCCACCGCGACGGCGGCGATCCGGAAGAGCGGGTGGCGCATCGTCAGCTCCGGGCCATGACCTTGTGACACTGCTCGCACGCCTGGCCCGGGACGTGTCGCGCCTGCGCCGTGTGGCAAGTGAGGCACATCTCCCGGGTCGCCGGCAGGCTGGCGGCGCGCGCGCCGTGGCAGGCGGTGCTCGCGCAGTTGGGGTGGTCCGCGGCCTTGTGCTCGGCGAGGGCGTTGGCGCCGGCGTGGCAGGCGACGCAGTTCGCCGCCGGCTGGTGGTGCGCGGCGTGGCACGACCCGCAGTCGGCGCCCTCCGGGGCGCGGGACAGCGGGTTGGTGTGGCACTGCACGCAGGCGAAGCTGCCGTGGCGCTGGTGCTCGAACGGGAGCCGCCGGGTCACCGTGTCGCGCTGCGCCGCGATCGGGAACGTCCGCAGCGGCCGCAGGACCGCGCGGCTCAGCGCCGCCACGTCGTGGCAGGTCGCGCACTCCAGGCGCTCAGGCCCGCTGTGGTGGCAGCGCTGGCAGTCCGCGGCCGAGCGCACCAGCAGCTCGCCGTGGCGGACCCGGCTGGAATGACAGGCGGCGCACGCCTGGCCGCGGTGGTCGCCGTGGGAGAAGCGCGGCACCGATCCGGCGGCGGGCGTGGGCCGCGGCGCGCCCTGCAGCACCGCCTCCAGCTCCGGCGCGCCGGCCGACGCGAAGTCCGCGACCGCCGTGGGCACCGCCAGCCCGCTGCGCGGGATCCAGCTCATCCCCCGTCCCCGGGTCGGTGCCTCCCGCGCGATGTTCGCGTGGCAGCGCGTGCAGCTCCGGCCCTCGACCCGCCAGCTGTGCGGCTGGTGGCAGGTCGTGCAGCGGTCGGGATGCGGCACCCCGACGTGGAAGCTGACCCGCTGCCAGCCGGCGTGGCATCCGGCGCCGGTGCAGCTCACGTCCTGCGGCGTGGTCTGGGTGTGCGGGTTGTGACAGTCGCCGCAGACGCCGTTGTGCGGGTCGCGCCCGATGTCCATCCCCTGGAGCCGCTGCTGCATCGCGTGGCACGACAGGCACTGGGCGGCGGCCGGCGTGAGCGGCTTGCCGAGCGAGTCCACCGCGAAGGTGGGCGCCTGGGCCAGGAAGTTGTGGCAGGTGGTGCAGTGCAGCTCGCTCAGCTGGCCCATGCCCCCCAGGCGGATCTGGCTGTGGTCGTGACAGCCCGACTGGCCGCAGGTCCGGTCCACCGAGGCGAACTCGTGCAGCGACACGCCGTGGCACTCGACGCACCGCATCCCCTTGAGCCGAGGATCCCTCGACTCGAGATGGATGCGGTGCCCGGCCGTGGCGGCGATGATCTTCCACCTGGTGGAGTCGCCGGTGACGTGGCACTTGGCGCACACGTCGTTCGGGACCCGCGCGTGCCGGCCGATCGCGGTCGGGTGCTCCACCGCCGTCATCCACAGCTGGTGCAGCTGCTCCGGCAGGCGCCCTTCGTGGCAGGTGTGGCACTCGAGCTTCGCGTGGGCGCTCCGGCTGAAGCGCTGGAACGGATCCACCATCAGGTGGCACGACGTGCAGAACCGGTTGTCGTGCTGGATGTAGTGCCACTGCCGGTAGCCGGCCGCCGACACGCCGAGCACCGCCACCGCGAGGCCGGCCATCAGGCCGATGCGCGCCCGGCGGCCGAGCTTCGCCCACCGATCCAGCACCCAGACGTAGTAGCGGGTCACGGTGACTAAATTGCTCCTCGATCAGCCCCATGCGTCAAGCGGGCCGGCCCTGGTGGACCGGCCCGTTCGACTTCCGACTCCCCGCCGTCGCCCGCGCCGCTGGTCCGGCCGGCGACGGACCCGGTCAGGGCTTCATGCCCAGCGCCTGCATGCGCGCGCGCATCTGCGCGGCCTCCGCGGGCGGCGCGGGAGGCAGATACGTGTACTGCGCCCGTACCGCCTGAATGCTGCCGAGCAGGAGCGCCTCCGCGTAGATCGGGTTGTGGACGCCGTACGAGCCGTCCGCCCGGTTGATCATGTCGGCGTTGAACCAGGCGCCGAAGCCGACGCTGATCGTGCCGAGCGCGAAGTCGCTCGGGTTCTTCTGCCTCACCATCGCCAGCAAGCCGGAGTCCACCGGGAACGTGTCCAGCACGCCGTTGCCGTTCGCGTCCACCCACAGCGTTCGCACGTCGCCCTGCAGCCGTCCCGTGAGAACCTGGCGGTCCGCCATCGCCTGCGCGCCCGTCGCGTGACAGCCGCTCACCGTGCAGGCATTGTATCGCCGGCTGGAGTCCGAGCAGTTGTCGTTGTAGGGAGAAACCGGCGCGCCGGTGGAGTCGCTGCAGGGGATGGCCCGGAACAGGTGGCCGGTCGAGTGGATGACGAACTTGCCCGTCGCCTTGTCCGTCACGTCGTACGGTTCGACGTGGCAGCCCGCGCACAGGGTCGGGTTGGCCGAGGAACCGTGCGTGGAGGCCTCCTGCGTCTCGTTGTACTGGAAGTTCGGCGGAATCCAGCCCGCCTCGCCGAGCAGCATCGGTCCCTGCGGCGAGTGCGCGCCGCGGGTGCTGGTGGGATCGGGCGCCGAGCGGCGGTAGTGGCACTGCATGCACAGGTTGGTCCCGAGGTCCGCCGTGCTGATCGGGTAGCGCAGCTGGGCCGGGTTGGGGCTGCCGTGCGGATCGTGGCAGACCGCGCACGTGATCGGCTGCCAGGTGCCGCTGGTTTCCTCGAGGTACGTGGCCTTCTGGTCGAACCGGGCGAGTGCGCCCTGGCCGGAGTGGCACCCGATGCACGACGCGTTGCCGTTGGCCGCCGGCTCGACCGTGCCGTGGCCGGACTGCACCCACTGGTCGACGAACGGACTGTGCGTGCCGGTGTGGCACGTGCCGCAGCCCTGCGGCAGGCCCGTGTCGGCCTGAATCGACGCGAGCGGCTGCGTCTCGTCGGGCGCGCCGATGTGCGTGGCCCCCGGACCGTGGCAGGCTTCGCACTGCACGTCCTGATAGTACTTCTTCGAGGCCGCGGGCACGGCGAAGTACCCCGCGCTGTCCTGCGCCAGGTTGGAGAAGCCGTTGGTGGTGTGGCACTGGTAGCAGTAGCTCGCCGCCTCGCCCGACGCCTGCAGGTCCGCCCAGGCGCTCGCGTGCTTCGTCGACGCCCACTCGGTCTGCCGGTCGATGTGGCAGTTGCCGCACGTCGTCAGCTTGGTGTCGGGGTTGCTGTAACCGACGAAGGCGGCATCCTTGGTGCTGACACCGGACGGCGCCGTCGTGTTGTCCTTGACGCAGCCGGCCGCTGCGAGGGCGAGCACGCTTCCGAGCACGAGGTATCCGATACGAATCGAATGTCTCATAGGCGGTTCCTCACGCTACACCGACGTTGTTCGTGCCTCTGTCCGAGGGTCCGGTACCCGTACCGGTCGTTCGTGGGCCTAGGTAGTCGTACGGATGCATCAGCATTGCCCATGCCACCTGAAAGTGACAGGTAAGCTGTTCTTTAGCAAGTGGTTACCTTGCCGTACGACAGTTGATTCCCGATAACTGAATCTCTTGTGTCCGAATACACAAACTCTGGACGGACAGATTGCGACAGGAATGGCGGGAATCCCTGTTCTGAGCAGTCCTGTTGGCCGGTGGCCGTTTCCGCGGCCAGGTATGGAAACTGGAGCGTGCCCGGGGTACAAGGTGGGCGACCGCGCCCCGAACGGGTGCGGACCGACGATCGACTCGGACTCACCTCCTTCGACGGAGCAGAGCGATGAAGACGACGGCGTGGCTGATCGTTCTTGCCGCAGCGGCCACCCCGCTGGCGGCACAGCAGCATCCGGCTTCGCACGGCATGATGCGGGGCGGGATGATGCACGACGACATGATGAAGGGCATGGACTCGATGATGGCGCCGGTGATGCGCGCCATGGCGTACGCCCCGCAGCACCTGCTGAGGGAGAAGACGGCGCTGCACCTCACGGCGGACGAGGTCACCCTGCTCACCGGTCTGGCCGACACGGCGAAGGCGGCGCACGACGCAGCCGCCGGCCAGGCGCGGATGCACCTCGCCGAGATGGCGCAGGTGATGGGCACGGCCGCGCCCGACACCGCGGCGCTCCGGGCGCACTTCGACGCGGCGCACCGGTTCATGGGCGACGCGATGTGGGCGATGCTGCGGGCGGCCGCGCAGGCGCGGGCGCTGCTGACCGACGCGCAGCGGAGCCAGGTGGACGCGATGGCGAGGGCGCCGATGCATCACGGCATGATGCACCACGACTCCGCGGGGCACTAGGCTAGCGCAGCGCCTCGGAGAAGAAGCGATGCAGGATGCCGCGGCCGGTCCGCTCGACGGCCGCGCGCCGCTGCTCGTCGATCGTGAAGTCGCGTGGCCGGAGGTCGGCCCACGCGCGCGCCAGGGCGGCATCCAGCTCGACGTGGAACTGCAGCGCGTACACCCTGGCGCCGACGCGGAACGCCTGGTGCGGATAGGCGCCGCTGGCCGCGAGGTGCGCGGCGTCGCGCGGCAGGTCGAAGGTGTCGCCGTGCCAGTGAAAGGCGTCGAACCCCGGTCCCGACGGCCCGAGCACGGGGTCGCGCGCGCCCTCCGCGGTCAGCCGGACCTTGCCGACGCCGATCTCCGGCGCCGGTCCCTCGTAGACCCTGGCGCCCAGCGCCGCGGCGACGAGCTGCGCTCCGAGGCACACGCCGAGCACGGGCAGGTCGCGCGCGTGGGCCGCCGCGATCAGCGCCTGCTCCTCGGTGAGGTAGGGGTGAGCCTGGGCCTGGTAGACGGCCATGGGTCCGCCGAGCAGGACGACGCCGTCGACGTCGCGCGCCGGCGGCAGCCGCTCGCCGCGGTCCACGCGCCGGACGTCGAGCGCCACACCGTGGACGGGGGCCACGGCCGCGATGAGGCCCGGGCCCTCCGAGGCCACGTGCTGGACGACGGTGAAGCGGCGCGCCGGGCTCACGCCAGCCAAGCTCGGCCGGGCCCGGGGAAAGTCAAGTCGCCACCTTGCGGCGCGGCGCGGCACCGGCAAGGTTAGCGTCGGGAAGCCCGGGAGTCCTCTTGCCACGCGACCTGCTGCCCGTCGTGCAAAGCGCGCTGAGCGATCGCTACGCGGTGGAGCGCGAGATCGCCCGCGGCGGCGCCGCGCGCATCTTCCTGGCGCGCGACCGCTCCGGCACCCAGGTGGCGCTGAAGATCCTGCACCCCGAGCTCGCCGTCTCGCTCACGGCCGAGCGGTTCCTGCGGGAGATCAGCCTGCTTTCGCGCATCGACCACCCGCGCATCTGCCGGCTCCTGGACTACGGCGAGCGGGACTGGCTGGTGTACTTCGTCATGTCCTACGTCGAGGGTCCGACGCTCCGGCAGTACCTCGACCGGGTACGTCGCGCCTCCATCGAGGACACGCTGCGAGGCGGCTCGGACGTGCTCGAGGCCCTCGAGTACGCGCACGGCCTCGGCGTGGTGCACCGCGACGTGAAGCCGGACAACATCAAGCTGTCGCCCGCGGGCGCGGTGCTGATGGACTTCGGGATCGCCAAGGCGGTGGCGGCGTCGGCGGCCGGCGCCTCGCGCCTGACCCGCTCGGGCTTCACGGTCGGCACGTCGGCCTACATGAGCCCCGAGCAGGTGGCGGGACAGCAGACCATCGATCATCGCAGCGACCTGTACTCGGTGGGGTGCGTGATCTACGAGTGCCTGACGGGCGCGCCTCCCTACGAGCACACCGACGACCGCCTGGTGCTCGGGATGCACATGCGCAGCGCGATCCCCGACGCGCGGAAGCGCCGCTCCGACACGCCGGCCAAGCTGGCCAAGCTGGTGAGCCGGGCGCTGGCGAAGAACCCCGGCGACCGGTGGCAGTCGGCGGCCGAGATGGGGGCCGCGCTGCGGGAGTGCGGCCCGCCCCCCGCCTGAAACCGCTTCCACATCGCCGGTGCGGGTCGTTAGCTTGCGGGCGTTCCCGCCAGCGAGGAAGACCGGATTGCTGCTGACGCTCTGCAAGGCGAAGCTGCACCGCGCCACCGTGACGGAGGCGAACCTCCACTACGTCGGCAGCATCACCATCGACGCGGCGCTGATGGAGGCGGCCGGGATCGTGCCGTTCGAGCGGGTCCAGGTGGTCGACGTGGCGAACGGCGCGCGGTTCGAGACCTACGCGGTCGAGGGCGCCCGGCGCTCGGGGACCGTGTGCCTGAACGGCGCGGCCGCGCGCCTGGTGCACGTCGGCGACCCGGTGATCATCATCGCCTACGCGCAGCTGACGCCCGAGGAGGCGCGGGCGCACCGGCCGACCATCGTGCTGCTCAAGCCGGACAACACCGTGCTGGACACGCTGCGGCCCGAGCACAGCTCCGAGCTGGCGGGGCGGCCGGACGCGCTCGACGCCTGACGGCGGGGAGGAACGGATGGCGAGGACGAAGCTGCCCTGGCTGGTGGCCGGCGTCGCGGTGGCCGCGACGGTGGTGGTCCTGGTGGCGACGCGCGGCGGCGGCGCGGGACACCATCCCGTTCCGCGCCCCGGCGTCACGGGCGCGCGGGTCCTGCCGGCGTCGGCGTTCGGCGAGGACGAGCGGCTGGTGCGCGCCTACGAGGCGGCGCGCACGATGCCGGAGCTGTTCGACGGCCTGTACTGCTACTGCCACTGCAAGGAAGACATGGGCCACGTCTCGCTGCTGACGTGCTACGAGTCGGAGCACGCGGCCTCGTGCGACATCTGCCTGGGCGAGGCGGCGATCGCCGCCCAGATGCACGCGGCCGGCGCCTCGCTCGACGACATCCGCCGGGCGATCGACGCGCGCTACAAGACCTAGCGGCCGGCGGTGAAGGTGGGGGTCCGCGCCTCGAGGCGGCGGTGCGGCAGCCCCGACAGCCGGATCAGCAGGCGCCGCGCCCCGACGGCCAGCGCGCCGCCGAGCCCGCCGCGGCTCGAGATGGCCGGCCCCACGTCGCCCCGCAGCCACCGTTCCACCTCGTCGAGATCCGATTGCGACAGCGACGCGATGTCGAGCGTCGCCAGGTAGTAGTAGCGGGTATCCGGTCCCGTGGCCGGCGGCGTCATCTCCACGGTGAACGCCCGCGCCAGGGCCCGGCTCACGGCGTCCATCGCCGTGAGGTGCGTCACGTCGCCCCCGGTGCGGATGAGGTCGAATTCGCCCGACAGCGGGTCGAGGCGCACGACCGCATCCCACTCGACCCCGCCCTGCAGGCGGTCGAACAGGGGAGACTGCCTCCACAGCTCGAGCCGAAAATGGAACCGGACGGAGAAGCCGTTCCGGAGCGCCCCGTCGAAAACGCCGTCGTCCAGCAGGCGCTCGGCGCGGACGACCGGCGGCAGCAGCTGCGCCGCGGAGTCGCGCGCCAGCGTGATGGTGAGGCGGGGCGGGACGGTTCGGGCCGGCTCCCGGACTTCCTGGGCCCGGGCCGCGGGGCCGGCGCTCGCGACCAGCGCGAGCAGGAGCCCCGCGGCCCGTTTCACCCTGCTAGAAGCGCCGGCCCATCCGCACGGTGAAGGTCACCGTGCGGATGGCTTGGTCGAGCGGCTTGGCCAGATAGAAGCCCAGCGGACCGAAGTCGAGCCCGAGGCCGATGTCGGTGCGCAGGGAGCTGATCGTTGGCAGCTTGTCGGGCGGGATCTGGTCGGGGCCCACGTTGCCGTTGCGCGCGACCGACCACGCGCGGCCCGCGTCGGCGAACACCACCAGGTCGGGCCCGCTGACGTGGAACGGCTCGTAGTGCTCGTCGCGCGCGTCCCCCCAGTCGCTCGCCCACTTCGGCCCGAAGTCGAAGCCGAGATGGGTCCGGAACTCCGCCTGGGCCACGAGCGCCCGGTCGCACAGCGCCGGCTCGCCCGCGACGCCGGTGCCGCCGCACGAGAATTGCCGCCAGCCGTACCCCGGCAGCGGATCGGGGTAGCCCAGCGACAGGCGCCGCTGCAGGGGCAGCGGCTCGCCGCCCAGCCAGCCGCCGCCCGCGAGCCGCAGGTCGAGTCGGCCGGTCGGCGAGAGCCGCAGGTAGCGGCGCGCGTCGAACGCGATCCGCTCGAAGCCGAGGTTGCCGTCGGCGAGCGCCGGATCGATGCACGGAGCGGACACGCAGGTGAGCGGGCCGAGGCTCCCGGTGACGTCGCCACCGTGCGCCAGCTCGTACTCGCCGGTCACGAACCAGCCGGCGCTCGGCGAGCCGCGGTCGTTGCGGGTGTCGAGGCGGAAGGATGTGATCAGCGAGCGGTACTTGCCGTCGGTGATCGCCGGGTTCGGGCGCCAGGGCTCGTCGGTCCGGAACAGCGTCCACGGGGTCCGCGCCTGGAGCGAGGACTCTCGCTCGTCCCGGCCCTCGGCCGTGACCGACAGCTGGGGCGAGAGCCGCAGCGTGGCGTACAGGCTCCCGCCGTGGCGCCGGTAGTAATCGCGGTAGTCGCGGTGGAACAGGAACGACGCCCAGCCCACCTCGAAGTCCTTGAGCGGCCAGGTCTCGACCGGTGTGACGGCGTCGAAGCCGCGCACGCCGAGCCCGATGTTCCGCGTGGCGTCGCCGACGACGAGCTCGGCGTGCGAGTTGTAGCCGATGTCGTTGCTGTCGAACGAAATGTCGCTGGTGCGGAAGATCGCCGTGGCGTCGGCCTGGAAACGGACCCGGCTCGCCAGGCGCAGGTCGGCGCGCGGGCCGAACAGGATCGGCAGCCCCTCGATGCGGTTGTACGTCCCCGCGAGCGCCAGCAGGATCCCGGTGTTGTTGGCCTGGTCCTGCCCCCAGTCGTACTGCTGGATCCAGCGCGGCGGCTGGAACGCGTGCTCCGGCGCGTACACGAGCTGATCGCCCTGCCGGCGGTAGCGCAGCGGATCGCGGTACGAGCGCACCTGGCCCTGGATGCTCGCCTGGTCCGCGCCCTCGACGGTGCCGCCCACCACCAGCACCGTGCCGCCGACCGCAGCCCCCGGCTCGAAGATGACGTCGCCGTTGACCACGACCAGCGCCCCGCTGATGCGTCCGCCGACCACCACCGGTCCGCCGAGGACCGCGAGGTCTCCGTCGATGCCGCGCGCCGCGGGGATCCGCGTCGCGCCGCTGAGGCGGATCGTGCTGTCCGCGTTGAACAGCCGGATCACTTCCTCGGCGACGTCGCGCGGCAGCTGCTGCATCGTCACCCGACCCGGGGCCCCGGGTTGCGGCGGCCGGATCCTGATGGTGCTGTCCTGCGCACGCGCCGACGCGGCCGCCGCGAGGACCAGCAGAGCTGCGAGTGCCGTCTTGATCATGCCACGCTCCTGCAGGAGTGCCGTGCCGCACTCAGGCACGGCGCATGCCGCAGTCCGGCCCATCTCAAGTCAAATGAATCCCACCACTTGGCGTCCCGCAACCGGGTGCCGACCCGGGGAGCTGTCTCCCGCCGACCCGGTCCTCCGTGTCGTTCCGACACGTCAGGAGGTCGGCTCGATGCCGAGCCGCCTCATCCTTCTATAGAGGTTGGCGCGGTCGGTGGTCAGGTGGCGCGCGGCCTCCGCCACGCTGCCGCCCGCGGCCGACAGCGCCCGCGTGATCAGCACCCGCTCAAAGCGGTCCAGCTCTTCGGTGAGCGGCAGCGTCATGGCCTCCGGATGCGGCAGCGGCGCCTCCCGTCCGTCGCCGGCGGGCAGCGCGGCCGCGACGTCGGCCTCGCCGATCGCGTTCCGCGAGGAGAGGATGATCAGCCGCTCCACGATGTTCGCCAGCTCGCGCACGTTCCCCGGCCACGGGTGCCGGACCAGGCGGTCCATCGCCTCCGCCGTCACCGTCGCCGCCGGCCGGCCGATGCGCTGCGCCACCAGCCCCGCGAAGTGCGCCACCAGCTCGGGGATGTCGCCGGGCCGCTCGCGCAGCGGGACGATCCAGATCGGGAAGACGTTGAGCCGGTAGAGCAGGTCCTCCCGGAACCCCCCGTCCCGCGTGGCGCGCTCGAGGTCCTTGTTGGTCGCGGAGACCACGCGCACGTCGACGGGGATCGGCCGGTCGCCGCCGACCCGCTCGACCTCGCCGCCCTCGAGCGCCCGGAGCAGCTTGGCCTGCGCCTCCGGCGACAGGTCGCCCACTTCGTCGAGGAACAGGGTGCCGCCGTCCGCCTGCTCGAACCGGCCGACCCGGCGCTCCGTCGCGCCGGTGAACGAGCCGCGCTCGTGGCCGAACATTTCCGACTCCACCAGCTCGCGCGGGATGGCGGCGCAGTTGACGCGGACGAACGGGGCGTCGGCACGGGCGCTCGCCGCGTGGATGGCCGCCGCCACCAGCTCCTTGCCGGTGCCCGACTCCCCCGACACCAGCACCCGGGCCTCGGTGGGAGCGACGCGGGCGATGAGGGAGCGCAGCTCCGTCATCTGCGGGCTCGAGCCGACCAGGGTGGCCGTGGGGCCCAGGGCCTCGCGCAACGCCGTCGCCTCGGCGCGGGCGCGTGCCAGCTCGAGCGCCGAGCGGAGGGTCAGCAGCACCGCCTCGGGGGCGAGCGGCTTCTCGAGGAAATGGTAGGCGCCGAGCTTGGTGGCGCGGACGGCGTCGGCGAGGCCGGCGCGGCCGCTCATCATGATCACGGGCACGCCCGGCGCCTCGGCGCCGAGGCGCTCGAGCGTGGCCAGCCCGTCGGGGCCGCCGGGCATCGACAGGTCGAGGAACACGGCGTCGGGGCGCCGCCGCTGGGCCGCGGCGACGGCGTCCGTGCCCGAGGCGGCCTCGGCGGTGCGGTAGCCGTCGGAGGCGAGCACGGCGCAGAGCATCCGCCGGAGGTTCGCCTCGTCGTCCACCACGAGCACCAGGGGATGGCGGGTCACGTGCGCGTCACCGGAAGCGTGATCGTGAAGGTGGTGCCGTGGCCGGGCTCGCTCGAGACGTCGATCGAGCCGCCGTGGTCGTGGATCGTCTGGCGCACCAGCGCAAGCCCGAGGCCGGTGCCCTTCGCCTTGGTCGTGAAGTACGGCTCGAAGATCCGCTCCAGCTGCTCGGCGGGGATGCCGACGCCGTTGTCGCGCACCGCGATCTCGACGGCGGGGGCCGCGCCGTTGCGAGCCGCCCGCAGCGCGACCGTGATCTCGCCGCTCCGCGGCGGCGGCTTCCCGGGTGCGCCGGCCGCGACGGCCTGGCACGCGTCGCAGGCGTTGAGGACGAGGTTGTGCAGCGCGCGGCGCAGCGGCTCGTAGTGGGCGCTCACCAGGGGCAGGCCGGGCGCGCTGTCCACCCGGACGGCGATCTCGGGAGGCACCGTCCCCTTGACCAGGGTCTCGACCAGCTCGGCGAGGTCCACGGGCGCCGGTGGCCCTTCGGGGAGCCGGCCGAGGGTCGCGAAGTCGCGCGCCATCTGCTCGATGCGCTCGCTCTCTCCGGCGACGATCTCGAGCAGCTCCTGCTGGTCGGGCCGCGCATCCTGGGCGAGGCGGGTGGCGGCGAAGCGCAGCGGGGTGAGCGGGTTCTTCAGCTCGTGAGCGACCTGGCGCGCGAGGTCGCGGAACGCGCGGAGCTGGGCCGCCTCCACCTCGCGCGCCCGCGCGGCGTCGAGGTCCTTCGCCATCGCGCGGAACGCGCTCCGGAGGACGTCGAACTCCGGAGCGCCCTTGGCCGGAGGCGCGTCGGGGAGCGGCTCGCCGCGCTTGAGGAGCCCGGTCCAGGCGATCAGCTCGTCGATCGGACGGGAGAGCTGCCGCGACAGGTGGCCCGCGAGGCGGACGGTGCCGAGCGCCACCAGCGCGGCCAGGGCGGCCGCGATGCCCGCGAGTACGGGGGTGACGTAGTCCCGGATGCTCTGGCTCCGGCGCGCGAGGGTCAGGGAGTTGCTGAGCTCCTCGGCGTGCCGCCGCAGCGCGGCGCGGGCGTCGGCCGAGAGCGGCTGGCGCGCGAGCGAATGCTGCGCGTCCCGCCAGGTGTCGCCGGCCCGATCCCAGGCAGCCACACCGCCGACGGGCGCGGCGAACTGCGGCGCCAGCAGCGCCACCGTCACCCCGACGCCGGCGGGAATCGCCGCGACCACGACCAGCCACGCGAAGATGCTGCGGCGGAAGGCGAGGGCCACGAGGCTAAGTTAGGGCCGGTATCGGCAGTCTCAAGAGAGCAGGAAGGACGGTGGACAGGTCAGTTGCCAGACGGCGAGTTGCCAGTGGTTGCCGGAACGACAGTCGTGAGCGGTCAGTCCAGTTGTCGGTACCGGCGGCTGGACTTGCCACCTTACCTCTTGCGGCTTGTAACCACTGTTCCCTTGCCCGTCCTGCAACCGCGCTGCCCACTGTCACTTAGGTACTGTCCCCTAGCCCGATGCTGGCTCCGCACCGGACGCCTGAGTATCATTGAAAGTTGGGCAATTTCGGGGGCACGTTGCGCTTTTCGGCTCATCTCGCCGACGTATTCGATGCCGCCGCGGCGCGCGCTCCCGAACGGCTGCTGGCGGTCGCCGGGGAGCGCCGCTACAGCTACGCGCAGCTCGGCCGGGAGGCGGAGGCCCTCGCCGCGGCGTTCGCCGACCTCGGCATCGAGGCCGGCGACACCATCGCGGTCAACCTTCCCAACCGCCCGGAGTGGCTGGCCACCGCGGTCGCGGCGGCACGGCTGGGCGCCGTTCTGGTGCCGGTGAACCCCGGCCTCGGCCAGCACGAGCTCGCCTACCAGCTGCGCCATGCCGAGGCGTCGGTGGTGGTGACCGCCGAGAGCCACGGCGGGCGGGACTTCGTCGAGCTGTTCGACGAGATCATCGCCGACCTCCCGGACGTGCAGTATCTCGTCGCCGTCGGCCAGGGCGACTACTGGTACGACGACCGGGTGTTTCCGTACCGGGACCTCGTGTCGAGAGGCGCGCGGCTGGCGGCGCCGTCGGCGGCGCGCGAGGCCGACGCGCTGTTCGCGATCCTCTACACGTCGGGCACGATGGGGAAGCCCAAGGGGGTGTGCCTGACGCACCGGAACGTGGTCGGCACGGCGGTCGCGGTGAACGAAGTGCTCGGGCTCACGGAGGAGGACGTGGTGCTGGCGGCGGTGCCGTTCTTCACGATCTTCGGCACCAGCGTCATGGCCGGCGCCGTCGTGGCCGGCGCGGGCCTGGTCCTCGACGAGCGGTTCGAGCCTGCCGCGACGGTGGAGCTGATGGCGCGGGAGCGGGTCACCGTGTGCCACGGCGTGCCCACGATGTTCCACCTGCTGGTGCGGGAGCGCGGCTTCGAGCGGGCGGCGCTGCCGCGGCTGAGGACCGGGATCGTCGCGGGGAGCCCGGTCCCTCCCGACCTGCTGGCGGCGGTGCGCCGCACCTGCGACGTGGAGATCGCCTACGGGCTGACCGAGACCGGCCCGACGGTGACGATCACGCGGCGGGACGATTCCCCGGTGCACCGCTCCGAGACGGTCGGGCGCGCGCTGCCGGGCGTCGAGCTCAAGATCGTGGACGTGAGCACCGGGGAGCTGCACGGCGAGGAGGCCGTGGGAGAGCTCGTCGTGCGGGGCCCGAACGTGATGACGGGCTACCACCGGATGCCGGGCGAGACCCGGCGCTCGTTCACCCCGGAGGGGTTCTTCCTGACGGGTGACCTGGCGATGCTGGAAGCGGACGGGTACGTGCGGATCGTCGGCCGCCGCAAGGAGATGATCATCCGGGGCGGCCACAACATCTACCCCCGCGAAGTGGAGGACGTGCTGCGGGCGCATCCCGGCGTCGAGGAGGTCTGCGTGGTGGGGATCCCCCACGAGATCCTCGGCGAGGCGGTGTGCGCCTGTGTGGTACCGACCGAGGGCGCCATCCTGCGGGGCGAGGACATCACCGACTTCGCCCGGCGGCAGATGGCCGACTACAAGGTGCCCGATCTGGTGCGGTTCTTCGACGCGCTCCCGCTGACGGCTAGCGGGAAGGTGAAGCGTCGGGAGCTCGCGCAGGTCGTGGCGCTGGAACACACCGACTGATGAAGGAGTCCATGACCTTTCCGACACCGCGACCGGCGAGCAAACAGCCGCCGGCGCACGCGCCGAATGCCGCGCTGCTGATCGACTTCGACAACGTGACGATGGGCATCCGCTCCGACCTGCAGGTCGAACTGCGGAAGCTGATGAACTCGGACATCATCCGGGGCAAGGTGGCGGTGCAGCGTGCTTACGCCGACTGGCGCCGCTACCCGCAGTACATCGTTCCGCTGTCGGAGGCGTCGATCGACCTCATCTTCGCGCCCGCCTTCGGCTCCAACAAGAAGAACGCCACCGACATCCGGCTGGCCATCGACGCCGTGGAGCTGGTCTTCACGCGCCCCGAGATCGGGACCATCATCCTGCTGTCGGGCGACTCCGACTTCTCCTCGCTGGTGATCAAGCTGAAGGAGTACGGCAAGTACATCATCGGGGTGGGGATCCGCGAGTCGGCCTCCGACCTGCTGATCCAGAACTGCGACGAGTACTACTCGTACAACGAGCTCGCAGGCCTCGCGCGTGAAGGCGAGGGCGAGGGCAAGCGGCGCGACCCGTGGGAGCTGGTGGTCGACGCGGTGCTCGAGATGAAGAAGCGCAGCGACGTGATGCGCTCGGACCGGCTGAAGCAGGTGATGCAGGAGCTGGACGAATCGTTCGACGAGAAGAACGTCGGGATGAGCCGGTTCTCGAAGTTCGTGGACGAGGCCAAGCGCCGCGGCCTGCTGACGGCGACCAAGCTCGAGAACGGACAGTACGAGATCGACCTGGGGCCCTCGGCCCCGGGCGGCGAGCGGGCGCTGCCCCCGATCCCGGGCGGGGCGGACGAGCGGCGCGGGCAGGAGCGCGCCGAGCACGACCGCGCCCGGGCCGCGGGCGGCGGGCGCTCGCGCAGGGGACGCCGCGGCGGCAGGGGCGCGGCGGCGCCCGAGGCGGCGCCGGAGGCGCCCGCGGCAGGGCCCTCCGGAGCGGCGCTCTCCCTCGCCGAGGCGTTCGAGCTCCTGAAGCGGGCGCTGCGCGAGATCGGTGCGTTCGCGCCGACCTCGGTGAACGAGGACCTGGTGCGCGAGCGGATGGAGGCGATGCACGGCGGAGCCCAGGACCCGCTGTTCCACCGGCCGCGGTTCGGGCGCCTGCTGCGCCAGGCGCACGACGCGGAAATCGTCGATCTGGCCAAGAGCGAGCGCGGCTTCGAGGTCGCCTTGCGGCCGGAGGCCGCGCAGGCGCCGGCCGAAGAGCCCGCGCCGGAGCAGCGCCCTGGACGGGGCGGGCGTGGCGGGCGGCGCGGCCGCGGACGGGGCCGCGGCGCGACGGCGGCCGAGCCGCCGGCCGATACCGCGGCAGCGGAAGCACCGCCCGTGCCCCCGGCGCCGTCCGCCGCCGCGACTCCCGTGACGCACGCGCACGGGATCCGGTACCGCCGCGGCTCGGTGCGCCCGCACGCGCCCGCGGCCGGGGTGCCGCTGGTGGGTGTGGTCGAGGTCGAGGGCGCCGAGCCGGCGGAGCCCGCGGAGCCGAAGAGCCGGGCGCGGAGCCGAATCAAGGGCGGCGCCGGCCGCCGGCCGACGGGGCGGGGCCGGACTCGTAAGAAGCCCGGGGAGCCCTCCCCGGAGTCGTGAGCGCGCGGCCCCTCCCGCCGGCGTTCTACGCGCGGGACACCGTGGCCGTCGCGCGGGCGCTGCTGGGGCAGCTGCTGGTCTCCTCGATCGGGGGCCGGCGCTGCCTCGCGCGCATCGTGGAGACCGAGGCGTACGTGGGACCCCACGACCCGGCGTGCCACGCGGCCGGGTGGCGCCGCACGCCGCGCAACGAGGTGCTGTACGGCTCGCCCGGACTCGCCTACGTCTACTTCACCTACGGCATGCACTGGTGCGTGAACGTCGTCACCGAACGGGAGGGCTACCCCGCGGCGGTCCTGCTCAGGGCCGCCGAGCCGGTGCGCGGCCTGGCCGCGATGCGGGAGCGCCGCGGACTCGTGCCCGACCGCGCGCTCGCCTCGGGGCCGGCACGGCTCACCCAGGCGCTCGGCATCGACCGCGGGCTCAACGGTCACCGCCTCTCGGCTCGGCCGCTGTGGATCGCCGCCGGCCCGCGGGTGCCGCCGCGCCGCGTGGCGGCGGGGCCGCGCGTCGGCATCCGCGTGGCGACGGACTGGAAGCTGCGCTTCTGGATCCGCGACAACCCGTTCGTGAGCGGCGCCAGGTAGCAGGCCTGGCGCGGCGCGGCGGAAACACGAGCGGCCAGCCGGTCTCCGGCTGGCCGCTCGCCGCCTGTGGGCGCCGGCTCAGTGCTGGAAGGCCGAGGTCCCCGACTCGCGCGAGCTCAGGAAGGCGTACCGGACGCCGGCCTCGAACGACGCCGAGCCGTTGGGGAGCATGAAGCCTCGGCCCTGCGGGCTGAACTGCGCCTGGCCGAACACCGCCAGCTTGCCGACCCGGATCTGGATGCCGCCCATCGCCAGCGCGAAGCCGCCGGACGAGTTCTGGTCGACGAACTGGTTCTGGACCGTGGTGGGCGAGGTGCTGTTCACCGCCGCGTTGCTGAGGGTCTCGATCACGAACCCGCCGCCGACGTAGGGCTGAATCGGGCCGTTCCACGGCAGCACGAGGATCGCCACCTGGATGCGCTGCATCGCGTCGAACGTCACGGGCACGGTGGTGCCGGTGGACGTGGTGAAGGTGTCGCCGTCCTTGGTGAGCGAGGAGGAGTAGGCCACGTACAGGGCCGTGCGTCGCGCCGTGATGAGCCACTCGGCGCCGACCTGCGGGTGGTTGGCCTTCGCGCTCGGCAGCTGGTAGCTGAGCAGGCCGCCTTTGGCCCCCCAGTACCACTGGTACTGCCAGTCCTGGATCTGGGCGGCGAGCGGCGCGGCCGAAGCGAGCATCAGCAGGGTGGCGATCGCCAGCGAGCGGTGTCGCGTCATGACTAACCTCGCAGTTGGGAACGGCTTACCGACGGCACAAGATAGGAAGGTGGGCAGCAAAAGGCGAGAGTGAAGCCCTCCGAACCCCTTGTCCCGACTCCCGGCAAAACCGGCAGCTTGCCGTCTGGCGACCTACTGCAGCACCCCCAGCCGCTTGCCGACCTTCTTGAACGCGGCGACGGCCATCTCCAGGTCCGCCCGGGTGTGCGCCGCGGACACCTGGCAGCGCACCCGCGCCTGGCCCTGGGGCACGACCGGGTAGCCGAAGCCCGTCACGAACACGCCCTCCTCCAGCAGCGCGTCGCTCATCCGTATCGCCAGCGCCGTCTCGCCGAGGATGACCGGGATGATCGGCGTCTCGCCCTCGAGCGGCTTGAAGCCCGCCTCCCGGAGCGCCGCGCGGAACCAGCGCGCGTTCTCGTGGAGCCGCGCGACCAGCTCGGGGTGCGCTGTGAGCACCCGGACCGCGGCCAGCGCGCTCGCCGCCACGGTGGGCGGCAGGGCGTTCGAGAACAGCTGCGGCCGCGACCGCTGGGTGAGGTAGTCGCACAGTGCGGCCGACGAGGCGGTGAACCCGCCGGCCGCGCCGCCGAGCGCCTTGCCGAGCGTGCTGGTGACGATGTCCACCTGTCCCTGCAGGCCGGCGTGCTCGGCCGTGCCGCGGCCGGTCCCGCCCATCACTCCGGTCGCGTGCGAGTCGTCAACGGCCACCACCGCGTCGTAGCGCCGGGCCAGCTCGCAGATGTCGGCGAGCCTGGCCAGGTCACCCTCCATCGAGAACACGCCGTCGGTGAAGATCAGGCGCGTGCGTGCCCCCCCGGCGCCCGCGAGCTTCTCCCTCAAGTCCGCCATGTCGGAGTGGCGGTAGACCATCGACTGGCACTTGTTGATCTGCCGGGCGAGGCGGACGGAGTCGATGATCGAGGCGTGGTTGAGCTGGTCGGAGATGACCACGTCGTTCTCGCCGAGAATGGTGGCGCACAGGCCCTCGTTGGCGTTCCAGCACGACACGTAGGTGAGCGACGCGTCGCTGCCGACGAGATCCGCCAGCGCCCGCTCCAGCTCCCGGTGGACGGTGAAGGTCCCGCAGATGAAGCGCACCGATCCGGTGCCGGCGCCGTACCTGTCGAGTCCCGCCTTCCCGGCCGCGATCACGTCCGGATGCCCGCACAGGCCCAGGTAGTTGTTGGACGAGAGGATCACGACGTCGCCGCGCCCCTCCATCACCGTGCGCGCGCCCTGCGGAGCGTCGAGGTGGTTCAGGCGCTTGTACACGCCGGTGCGCTGGAACTCGTCCAGCTCGGCCTGCAGCCGCGCGGTGAAGGCGGATGCGCTCATGAGCCTCACGATCCGATGTCGAGGATCACCTTGCCGGCGTCTCCACTGCGGATGGCGGCGATCGCGTCGTCGATCTGCTCCAGCGGGAAGCGATGCGTGATGGTCGGACGCGGATCGAACTGGCCCGAGCGCAGGAAGCGCTGCATCAGGTGCCAGGTCTCGTACATCTTGCGGCCGATGACGCCGTAGATGGTGATGCCCTTGAACACGATCTCGTTGGCGAAGTCGATCGGCACGTCGCCGTCCGGGATGCCCAGCAGGTGCACCCGCCCGCCGTGGCGCACCACCTTGAAGCCGGTATGCAGCGCGCTCGGCGCGCCCGACATCTCGCACACCAGGTCGGCACCGTCGCCCTTCGACAGCTCGAGCACGGCGGCCTCAACGTTGTCGGTCCGCGGGTTCAGCACCCGGGTGGCGCCCATCTTCCGCGCCAGCTCGAGCCGCTTCGGGTTCACGTCCACCGCGATCACGGCGGCGGCGCCGGCGGCCTTGGCGATGCCGACCGCGAAGCAGCCGATCGGCCCGCAGCCCAGGATCAGCACGATGCTGCCCGACACCTCGGTGCTGAGCACGGTGTGGAATGCGTTCCCCATCGGGTCCATGATGCCGCCGATCTCGGTGGGGATGCCGTCCAGGAGCATCACGTTGCTCGCGGGCATGACGATGTACTCCGCGAAACAGCCGTTGCGGTCCACACCGATGATCGAGGTGCGCTTGCACACGTGGCCGTTGCCGGTGCGGCACTGCAGGCAGTGGCCGCAGATGATGTGGCCCTCGGCCGTGACGAGCTGGCCCCGCTTGAAGTCCTCGTGGACGTCGCTGCCGATCTCCACGATCTCCCCGGCGAACTCGTGCCCGACGGTGAACGGCGGCTTGCACCGCCCCTGGGCCCACGGGTTCCAGTCGTAGATGTGGAGGTCGGTGCCGCACACGCCGGCGTGGTGCACCCGGATGAGGATGTCGGACGGGCCGCACGTCGGCTTGGGCACGTCGCGCACCGCGAGGCCCGATCCAGGCGCCGCCTTGACGATCGCTTTCATGGCTCCTCGAAGCGCTGAGAGATCACACGATGCTGCGGAGGTAGCCACCGTCCACGGCAAGAACTGCGCCGGTAATATAGGACGCACGCTCCGAGGCGAGAAACGCGACCGCCGAGGCCAGCTCCTCCGGCTCGCCCATCCGCCCGAGGGGAACGGCGGCGGCTTGCCGGCTCATCACGGCCTCCGGGGTCGTGCCCTCGCGCCGGGCGCGGTCGGCCGCGAGGTCGGTGACCCGGTCGGTACGGAAGTAGCCGGGGAGCACGACGGTCACCAGGATGCCGAGCGGCGCCGCCTCGTCGGCGAGGCTCTTGGCGAAGCCGAACACCGCCGCGCGCGCGGTGGTCGAGAGCACGAGGTTGGGCAGCGGCTGGCGCGCCGCGAACGACGACAGGCACACGATGCGGCCCCAGCGGCGCTCCGCCATCAGCGGCACGGCGGCGCGGCACAGGTGCACCGTGGACAGCAGGTTGAGGTCGAGGGCGCGCTGCCAGGCCTCGGCGGGCGCCTCGGCGACCGTCGTGGGGGAGGGGCCGCCCGCGTTGCAGACCAGGACGTCGAGCCGGCCGAACCGGGCCGCGACGCCGCGGACCAGCGCCTCGGCGGCGCCCGGATCGCTCACGTCGGCCGGGAACGCCACCGCTTCGCCGCCGGTCTCGGCGCGGATGGCGTCGGCGGCGCGTTCCGCCCGGGCGCCGTCCCGGCCGTTCACCGCCACCCGCGCGCCCTCGACGGCGAGCCGGCGCGCCACCGCCCTCCCCAGGCCGGCCGACGAGCCGCACACCAGGGCCACCCGGTTCCCGAGGCCGAGGTCCACCGCTAGTCCCGCGGCTCGACCCGGACCGCCGTCACCTTGAACTCGGGGATCTTGGCGTAGGGGTCGAGCACGGTGTTGGTCAGCAGGTTGGCCGCCGCCTCCCGGAAGTGGAACGGCACGAACACCTGCCGCGGCCGCACCCGGTCGGAGAGCCGCGCGGCGATCAGCATCGAGCCGCGGCGGGAGGTGATGCGCACCGGGTCGCCGTCGCCGACGCCGAGCGCGGCCGCGTCGGCGGGGTTGAGCTCGACGGTCGGCACCGGCTCGCGCGAATCGAGGCCCTTGGCGCGGCGCGTCATCGTCCCCGTATGCCAGTGGTAAAGCTGCCGCCCGGTGTTCATCACGAACGGGTACTCGTCGTCCGGCAGCTCGGCGGGCGGCAGGTACTCGACGGCGACCATCGTCCCGCGTCCGTCGGCGGTCGGGAAGCGCTGGTCGAACAGGAAGGCGGTGCCCCCGCTCGCGGCGTCGGGCACCGGGTACTGCAGCCCCGCCGTGTCGAGCCGCCCGTAGGTGACGCCGGCCCACGACGGCGTGACCGAGGCGATCTCGCGCATCACGCTCTCCGCGTCGGCGAACGGGGTGCGGAAGCCGACCCGCTCCGACAGCTCGAGCAGGATGTCGAGATCGCGGCGGGCCCCGCCCGGCGGCGCGCAGGCCGCGCGCACCCGCTGGATCCGGCGCTCGGTGTTGACGAAGGTGCCGTCCTTCTCGGCGAACGACGTGCCGGGGAGCACCACGTCGGCGTAGCGGGCGGTCTCGGTGAGGAACAGGTCCTGGACCGCGAGG
>DASPTN010000037.1:0-3796 GCA_035623395.1 Gemmatimonadales bacterium | reverse complement strand
CCGCAGCCCCCGCGAGCGCACCGGGTCCAGCTTCGACTTCATCCAGGTCCGGATCGCCTCCCCGGAGGAGATCCGCGGCCCGAAGGACCCCAAGGAGCGCGAGCGGCTGGAGATGCAGGGCCAGCGCACCTGGTGGTCGTGGGGCGAGGTGACCAAGCCCGAGACCATCAACTACCGCTCCTTCAAGCCGGAGCGGGACGGGCTGTTCTGCGAGCGCATCTTCGGGCCGGTGAAGGACTGGGAGTGCCACTGCGGGAAGTACAAGCGGATCCGCTACCGCGGCGTGATCTGCGACCGCTGCGGCGTGGAGGTGACGCTGTCCAAGGTGCGGCGCGAGCGGATGGGGCACATCGAGCTGGCCGTGCCGGTCGCCCACATCTGGTTCTTCAAGACGCTGCCGAGCCCGATGGCGAACCTGCTGGACGTCACGCTCCGCAACCTGGAGCGGGTCATCTACTACACCAACTACGTGGTGATCGACCCGGGCCAGCAGGACGTCGAGGAGAAGCAGCTGCTGGACGAGGACGAGTACCTGGCGCTGCGGCAGAAGGCGCGCGAGGCGGGCGACACGGCGTTCCGCGCCGACATCGGCGCGCCGGCGCTGCGCACCCTACTCGAGCGGCTCGACGTGGACAAGCTGTCGGAGCGGCTGCGCGGCGAGGTGGGCGGCGAGACCAGCCAGCACCGCAAGAAGCAGCTGCTGAAGCGGCTCAAGGTGGTGGACGCGTTCCGCAACTCGGGCGAGAGCGGCGACGTCCGCAACAACCCGGCGTGGATGATCCTGGACGTGATCCCGGTGATCCCGCCGGACCTGCGGCCGCTGGTGCCGCTGGACGGCGGCCGGTTCGCCACCAGCGACCTCAACGACCTGTACCGGCGGGTCATCAACCGCAACAACCGGCTCCAGAAGCTGATGCAGCACCGCGCGCCGGAGGTCATCCTCCGCAACGAGAAGCGGATGCTGCAGGAGGCGGTGGACGCGCTGTTCGACAACGGGCGCCGCAGCAAGGCGATCCGCGGCCGCGGCAAGCGCCCGCTGAAGTCGCTGTCCGACATGCTGAAGGGCAAGCAGGGCCGGTTCCGGCAGAACCTGCTCGGCAAGCGCGTGGACTACTCCGGCCGGTCGGTGATCGTGGTGGGCCCGGAGCTCAGGCTGCACCAGTGCGGGCTCCCCAAGACGATGGCGGTGGAGCTGTTCAAGCCGTTCATCATCCACAAGCTGGTGGACAAGGGCATCGCCGAGACGGTCAAGCGCGCCAAGAAGATCGTGGAGCGCGAGAGCCCGGAGGTCTACGAGATCCTGGAGGAGATCATCCAGGACCACCCGGTGCTGCTCAACCGGGCGCCGACGCTGCACCGCCTGGGCATCCAGGGCTTCGAGCCGGTGCTGGTGGAGGGGAAGGCGATCCGCATCCACCCGCTGGTGTGCGCGGCGTTCAACGCCGACTTCGACGGCGACCAGATGGCGGTGCACGTGCCGCTGTCGTTCGAGGCGCAGCTCGAGAGCCGGCTGCTGATGATCTCGAGCAACAACATCCTCAAGCCGTCCGACGGCCGGCCGGTGGCCGAGCCGAGCCAGGACATGGTGCTCGGCTGCTACTTCCTGACCAAGGAGCCGGCGGACTTCGCGGACAAGATCAAGGCGGGCGCGCCCACCTACGGCGACATGGCCGAGGTGGAGACGGCGCTGCTGCACCAGCGGGTGCGCCACCACACGCCGATCCGGTTCTGGTGGGTGGACGTGCAGGGCCGCGGCCGGTGGGTGGACACCACCGTCGGCCGGGTGCTGTTCAACGCGATCCTGCCCAAGGAGCTGCAGTTCAAGAACGAGACCATGCGGAAGAAGAACCTCTCCGACCTGGTCTTCCAGAGCTACCGCGAGCTGGGGCTGGCGCCCACGGTGGAGTTCCTCGACCGGCTGAAGTCGGCCGGGTTCGGGTTCGCCACCCTGGGCGGGATCTCGATCGGCATCGAGGACCTGCAGATCCCGGAGGCCAAGGCGAAGCTGCTCACGGCCGCGGAGGAGCGCATCCAGCGGTTCCAGAAGGCGTATCAGAGCGGCTCGATCACCAACGGGGAGCGCTACAACCGGGTGATCGACGCCTGGACCCACGCCAACAACGACATCGCCGACGAGATGGTGCGCGGGATGGGCGGGGCGAAGGGCGGGTTCAACCCGGTGTTCATGATGTTCGACTCCGGCTCCCGCGGCTCCCGCGACCAGATCCGCCAGCTGGCGGGGATGCGCGGCCTGATGGCCAAGCCGCAGAAGAAGCTCACCGGCGGCATCGGCGAGATCATCGAGAGCCCGATCCGCTCCAACTTCCGCGAGGGGCTGTCGGTGCTCGAGTACTTCATCTCGACGCACGGCGCGCGGAAGGGCCTGGCCGACACGGCCCTCAAGACCGCCGATGCGGGCTACCTCACGCGGCGGCTGGTGGACGTGGCGCAGGACGTCACGATCAGCGAGGAGGACTGCGGCACGGTGCTGGGGCTCGAGGTCCAGGCCCTGAAGGAGGGCGAGGACATCGTCGAGCCGCTGTCGGAGCGCATCGTGGGCTGCGTGGCGGCCGACGACATCTTCGACCCGCACGAGCTGGACGACCACGGCGACCCGAAGGTGCTGGTCGCGGCGGGCTCGCTGATCGACGAGCAGACCGCGCAGGCCATCGAGGACGCCGGCATCGAGGACGTGCGCATCCGCTCGGTGCTCACCTGCGAGTCCAAGCGCGGGCTGTGCCGGATGTGCTACGGGCGCAACCTCGCCACCATGGACATGGTGGACATCGGCGAGGCGGTCGGCATCCTGGCGGCGCAGTCCATCGGCGAGCCGGGCACCCAGCTGACGCTGCGCACGTTCCACATCGGCGGCACCGCGGCGCGCATCGCCGAGGTGACGGCCCGCAAGAGCAAGCTCGAGGGAACGGTCGAGTACGGCGACCGGCTCCAGTTCGTGGAGGCCGGCGAGGGCCGCCGCATCGTCACCAAGCACGACGGCGAGCTGGTCCTCACCGACGACGACGGGCGCGTGCGGTCGCGCTTCCAGGTGCCGCTCGGCGCCACGCTGGCGGTCGCCGACGGCGACGTCGTCAGGCGCGACGCGCTGCTGTTCACCTGGGACCCGTACACCACGCCGATCATCAGCGACCTGGCGGGCACGGTGCGGTTCCGCGACATCGTCGACGACGAGACGATCCGCGAGGAGTTCGACGAGCTCACCGGCCTGCGGCAGCGGGTGATCATCGAGGACCGGGAGAAGAAGCTCCACCCGCACATCGAGATCGTGCAGAGCAAGGGCGGGAAGGAGCGCAAGGTCCGCGACTTCGTGGTCCCCGAGAGCGCGCAGCTGCTGGTCGACGACGGCGAGGAGGTCGCCGCCGGCCAGACGCTGGCCAAGATCAGCCGCGAGGCCTACAAGACGCGCGACATCACCGGCGGCCTGCCGCGGGTCGCGGAGCTGTTCGAGGCCCGGCGGCCCAAGGACCCGGCCACGATCTCCGAGATCGACGGCGTGGTGCGGTTCGGCGAGATCAAGCGCGGCAAGCGCGAGATCTTCGTCCACCACGTCCGCACCCTCAAGGACGGCACCGTGGTCAGCGACGAGTCGGTCGAGCCCCTGCTGTACGAGGTGCCGGCCGGCAAGCACCTGCGCGTCCACGAGGGCGACCGGGTGCGGGCGGGCGACCGCCTCACCGAGGGCCCGGTGAACCCGCACGACATCCTGCGGATCAAGGGCCCGCGGGCCGTGCAGGAGTACCTCCTCAACGAGGTGCAGGAGGTCTACCGGCTCCAGGGC
>DASPTN010000036.1:0-4562 GCA_035623395.1 Gemmatimonadales bacterium | reverse complement strand
CCACGCCCAGTAGCCGCCCCACCCCAGCTCCACGTAGGCCCACCACATCCCCAGCACGATCCCGCACGAGAGGAACAGCCACGACAGCAGCGTCCAGCGGCGGATCGCGTGCAGCCACCCGGTGTCCAGCCGGCCCGAGATCAGCGCCGCCACCGCGAAGGCGAACGGCACGCTGATGCTGGTGTAGCCGAGGTACAGCATCGGCGGGTGGAACACCATGCCGGGGTTCTGCAGCTGCGGGTTGAGGCCCCGGCCGTCGGGGGGCGTGAACGCCAGCCGCTCGAACGGGTTGGAGGCGAACACCATCGTCGCCGTGAAGAACAGGATCACGATCGCGAGCGTGGCCGCCACGTAGGGCGTCAGCTCACGGTACTTGCCCCGGTTCACCAGCAGGGCGACGGACCCGAAGGTGGACACCACCAGCGCCCACAGCAGCAGCGAGCCCTTCTGCCCCGCGTAGAACGCCGACCAGGTATAGAACACCGGCAGGTTGCGGCTGGTGTAGGCCGCCACGTACTCGACGTTGAAGTCGTGCGTCAGCAGCACCCGCATCAGCGCGATCGCCGCGATCACCAGCAGCCCCCACATCACGAACATCGCCCGCTCGGCCGACCGCATCAGCTCCGGGCGCCGGGTGCGCCCTCCCAGGAACCCCACCGCCACGGTCCACGCCGACAGGAGCAGCGTGATCCACAGCGCGATGTTGCCGATGTCGGTCATGTCGCGGGCTGGGTCCCCTGCCCGTTCGGCGCCGGCACCGCCTCGTAGCGCGAGCCGCACTTCGCGAGCAGCGTGGTCGCGCGGAAGGTGCCGTCGGCCTGCAGGCGTCCCTCCACCACCACGTCGACCTCGTCGGTGAAGGTGTCGGGCGCCAGGCCCCGGTAGACCACCGGGTAGGTGTGCACGCCGTCGGTCGCGCGGAAGGTGATCGTCTGGCTCGCGACGTCGCGCGTGATCGATCCCTTCACGACCCGGGCGCCCATCTTCACGCCCACGTTGTAGAAGGACTGATCCGCGCCCACCTTCGCCGCCAGCTCCGTCGGCGTCAGGTAGTAGACGCCGGTCTCCTTGATCCCCGACGCCATCAGGTAGCCGACCGTCGCCAGGACCAGCGAACCACCGATGATGAACTTGGTGCGGGCTCTCATGGCCAATGACCTGTCAGAAGTTCCCGGGATATCCGAGTATTCCAATCCGCAAATCTAATACCGTCCTTCGAGCTGGCAGTTGCGCGCTTTCAGGTGGCAGAACGCCCCAAAGCCGCGCAAGGCGGTCTCCGGGGGCAGGCCCCGAGGGGGCAAGTGACCAGAAAGCCGTCACTTAGTGCCGGGCCAGGCCGCCCATCCCACGGTCGCCGCGACCGCCCGTTTCCACTCTTCCCAGCCCCGATCCTGACGCTGGCCGGGCTCGAAGGTCTTGAAGCGCCGGGCCGCGAGGAAGTCGGCTGCGGTCTTCCAGACGCCGGTGGCCAGCCCCGCCAGGCCGGCCGCGCCCATCGCCGTGGACTCCACCACCTCGGGCCTCGTAACGGCGAGGCCCAGGACGTCGGCCTGGAACTGCATGAGCCAGTCGTTGGCCGCGGCGCCGCCGTCCACGCGCAGGCCGGAGAGCGTGAGGCCCGCATCGCCGGTCATCGCCTCGAGCACTTCGCGCGTCGCGTAGGCCATCGCCTCGAGCGCCGCGCGGACCAGATGCGCCTTCGTGGTACCCCGGGTGAGCCCAAAGATCGCCCCGCGCGCGCCCGATTCCCAGTGCGGCGCGCCCAGGCCCACGAACGCCGGGACGAACACCGCGCCCCCGGTGTCCGGGACGCTGCGCGCGAGCGCCTCGCTTTCCGCCGCATGGTTCAGCAGGCCGAGACCGTCGCGCAGCCACTGGATCGCCGCGCCCGCCACGAAGATCGAGCCCTCGAGCGCGTAGGCGGGCTGGCCCCGGGCGTCGCACGCCACGGTGGTGAGCAGGCCGTGGGTCGAGCGCACCGGGAGATCGCCGGTGTTGAGCAGCAGGAACGCGCCGGTGCCGTAGGTGTTCTTGGCCGTGCCCGCGGTGAAGCACCCCTGCCCGAACAGCGCCGCCTGCTGGTCGCCGGCGATGCCGGCGATCGGGACCTCGGCGCCGAGCCACTCGGCGTCGGCCGTGGCGACCACGCCGGAGGACGGCTTGACCGCCGGCAGGATCTCGCGCGGCACGCCGAACGTCTCCAGCAGGCCGTCGTCCCAGCGGCCGGCGCCGATGTCGTACAGCATCGTGCGTGACGCGTTGGTCGGGTCGGTGACGTGGGCACGGCCCCTGGTGAGGCGGTGCACCAGCCAGCTGTCCACGGTCCCGAAGGCGGTCCGGTCGGGGTCCGGCTTCAGGCGCCCGAGCAGCCACTCGACCTTGGTGGCCGAGAAGTAGGGATCGGGCACCAGCCCCGTCGTCGCCGCGATGTGGTCGGCGTCGAGGCTGCGGCACCGCTCGGCCGTGCGCCGGTCCTGCCAGACGATGGCGCGGGCGAGCGGCGCGCCGCTCTTCCGGTCCCACAGCAGCGTGGTTTCCCGCTGGTTGGTGATGCCGATGGCGGCCAGGTCCCCGCCGGCGACGCGCGCGTCGGCGAGCGCGTCCTTCGCGGCCGCCAGCGTCGCGGTCCACAGGTCCTCGGGGTCGTGCTCGACCCAGCCGGGCTGCGGGTAGTGCTGCGGGATCTCGCGGTAGCCGCGGCCCAGCACGCGCGCGGCCGGGTCCACCACCAGCGCGGTGCTCCCGGTGGTGCCCTGATCGAGGGCGAGGACCAATTGACGCGTGCTCATGCCTGGCCGTACCGTAGCGAACAATATCGCTGGGCGGGAGCATGAAGGTCAGCTTCGTCGACCCCAGCAAGTCGGGGCGGCCGACGCGGGCTCCGTTGCGGAGGTTCGCCGTCGTGGCGGCGTGGAGCCTCGCGGTGGCCGCGCTCGCTCCGCGCGCGGCGCGGCTCGACCGGTACCTCGCCGAGGGCGCGAGCATCGCCGGCAGCGAATCGGACGCGGTCGAAACGACCCTGCAGCGCGATTTCGGGCTCCCACTGGCGCGCTACGCGGTGGGCGTGGTGACGGGACTTCCCGACTCCGCGGTCGCGCCGGCCCTGGCCTCCCTCGCGGCCGATCTCGCCCGGGTGCCCGGCGTGACGGGAGCCGCGCCCTATCCGGCGGCGGGACGACCCGGGGCCGCCCGGCTCGGGATCGTGCTGGCGGGCCTGCGAGGCGCGGGGCCCGGCGCGGACAGCATCGTGCTGCGCCTCCGCTCCGCCTCGGCGCGCGCGGCCGCCGCGCTCGGCGAACGACATCGGGGCGTGGCGATCCGGTGGACGGGAACTGCGCCCATCAACCTCGACACTCGCCGCACGAGCGCGGCGGACATCGGCCGCGCCGAGCTGCGCGCCCTGCCGCTCACGCTGGTGCTGCTGCTGTGGACCTTCGGTGCGGCGGTGGCCGCCGCGCTCCCCGTGCTGCTGGGCATCGTCGCGACCATCGTCGCGCTGGGGGTCGCCGCGATCTCGGTTCGCTGGTGGACGCCGGCCATTCTGCTGCAGAACGTCGGCACGATCATGGGTCTCGCCCTGGGCATCGACTATGCGCTGCTGTCGGTGAGCCGGTTCCGCGAAGCGCTGGCGGCCGGCGCCTCGAGCGGCGAGGCGGAAGGCGTCACGCGCCGGCACGCGGGCCGCACCATCGCGCTCTCCGGCGTCGCGGTCGCCGTGGGCTTCACCGCCCTGCTGGTGGCGCCGGCCGCCGAGCTGCGCTCGGCCGCGGTCGGCGGCCTCCTGGTCGTCGCCGCCGCCGTGCCGGCGGCCACGACGCTGCTGCCCGCCACGCTGGGCCTGATCGGGCGGCGGGTGGACGCGGGGCGTCTCGGCGCGCCGCGGGCCGGCGCGATGGGTCGCGAAGCGTGGCGCCGCTGGGGCGGCCGGGTGGTGCGGCGGCCGTGGCTGGTGCTGCTCGTGGCCGGGGCCCCGCTCGCGGTGCTGGCGTGGCAGGTGCGGCACCTCACGATCGCGCTTCCCGCCTCCGACTACCTGCCGCCCGCGATGGAGTCCGCGCGCGCGTTGCGCGACCTCGAGCGCGCCGGGCTCGCCGCGCCCGTCTACGAGCTGCGCCTGCTGGTGCGGATGCGCGACGGCAGCCCGGTGACGGCAAGCCGCGGCTGGGGCGCGATACGGACGCTCGGCGCCGGCCTGGGCCGCGACCCGCGCGTCGCCCGGGTGCTGTCGCTGCCGACCCTGGTGAGCCCGCTGCTGCCGCCCGACGTCGCCGCGGCGCTGGTCTCCGACTCGACGCGCCGCCAATTCACGAGCGGCGACGGCCGGACCGCGCTGATGGTGCTCGTGCCCGGAGACACGGTGCGCCAGACAACCCTGGCCACGCTCGCGCGGGAGCTGCGCGGCCCGGAGGGCGTGGGCGCCGCCGCGGTCGTCGGCGCCACGCTGCAGGTGGGCGGCGCTCCCGCCTACTACCTGGACTACCAGGACGCGGTGGTCGGGAGGTTCGGCGTCGTGGTGCTGCTCGTGGTCGCCGCGACGGCGCTCGCGCTCGGCATCGGGTTCC
>DASPTN010000035.1:0-14966 GCA_035623395.1 Gemmatimonadales bacterium | reverse complement strand
GGGGACAGCTGGCGCGCGCGGCTCAGTACGAGCGCGACGCGCAGGCCGACGCCGAGGGCCGCGGTCTGCCCGCCGACTACATCGAGGCGGCGCTGGCGATGGGCTGGATGGACCTCCGCTATCGCAACCGGCCAGAGGACGCCCTCCAGAAGGTCGCCGCGGCGCTGGCGCGCCACCCGCTGACCGGCATGGCGCCCGCGGCCCGGCCGTACGCGGACCTCGCCGGCTTCTATGCGTACGCGGGCCGAGTGAACGAGGCGCAGCGCCTGATGGCCGAGTTCGAACGGGTGGTTCCCGAAGGGCTGCGCCGCGGCACCTTCGGGCGTCACTGGGCCGCGGCTCAGATCGCGGCAGCGCAGGGTCGCAGCGCGGAAGCCGTCGCGGAACTGACGGCGCTCCGACGGGAGAGCGGATGCGCGACCTGCGTGCTGCTCGACATCGGCAGGCTGTACGAGAAGCTGGGGCAGCGCGATTCCGCTCTGGCGGCTTACGAGTTGGTCGTGACCCGGTCCGGCCCGTACCGGATCTGGGACGACTCGTACGAGCTGGCGCCGGTCTACCGGCTGCTGGGCGAGCTGTACGAGGCGAAGGGCGAGCGCGCCAGAGCGCTCGACTACTACGGCCGCTTCGTGGACCTCTGGAAGAACGCCGACTCCGAGCTGCAGCCCGCCGTGCGCGACGTGCGCCAGCGACAAGCCCGCTTGGGCGCGGCGCGCTAGTCGTCGCTGCTAAGCACGTTGTTCACTGAGCTCGAGTAAACGAGCCAGGGGCGGCCGCCGCTGCAGCGCAGTGTGCGGCCGCTCGACGTTGTAGCGGCGCGTGAGGATCGGCAAGGCGGCCGTGCGGGCGGCCGAGCGCCGGTACGGGCGCTGATAGGCCCATTCCCGCCCCACGTGGACCAACTCCCCCGGCCGCGCCCGCTCGTAGCGCACCACCGGCGGCCGCGGCTCCAAGGCCCGCAGGCGGCTCAGCCCCAGCCGGTGCAGCGTCAGCCCCACCGTGGACACCGGCACGCCCAGCCGCTGCGCGATGGCCGGCCCCGTCCAGCGCCGCCGACGCAAGAGCTCGATCCGCCGCACGTCCGCGCCGCCAGTTTGTGGGGACAGCCGCGGGGCCGGCGCGGACCCGGTGGAAGGCGCGGTACAGGCAGACGAGGCTCCACACCACGCGGCGTACCAGCTTCCCCGCAAGCGACGCTGCGCCCATTCACCCCCCCCCAGCACTCTGCCGGCTCCGCGACGCTTCGAGGCTCGGCGGACGGCAGGAGGTCTCATGGCCCCGACTTGTTACTCCACGGACCGGCGATGCGTTGTAGCAGTGCGCGCCGGCGCGTGACACCGGAGGGTGTGCAGTGGCCCTCCGCCGCGCAGGGCAGTGCGTGGTGCACCCAGGTCACCGTCGAGGGAGGATGCCATGGCCGCGAAAGGGAAGGGGAAGACGCCACGGAGCAGGGTAACCAAGGGTGGCTATCGCAGGGTGAAGTCCGCCAAGGATCCGCACGAGCACTATCACGGCACCCGGCCTAGCCCCTCGCGATAGCAGCGCAGGTGCGCACCGCCACTGCGTACTGGCCACACCTGCGCTCCCATTGAGATCCGACGCGGGCGCGAGGCGCCTCGCGATCGGCACGCGCCCATGCCCCGCGACATCACGCGGGTTCATGGGATTCGGCGTTCTCATCGGCGTTCCTCCCCGGCTGCCATGGCCCGGCTCACGCTACTCCTTGACGAGCAAGTAGCCCACCTTCGCGATCGCCTCGTACTCCTCGGGCTTCAGAGAGGCGCACTCACCAGACTTCGCTGCCCGCTTGCGGGCGTGCTCGACCGGATCGAGCGTCGAGGCCCAGAAGTAGCCGCCGGCCACCGATCCGATCGCGACGAGCGCCGCGAGCGCCTGTGGCCAGGAGAGACCGGCCAACCAGAAGCCGCCGGTGATGTTGCTCCAGACGACGAGAGTCCAGATCAGCCAGACGATGGCGGCCGTGATGCCGATGCCCCAGCCGAGTGTCTTTCGCCGCCCTCGCAGTTTGCGCACCATCGTCGCCTGGTAGTTGGCGCACTGGGGGCAGGGCACCGGCTTGGCCGTGCGGCGCAGGGCCGCCTCCATGGCCTCGGCCGCGCGTTCGCGCGCCTTCGCCTTCGCGCCTTCCTGGTTGAGCCAGAGCGCGCTCCTCGCCTGTCCAGAGACCTGCTGCTGCGTGCGATAGGCGAAGGTGGCGCCGCAGTGTTCGCAGCGGACAGGGATCAGTGCCTTGACCTTCAGCGTGGCTGTAAAGCGGGAGCCAGTGGGGACGGCGATGATCATGGAAGACCTCGCACGGACGTGGGAACTCCGCGCTATTCTGCCGTTTCGCCGGAGCGAGAACAACGGACTCCACAGTCGGGTTTCGAGCAGCTGGCGAGCATGCCGTCCAGCCGGAGTCCCTCGTCGCGCCCCGTGCGCCGTGCGTGCGGCGCAGAAGCCCGACTCTCGGTTGATGCACGCGGTTGAGGAGTCCGACGGACCTTCGAAGGTGCCGACGCGCGAACCTTAATCAGTAGGTTCGGTGTTCGATTCACGGGCGGCGCACTGAGGAGATGACTGGGACCGGCGTCAGCGGGCGGCTCATTGGAGTCGCCCGTTTTGCTTCCGTGGTGCGCCGGTGGGGCGGCGGCCGGCCCCGCTCTCGCGCGCCCGCGCACGGCCTCCCATCTTTCGCGCGGCCGGGTGCTGCCCGCCCGGCCCCGGAACGCACACGGAGATGCCGATGATCCGCCCACGGCCTCAGATCGCCCGCTGGCTGCCAGTGCTCGTGCTGGCAGTCGCTCCGCTCGCCCCCCTTCGCGCGCAGCGCGCCGTGCCCGGGCTCGACACCGCGGGCATGGATCGCTCGGTGCGCCCCGGCGACGACTTCTACCTGTACGCCAACGGAGCGTGGCTGCGCGGCACGACCATCCCCGCCGACCGCAGCTCGTACGGCGGCTTCAGCATCGCCAACGACCGGGCCGAGGCGCGCCTGACGACGATCGTCCAGAGCGTCGCGGCTGCCCCTGCGAAGGCGGGAACCGATCTCCGGAAGATCGGGGACTACTACCACAGCTTCCTGGACACGACCGCCATCGAGGCGCGGGGCGTCGAGCCGCTGGAGCCCGAGCTGAACCGGATCGCGGCGATCGGGGACCGCACGGCGCTCGCCCGCTACCTCGGCGCCACGCTCCGGGCCGACGTGGACCCGATCAACAACGGCAACATCGACACCGACGACCTCTTCGGCCTGTGGGTGGCCCAGGATTTCGATGCGCCCACACAGTACTCCGCGTACCTCCTCCAGGGCGGCCTCGAGATGCCGGACCGCAGCTACTACCTCGACACGTCCGCGGCGATGGCCGGCATCCGGACGCAGTACCGCGAGCACGTGGCGCGGATGCTGGCGCTAGCCGGCTTCGCCGCGGGCGCGGGGATGGCCGACACGATCCTCGATCTCGAGACGAAGATCGCGCGGGTGCAGGAGAGCCGCGAAGACAGCTACGACGTCCTGAAGGGGAACAACCACTGGGCGAGGGCGGAGTTCGCGAGTCGGGCTCCAGGCCTCGACTGGGAGGCCTTCCTGGGCGCGGCCGGCCTCGGCGACGTCGCGACCTTCGTGGCCTGGCAGCCGGGAGCCATCGCGGCGCTCTCGGCCCTGACTGCGAGCGAGCCGCTGTCGGCGTGGAAGGCGCTGCTCGCGTACCACGCGATCGAGCACCACGCCGCGGTCCTCCCGCCGGCGTTCGACCACGAGGCGTTCGCCTTCTTCGGCCAGACGCTCTCGGGCACCCCCGAGCAGGAACCGCGCGCCAGGCGCGCGGTGCAGGCGACGAGCGGCGCGCTCGGCTTCGCGGTGGGACACCGGTACGCTCAAGTCTACTTCCCGCCCGCCGCGAAGCGGCAGGCGGAGGCGATGGTCGCCAACCTCATCGCCGCCTTCCACAAGCGGATCGCCCGGCTCGCGTGGATGGCCGCCGCGACCCGGGCCGCCGCGCAGGCGAAGCTCGCCACGCTCCGGGTGAGCGTGGGCTACCCCGACCGCTGGCCGAGCTACGCCGGGCTCGACGTCGTGGCGGGCCGGGCGTACGAGAACGCCGACCGTGTCGAGCGGTTCGAGTATGCGCGGGCGATCGCGAAGCTACGCAAGCCCGTGGACCGCTCCGAATGGGTGATGACGCCGCAGACCGTGAACGCGGTCAACATGCCCGCCATGAACGCGCTCAACTTCCCGGCGGCCATCCTCGAGCCGCCGTTCTTCGACCCGCACCGGCCTGCGGTGATGAACTACGCGGCGATCGGCGCCGTGATCGGCCACGAGATCAGCCACAGCTTCGACAACCTGGGCTCCACCTTCGACGCCCGGGGCCGGATGCGGAACTGGTGGACGCCCGACGATTCCGTCCACTTCGCCGCCTCGACCGAGGCGCTGGCCCGGCAGTACGACGCCTACCGGCCCTTCCCCGGACTCTCGATCAACGGCCGTCTCACCCTTTCGGAGAACATCGCGGACCTGGCGGGCCTCACCGCGGCATACGACGCCTACCGCGCGTCGCTCGGCGGGAAGGAGGCGCCGGCGTGGTCCGGGTTCCGGGGGGACCAGGAGTTCTTCCTCAGCTTCGCCCAGGCGTGGCGCACCAAGTACCGCGATCCAGCGCTCAGGCGGCGGCTCCTGACGGACCCGCACTCGCCCGGGCCCTGGCGGGCGCGCACCGTGCGCAACCTCGACGCGTGGTACCGGGCGTTCGGCATCGAGCCGTCCGACAGTCTGTACCTGCCGCCGGATCGGCGGGTGCGTATCTGGTGAGGGAGTCCGGTCGGTCGCAGCCCTCTACGGGATTCGGGCCGGAGGTGCGGACGTAGACGTCGGTGCGGCTCGACCAGAGCCGTCGGCCTGCGAGGGCGTCCGTGCGCCCGCGCGACGGGGCTTAGTGACGCACAGTGGCGCCCGTTCGGACCCGTCCGGACTCGGCCACGTACAGGTCCGGGAAGCGCAGCCGCAGCGCCTCGATCTTCGGCGCGTCGTTCTGCACGATGTAGGGATCGGCAGGATGCCGCGCGGCGTAGTTCTGCTGCGATGCGTCGACCGCCTCGAACGACCGCAGCGCCGCGACCTGGGTCACGATCGGGCGCGTGAAGACCCGGGCGGCACCCAGCGAATGGACGTAGGCCTGCACCGTCCTCCGCTGATCCCCGTCGCCCGCAAACACCACGGATCGGTACGCGGGGCCCACGTCGGGCCCCTGGCGATCGAGCTGAGTCGGGTCGTGCACGACCAGGAAGAAGACGTCGAGGATCCTGCGGTACGTCACCACCGACGGATCGTAGACGATGCGCACGGCCTCGACGCGCGGGCCATCGGCCGGCGCCGCGTAGCCCGAGGTGACGGACACGATCCCGCGAACGTGCCGGTACACCGATTCCACGCCCCAGTAGCACCCTCCGGCCAGCACCGCCGTCGCGCGCGGATGCTGCTGCGCGTGCGCCGGCGCGCGCCCCGGGCTCCCCGCGGAGATCAGGACGGCCGCCGTCAACAGGCCACGGATCACGGGCGCAAGCTCGCCAGGTGCGATACCACGGACTCGTTGATCCTCCCCGTCTGACGGATTCCCAGCCGCACCGCGCCGGCTGCGGGCGCGCCGTCGGGCGTCAAGGTCCTAATTGAGACTCGCGCTGTCAAGATTTGTTGGCGCTTCCGAATCCGCGCGCACCGTCGCGGCGCGGCTCACCGGCTGCCGGCCACGCTGTCCCTCGGCGACCCCGATCGCGTCCGGCTCCGCGTGCTGAACCGGGACGCACGCCCCCACGCCCTCGGCGTGCTGTCGGTGGCGCCGGGCGACAGCGTGGAAGTGCGGCCCGACATCTGCGCCCCCGCGCCCCGCGGGCCGGTGGTGGTCATGCTGGTGCAGTAGCGCCGCCGGCGGGCGGCTCAGCGTCCTGCAGTCGCCCGTCGTCCAGGACGGTGATCGAGTCGGCGAGCGCGAGCGCCTCCTCGCGCTGATGCGTGACCACGATGGTCGTGCTGGCGTACTCCGCCAGCAGGCCGGGCAGCTCGCCGAGCAGGCGCGCGCGCCCGGCCGCGTCCACGCCGCTCAAGGGCTCGTCCAGCAGCGTCACCGGCGCCCGCAGCACGAGGGCGCGCGCGAGCCCCGCGCGCTGCGCCTCCCCGCCGGAGAGCTTGCCCGCCGGCCGGTCCAGCAGCGCTAGGATCCCGCAGTGTGCTGCCACGTCGTCGATCCGGCTGCGCCGCTCGGCGGCCCGCACTCCGCGCAGCCGCAGCGCCAGCTCGAGGTTGTACCGGACCGTGCCCCGGACGAACGTCGGCCGCTGGAACGACAGCGCCGTCGGCGTGCGCGCGCCGTTCGGCCGCGCGAGCGGCCGGCCGCCGATGCGGATCGTGCCCGCCGTCGGCCGCTCCACGCCGGCGATGAGCCGCAGCAGCGTCGACTTGCCCGCGCCGTTCGGACCGAGCACGGCGCTGGTCCTGCCCGACGCGAACCTGGCGGAAGGAATGTCAAGCACCAGGCGGTGGTCCCGCTCGAAGCGCACGCCGACGAGCTCGATGTCCATCCTACGGCTCCGACCGCTGCTGGACGACGGTGAGCACCAGGTTCGCGGCGAACGCGATCAGCAGGAGGAGCCCGCCGAGAATCAGCGCGGCGCCGATCTCGCCGCGTCCGGTCAGGGTGACGATCGCCGTCGCGAGCACCCGGGTGCTCCCCTGCAAGTTGCCGCCCACGGTCATTGCCGCGCCGACCTCGGAGATCACGGCGCCGAAGCCGGCCATCAGTGCCGCGAGCAGGCCCAGCCGCGCCTCCCTGGCGATGAGGAGCATCGTCCGCCACGGGCCGGCGCCGAGCGAGACCAGCAGGTCCGGCAGCTCGCGGGGCAGGGCCTGCACCGCCGCCGCGGTCACGCCCACGACCAGCGGCAGGCCGATGACGAACTGCGCCACGATCATCGCCTGCTTGGTGTAGATCAGGTCGAGCGCGCCCAGCGGGCCGCTCCGGGCGAGCATCAGCCACACCGCGAGCCCGACCACCACCGGCGGAAGGCCCATGCCGGTGTTGACGAGCGCCAGCAGCAGCGTGCGCCCGCGGAACCGGCGGCGCGCCATCAGGTAGCCGAGGGGCGCGCCGGCCAGCACGGCCAGGACCGTGGCCACCCCCGACACCAGGATCGTCCGGCCGACGATCGCCCACAGCTCACCGCTCATCGCGACGTCGCCCCGGGTCGACGGTCACGGCGACGAGGGGTCGGGCTTGACGGCGTCCGCCGCGAACAGCGGCTCGCCGTACCTGGCGCGACCGAACGCCGCGATCTCCTGCTGCGCGCCGGGGCCCACCAGGAAGCCGACGAAGGCGCGGGCCTCGGTCGCGTGGACCCTGGTGTGGGTCGCGGGATTCACGACGTAGACGTGGTACACGTTCATCAGCTCCGGATCGCCGCTCAGGATCGGCACCAGCGTGAGCTGGCCCCGCAGCGCCAGGTAGGTCGCCCGGTCCGTGAGCGTGTAGCCCTGGCGCTGCTCGGCCACCTGCAGGGTCGCCCCCATCCCCTGTCCCGTCATCTCCCGTCTCGCGACGCGGGCGGGCTCGATGCCCGCCTGCTTCCAGAGCGCGCTCTCCTTCTTGTCCGTGCCCGAGCCGTCGGCGCGCGAGATGAACGGGCCGGTCCGCGCGATCAGCGCCAGCCCTTCGCGCAGCGGGCGTGCCTTCGCACGCGCCGGATCCGCCGCCGGACCGACGACCAGGAACTCGTTGTGCATCACCAGCCGGCCCTCGACCAGGTCGCGGCTCGCCACGTATCCGCGCTCGGCTTCCGGCGCGTGGCTCAGCACGACGTCGGCGTCGCCCCGGCGCCCCAGCTCCAGCGCCGCGCCGGAGCCCACCGCGATCACCTTGACCTCGATGCCCGTGGCTGCCGTGAACGCGGGCAGGAGCGAGTCCAGCAATCCGCTGTCCTGCGTGCTGGTGGTCGTCGCAAGGATCATCGATCCGCCCCGTGTCCCGGGTGATCCGCCCGTCTCGCGGCCACTCCGGTCCGGGCGGCTCCCGGGGCCGCACGCGGCTGACACCGCGACGAGCGCCGGCACGAAGCGGCGAAGGCCACGCCCGCGGATCGGGCGCCCACCGCACGACTGGATCGGTTCCACGGCCGCCGTTTCGTCGGAGATGGCGACGAAGCTAACTCCGTTGTGCGGCAAACGCTTGCGGCCAGGGGCGATGGGGCGGCCGGCGAGCGGCCGCGGCTCGCCGAGCCGGGTCGCCGCGGGGCAGCAGGCGGGGCTTGCTGGTACTGGGGACGCCGCGCGCGCATCTTACAAAGGTGCGCCGCTCCTCCGGCCTGTTCTCCCGTGCCGTGCTCCTCGACCTGTGGGAAACCCGCACAGGGCGGGTGCTCGCGGCCATGGGCCTCGGCAGCGTCCGCACGACGATCATCACCCTCGCCGTCCTGGCGACGCTGATCCCGGCGCTGGCCACCAGCCTGATCTCCTACGGACAGAGCCGGCGGGCCATCCGCGCGAAGCTGGACGAGCAGCTCTCGGGGGCGAGCAGCCAGGCCGCGCGCGAGACGGGCCTGTGGCTCAAGGAGCGCCTCTACGATCTGCGCGTGTTCGCCACCTCGTACGAGGTGACCGACAACGTCGCGCAGCCCACCCCGCAGACCCGCCGCCGGCTGGCCGACTACCTCGGCTCCGTCAACGACCGCTTCGCGGACTACGCGGAGCTGATGGTGGTCACGCCCGACCTCAAGACCGTGGCGAGCAGCGCGCAGACGCCCGGCCGCCTGCACTTCGTGGGCAACTGGCTCCAGCAGGTGCGGCTCGGCTCCCCGGCGCTCGGCAACCCGGTCCTCGGCGACGCCAAGACGCCGACGACGATGGAGATCGCGGTGCCGATCGTGACCTCCGGCGGCCAGCTCCTGGGCGTGCTCGCCGGCCGGCTCAAGTTCCAGGGCATCGAGCGGTTGCTGCGCGAGCAGGTGCAGGGACGCGAGAATCGCCTCGCGGTCGTGCAGGCGCGGGGCCAGGTGGTCGCGCTCGCCGGCGGGTTGTTCGCGACGGTGCCGGATGAGGCGCTGCGCCAGCTGCAGCGCGCGGAGGGCACCGCGGTGTCGTACCGGGCCGACGACGGGCTCGACGTCGTCGGTGCCATGGCCGCCGTGCCGAACTCGGACTGGAGCGCCGTGGCGGAGGTGCCCGCGTCGTCCGCGTTCAAGGACGTCCGGCGGCTGCGCGACGCCACGGTGCTGCTGGTGGTGGTGCTGCTGGCCGTGGTGGGCTCGCTCGCCTGGGCCCTCGGCCTGCTCATCGTCAACCCGCTCGACCGGCTCACGCTCGCCGCCAACCGCGTGGCGAGCGGCGACCTCGACGTGGCGGTCCCGGCGTCGGGCGGCGGCGAGCTGTCGCACCTGACGGGCGTGTTCAACGACATGGTGCGCCGGCTGCGCGACGGCCGCGCCGAGCTGCAGCGGCTGTCGGTGACGGACGAGCTGACCGGCCTCGCCAACCGCCGGCGCCTGATGGCGGAGCTCGACCGCGAGCTGCGCCGCAGCGACCGGACGGGGCATCCGTTCTCGGTCCTGATGCTCGACGTGGACCGCTTCAAGAAGTTCAACGACGCGTGGGGCCACCCGGCGGGCGACGCGGTGCTCAAGCGGCTGGCCGACACCCTCGGCGACTGCGTGCGCGACGTGGACACGGTGGCGCGCTACGGCGGCGAGGAGTTCACGGTGCTGCTGCCGGAGACGCCGGCCGCGGAGGCGGCGCGGGTCGCGGAGCGGATCCGGGCGGCCACCGAGAAGGACCGCTTCACGCCGGAGGCCGCGACCACCGTCGTCAACGTCACGGTGTCGATCGGCTACGCGGTGTTCCCGGAGAGCGGCAAGACCGCGGAAGGACTGATCGAGGCGGCCGATCAGGCGCTGTACAAGTCGAAGCAGTCGGGCCGCAACCGCGTGACCGCGGCCGAGGGCGCCAGGGCCGAGTCGAAGGTCGGCGGCTAGGGCCCTCCGGGCGCGAGGCCGCGCACCAGCCCCTGGTGCACCCACCCGCCGCGCCCGTCGTCCATCGTCACCCGTATCCAGTCCTGGGCCCAGGCGTAGGCCGTGAGATCGGTGCCCGCGGGCAGCGTCGTCACGAGCGACGCCCCGAAGCCGGGGGCGGTGCGGACGTTGGCGCGGCCGGTCGTCGTGAGGTGCACCGGCACCGCGAAGGCGCGCTCGCCTGCGCCCGACGCGGCACCGCCCTTGGCCAGCCGGCCGCGGCCCGCGGTCGCGGCGCGCTTGGCCTGCGTCGCGAGGTAGACCGCGCCGCCGTAGTTCTCGGCGTCGAACGCGGTGCTCGCCGAGTGCAGCGCCGCCTCGGCCTGCCGGCCTTCGGGCGGCAGCTGCTGTCCGGCGCCGCCGCGCAGCTGCTGCAGCGTCACCTCGGCTTCGGCGATGGCCGACGCCGCCTCCGCCCGGGTCGCCATGCTCCGCAGCCGCGCCATCGCCCGCACCAGCTCGATGGTCGATTCGTCGAGCCGCTGCCCGGTCTCCGCCAGCTGGGCCGAGCGCTCGAGCAGGCTCATGCGGAGGCGGACCAGCTCGCGCTCCAGGTCGGGATCGCGCACGGTCACCGTCTCGGTCACGACCCGCACCGGCGCCGGGGCGGCCGGCGCCGGAGCAGGGGCCGGGGCCGGATCGGCGGGCGGCGCGTGCCTGGCGCCACAGGCGGTCACGGCGACCGCGAGCAGGGCGAGCTTGGAGCGCATCGAGTGTCCTCGGTCGGCCGGCTGGCTGGGGGGACGATGCCGGCCACCCTAGCAAACTGCATGGCCGCGGGCGCGGCGGCTAGCGGGGGCCGGGCCCGGGTCCATCCGCCGGCGGAGGCGGCGCACCGATTTGCGCGCCGCCGTGCCCGACCGGGGGATGCGTGGCGCACGACCGGCCGGTACTGTTTCCCCATGCAATCGTGCCGCCCGTGACCGCGCCGGACCCGGGGGCCGCCGGCGCCCCGAGCCTCCCGTCCGCCCGCCGCTGGCTGCCGCTGCTCTTCGTGGGCGCCGTGTCCCTGTTCCAGCTCGACCGGCTGATCGCCTTCACCGCGAGGAACGCGGTGAACGTGCTGTACTGGGACCAGTGGGACTTCTACACGCCGTTCTTCGCTCACGCGTCGCTGTGGCGCGTCTTCGCGTGGCAGCACGGCCCGCCGCGGCTCGGCGTCGGGTCGGTCTTCGCCTGGCTGGTGGCGGGCCTCACGCACTGGAACACGAGGGTCGAGGCCCTGGCGACCGTCGGCGTCGTCGCCGCGGCGGCGGCGGCCGCGCTGCTCCTCAAGCGCGCGCTGTTCGGATCGCTCGCCTTCACGGACGTGGTGATCCCGCTGCTGCTGCTGAGCCGCGCGCAGCACGAGGCGCTGGTCGGCGTCACCGATCCCTCCCACGGGCCGTTCCCGCTGCTGCTGGCGGTGCTGATCTGCCTCGCGTGGCTCCACCCACGGCGGCCGGTCCGCTACGCGCTGGTGCTGTCGCTCAACTTCCTGACGATCTACACGGCCTTCGGATGGTTCATGGGCCTCGTGACCCCGGCGCTGCTGGCGCTCGACTGCCGCCGCGCCGCGCGCGACGGCGACCGGAGCGCGCTCGTGGCCGCCGTCGCCGGCCTCGCCGTCTCGCTGCTCTCGCTGGCGTCCTTCTTCGTCGGCTACGTCTTCGTGCCCGGTGCGGAGGGGTTCCGCTTCCCTTACGGCAACGGGTTCGCCTATCTCCGGTACGCCGGCTTGGTCTTCGCCAACGTCGTCGGACTCAAGGCGCGCTACGGGGCGGTCACGTCGCTCGCCGGGATCATTCTGGTGGCGTGCGCCGTGGGCGTGCTGACGTACCACCTCGTGCTGATGACGAGGAGGGCGGACGGCGCCGAGCGAGCCAGCCGCGTCATCGTGATCCTGGTCGGCTGGTGTCTGCTGTTCGGGCTCGGCACCGCCGTGGGCCGCGTTCACCTCGGGGCGGACACCGCCGACAGCTCCCGGTACTACCTCTACGTCGCGGCCGGCGCGCTGGGGCTCTATTTCCACGTGCTCACGACGAGGCGGGCCGCCGTCAGGGTGCCGGCCGTGGCGGTGGTGCTCGCCGGCTCGCTCGTCGCCGGTCTCCACCTGTCGCAGCTCGACCTCGACACGATCGAGCACGAGACCAACGGGAAGCGCGCGTGGCGGGACTGCTACCTCGAGACCGAGGACGTCGCCGGGTGCGACCGGCGGGCGGAGTTCGCGATCCACCCGCGACCGGGCGAGACCGGGCTGCAGGCGAAGCTGGACTACCTCAAGCGCAACAAGCTCAATCTCTTCGCGGCCGATCCCTAGCGCCGCATCGCGTCGCCGCGGGTTCCCGCACGGTCCCGCGCCGGCCGGCGCCGTCGGGCGTCAGGCCCGCGCGTGCAGGGCCACGATCAGGTCGGCGACGTTCGCGCCCGTGCTCCCGGTCTCGAGGGCGTGGGGCACGCGCTCGAAGAAGCCGTAGCTGTCGTTGTCCGCGAGATGGACGCCGGGGTCGGCGCCGGCACGCTCGGCGGCGGCGCGCGTGACCGCGTCGGCGATGGCGCCCGCGAGATCGCCGTTGTCACGTCCGTCGCTGGCCAGCGTGAGGACCAGGTCGTCGTCGCGCACCTCGCCCAGCGCCGCGAGCGCCAGCTCGAGATTACGGCCGCCGCGGCCACGGCCGCGGACCGTCACGGTCGTCTCACCGCCGTAGAGGAGCGCGGTGCCGGGTGGCGCGGCGCGCAGGTCCGCCGCCACCCGCGCGGCGACGTCCCGCGCCTCGCCGCCCAGGGTCGCCGTCTTCACCTCCGCCGCCAGGCCCTGGGACCGGGCCGCGGCGGCCATCGCCTCCAGTGCAAGCCGGTTCGAGACGAGCACCGCATTGCGCACGGCGTCGAGCGGCGGAACCTCCTTCGGCGTCTCGACCAGCGGGAAGCGCTCGAGCCCGGCCGAGGCCGGGAGGCCGTAGCGCGCCAGCACGCGCTCCGCGTCCGCCACGGTGCTGGGATCGCGCACCGTCGGCCCCGAGGCGACGAGGTCGATCGTGCCGCCCGGGACGTCGGAGAACACGAGGCCGGCGACCCGCGCCGGCCGCGCGGCCCGCGCCAGCTGCCCGCCGCGCGCCAGCGACGAGTGCTTGCGGACCGTGTTGATCTCCCCGATGGTGGCGCCGGCGCGCATCAAGACCTGGAGCACCGCGCGCTCGTCGTCGACCGACGCGCCGCCGGGCGGGAGACACAGGAGCGTGGAGCCGCCGCCCGAGACCACGCACCGCACCACGTCGTCGGGGCCGCCTCCCTCGAGGAACCGGAGGATCTCGCGGGTCCCGGCGACGTTCGCGGCCGATGGCAGCGGGTGGGTCCCGCGCAGGATGCGGAGGCGGGCGGGTGGGCGCGCGGCCGCCTCCGCGGCGTCGAGCACGATCCCGTCGGCGAGACGGTCACCGAGCCGCTCGGCGAGGGCGACGGCGGCCGCGACGGCGCACTTGCCCACGGCCACGAGCCTGAGGCGGCCGCCGGGCCCCAGAGGGAGCAGATCTCCTGCCACGCGGAGCGTGTCTGCGCTCAGCTCCACCGCGCGCCGGATCGCGGCGCCGGTGTCGATCGCGGCGAGCGCGGCGTCGGCGACGGCGAGCGCCGCCTTCCGCGCGGGCGTCACGGCGAGGGCGTCGCGGTTGCGGATCGGCACGTCCCAAGTCTAGCGCGCGCCCGCGCAGGCCTCCAACGGTCGCGGCTAGGCCGGTCGGCGTCCTCCGCCCGGATACGGAGCCGGCGCGGCGACCACGCGCACGACCGTCACCTGGCGCACGGACCGCCGGGCGTGGCGGTCGCCCGACACGACCAGGCGCCACGGGCCGTCCTGAGCTGCCAGCGGATGCCCGTCGACCGAGTCGGCCAGCAGCAAGGTCCGGCCGGTCACGGTGCTGTCCAGGTCCGCGAGGCCGAACGCCATCCGATAGCCGTCCGCGGCCTCGACGAGCAGAGCCTGGGCGAGGGCCGGGCCGTGAAGCGCCGTGTCCAGCCCGGCGCCGAGCAGCACCGCCACGAGGGGAACGCCGCTGTACGTCTGGGGCGCGCGTCCGAAGCTGGCGGCGACGGTGCCACGCGGCAGGGCGTGCAGCTCTGCGGCGTGCAGCACCCGCTGCCGCCCCGCCAGGTCGATGACGAGTGAGTCGTTGGGCTGCTGCGCCGCCAGTGCCGGTGCGCAGAGCAGCAGCAATGCGGCCGTCTTCAGCATCGCCGTCCTCCTCAGTGGTACTCTCAGTGGTACGCTTTCACGCCCGTCGCCTTGAAGCCGGCGTAGACGGGCATCCCTTCGCGCAGCCCGAGACCCGCGACCGCCTGGCGCGTGATCTCGGCGACGAGCGGCGGGCTCGTCCCCAGCGCGACGCGGACGCGGTCGCCTGCCGGAGGCTCGGGCACGATCTCGATCACCGGTCCGCGGAACACGTTCTGGGCGCTGCCGGCGGGCGGCGCCGAGTAGAGGGTGATCTCCTGCGGGTTGACGGTCAGGTAGACGGGGCCGTCGGCGCCGGGATCGGCCACTGCCAGCATCCCGTCCGCCGTCCGCACGTGCGCCACGCCGCCGGCGTCGCGGCTCACCACCGTCCCCTGCAGCAGGTTCACGCCGAGCAGCGTCGCGACGTAGGCGGATCGCGGGTGCCGCAGCAGATCGTCGCGGGCGCCGACCTGCGTGAGCCGCCCGTTCTCGATCACGGCGATCGAGTCGCCGAACACCGTGGCGTCGAGCGGGCTGTGGGTCACGAAGACGGTGGCGGCCGACAGCTCCGACAGCAGCGCGCGGAGCTCGCCCCGAACCACCTGGCGGGTGCCGAGGTCCAGGGCGGAGAGCGGCTCGTCGAGGAGCAGCAGCCGGGGCTCGGTGACCGCGGCCCGCGCGAGCGCGACGCGCTGCTGCTGCCCGCCCGACAGCTCGGCTGGAC
>DASPTN010000034.1:0-29611 GCA_035623395.1 Gemmatimonadales bacterium | reverse complement strand
CTTCGAGCTGGCCGCCCAGATCCGCGACCAGATCCTGGACCTCAAGTCCAGCACGCCGGCGACGAGGCGGCCGGGCGGCAGGGAAGGCGAAGTGGCGGGCGGCGGCGGGGCGGGCGGCGGCAGGCGGCGGGGGCGTGGGCGTCCGGCGCGTCGATGAGGCCGCCCTGGCGCGGTTCGGAGAGGAGCTGGCGCGCCGGCTCCGTCCGCCGCCGGCCGTCGTGGTGGCCGTCTCGGGCGAGCTGGGGGCCGGCAAGACGACGCTGATCCGGGCGGTCGCCCGCGCCCTCGGCGTGACCGAGCCGGTCACCAGCCCGACCTTCGCCCTCGTGCACCGCTACGCCGGATCATCCGGCGCCGTGTACCACGTGGACGCGTACCGGCTCCGCCGCGCGGCCGACGCGGCGGACCTCGGCCTCGACGACATGCTCGCCGAGCCGAGCGTGGTGCTGATCGAGTGGCCGGAGCGGCTGGCCGAAGCCCTCCCGCCGGTCACGCACCGGATCAGCCTCGCCTACACCGACGATCCCCTGGTCCGGGCCCTGGAGGTCGCCTGACGCCGCGCCTCTATCTCGCGCTCGATACGGCGACCGACGTCCCCTCGCTCGCGCTGGGCTCCCCCGAATCGCCCGGCGACGACCTGAGGATCGCCTCGCGCCGCGAGCTCTCGCGCGACGTCGAGCGCGCCGCCGCGGAGCTGCTCGCCCGGCGCGGCGCCGGCCTCACCGATCTCGCCGGCGTCATCGTCTCGGACGGCCCCGGCTCCTTCACCGGGCTCAGGATCGGCATCGCGTTCGCCAAGGGGCTGTGCCGGGCGGGCGGGCTCGCGCTCTGGAGCGCGCCCTCGCTGCTCGGGGCCGCGTTTGCCGCCGCGGGCGGGCGGGGCACCGTGCTGGCCGCGTACGACGCGCAGCGCGGCGACGAGTACCGCGCGGTGTACCGCTTCGGCACGGGCGACGCCCGCGGCACCGCGGGTCCGGCACGCGTGGAGGTCGTGTCCGCCCCCGCGCTCGTGCCGGCCGATACGCCGCCGCCCTCCGTCGCGGGCCTGGTGAGGACCGGCGCCTCGGCCGCGTCGGCCGCGTCGCTGATCCGCCTGCGCGCCGTGGCGGGCGCGCTCGTCGAGATCGAGGCGCCCGACGCGTGGGAGCCGGCCTACGGACGGCTCGCCGAGGCCGAGGCCAGGTACCGTGCCCGCCACGGCTAGGCCGCTCGGCTCGCGCGACCTCGATCGCGTGGTCGCGATCGAGCGGATCGCGTTCACCGATCCCTGGCCGACGTCGGCCTTCGTCGAGCTGCTGGCCCAGGCGCACGTGCGCGCGTTCGCCGTGGACGGGCCCGGCAGTGCGCTCGCCGGCTACGCGCTCGCCTCGGTGGTCGCGGACGAGGGCGAGATCCTGAACCTCGCGGTGGAGCCGGGCCTGCGGCGCCAGGGCCTCGGTCAGCGGCTGCTCGACGCGCTGCTCGCGATGTTCCGTAACGAGGGCGTCGCCACCGTCCACCTCGAGGTGCGGGAGTCGAACGCCGCGGCGATGCATCTCTACGAGCGTGCCGGCTTCCGTCCGGTGTCGGTGCGACGCGCCTACTACCGGAAGCCGACCGAAAACGCGGTCACGATGGCACTGCCGCTGTCGCCCAAAGTCGCAGAGAAAGGATGAGGTAACACGTTCTTTCGGTTGACAAAAACCGTTGTGGCGCCTATACTTCCGGCCTGTCCGTGGTCCCCGATCCTGCCGCAAGGAGGGTCGTCAGGTGAGTCGCAGTCTCAACAAAGTCATGTTGATCGGGAACCTCGGGGCCGACCCGGAGGTTCGGAGCACCAACAGCGGGGCCCGGGTGGCGACGCTGTCGCTCGCCACCAGCCGGCAGTGGACCACCAAGGCCGGCGAGAAGCAGGAGAAGACGGAGTGGCACCGCTGCGTGGTGTGGAACACCGGCGGCAGCGGTCTGGCGGACGTGGTCGAGAAATACCTCAAGAAGGGTGACCGGGTCTATGTCGAGGGGCGGATCGAGTACCGGACCTGGCAGGATCGCGAGGGGCAGACCCGGTACACGACCGAGGTCAACGTGCGCGACCTGGTGATGCTCTCGGGTCGTGGCGACGGCGGCGGCGGCGAGGGCCGGCGGGGCTCCGCCGCTGCGGGGAAGGGCGCGCCGTCCGGAGAGGCGGCGCAGGCCGGTGGCGCGGCGGGAGCGGGGGGGGCGGCGGGGGCGGCGGGGGGCAAGGAGGATTCGTTCGAGGACTTCCCGGAGGCACTCGATGAAGAGGACGACGATCTTCCTTTCTAGACTCGCACAGCACCGGGTGATGATCGGCGTCGTGGCTGCGGCGTTGGCCATGCCGCTGGCCGGGGCGACGCTGCTCAGCGCGCAGCAGCCGGCCGGGGCAGCCGCGCCGGCGCGCGCCGCGCTGCCCGCCTCGCACGTGGTGGAGCGGGGGGAGACGTTGTGGGGGCTGGCGCAGCAGTTCCTCGGCGACCCGCTGCTGTGGCCGGAGATCTACCGGCTGAACACCACCGTCATCGAGGACCCGCACTGGATCTTCCCGGGCGAGGAGCTGAAGCTGGGACCCGGCCAGGAGCCGATGGCGTCCGGGGCCCCGGCGCCCTCAGCCTCGGCCGAGGCCGCGCCGGCCCCGGCGGTGGTGACGCCGGCGGGGGCGGACACGACCGCTCCGCACGGTGACATCGCGGTCACGCCCACGCCGACCGACACGGCGGCGGCGGCGCCGCAGACCCCGGTCACGAATCCCGCCACCGGTCCCACGATCTTCGCGACGCAGGGCCGCACCAGCATCGCGGCCGGGTCGCTGAAGCTCAACGAGCAGCAGGAGTACCGGGCGGTGCGCGAGGGCGAGTACTACTCCTCCGGCTACGTGCTCGATGCGGGCGAGCAGCTGAACGCGGGCAAGCTGGTCGGCAACACCATGACGTCGTCGATCAGCCGTCTGACGACCACCAACAGCGCCAACCTCTACGGCACGGTGGCCGTCACGCCGCCGCCGGGTGACGCCCTGAAGGCCGGCGACCTGCTGATGGCGTACGATACACCCCGGATCGTGCAGGGCTACGGCTCGATCGTCCGACCCACGGGCCTGCTCAAGGTCACGAGCGCCGGGCGGGACACCGCCATCTGCCTGGTGGTGGCCGTCTACCAGACCGTCGACGGCGGCCAGAACGTCGTCAAGGCGGTGCCGTTCGAGTCCCAGCGCGGCGTCCGGCCGGTCGCGGTGCCCGCCGACAGCGCGGTCACGGGCGTGGTGGTCGACCTGCGCTCGCCGCGCGAGGTGGTGAACCAGCAGGACGTGCTGTTCATCAGCAAGGGGTCGAGCGACGGCGTGCACATGGGCGACATCTTCCAGGTGAGCCGCGTCAGCCCGCCGGCGGCGGGGATCGGCGCGATCACGCAGAACCAGGGCAAGATGTTGATCGTGAACGTCCGGCCGCACACGGCCACCGGCGTCCTCATCCAGGTCGACCGGGGCGACATCCGCGCCGGCAGCACGGCGACCCAGATTCGCCGGATGCCTTCGTGACGCTCGGGCCCGCCCACCCGGGCGGGTCCGCCTCTTCGCCGGCCTCGGCCGGCCCAAGCCCATCCATGAGGTTCCGCAGGGCATGAAACGCCGTGTGCTCGTCACCGGGGGAGCGGGGTTCATCGGATCCCACGTGGCCGACGCGTTCCTGGCGTCCGGGTGCGACGTCACCGTGGTCGACAACCTGTCGCGCGGCCGGGCCGCGAACGTGCCGAAGGGCGCCGAGTTCCGGCGGGCGGACGTCGGGTCGGAGGAGGCCCGCGCGCTGGTCGCCGGCGGCAAGTTCGACGTGATCACGCACCTCGCCGCGCAGGTGGACGTGCGGGTTTCGGTGTCCGACCCGATGCTCGACGCGCGCGAGAACCTGCTGGCCCTGCTCAACCTGCTCGAGGGTGCGCGCGCGGGCGGCACGCGGCGCGTGGTGTTCTCGTCGTCGGGCGGCGTGGTCTACGGCGAGCGGAAGCCGCCGCACGTGGAGACCACGCCCAAGCTGCCGGTCTCGCCGTACGGCGTGAGCAAGCTGGCAGCGGAGTACTACCTCGCGTGCTACGCGCAGCTGTTCGGGCTGGAAGCGGTGGCGCTGCGCTACGCCAACGTGTACGGGCCGCGGCAGGACCCGCACGGCGAGGCGGGCGTGGTGGCCATCTTCGGCAACCGGCTGCGCAGCCGGCACCCGCTGACCGTGTTCGGGGACGGAGCCCAGACGCGCGACTACGTGTACGTGGGCGACGTGGCGCGGGCCAACGTCCTGGCGTCGGAGGCGGCGCTGCCGCCGCTCGACGGGACCGTGGACGCGCGGGCGTTCAACATCGGCACCGGCGTCGAGACGTCGGTGGCGGCGCTCGCGGAGGCGATGATCGCCGTCGCCGCCGTGGACGTGAAGGTGGAGCGCGCGCCGGCGCGCGCCGGAGAGCTGCAGGCCAGCGCGCTCACGGCCGCCAAGGCCGAGCGCGTGCTGGGCTGGAAGCCGCAGATACCCCTCGCCGAGGGGCTGCGGCGCACCTACGAGTGGATCGTGAGAGAGGGGGCGTGACGCTGCTGCAGGTGGGCGGCGCGGTCCCCACCACCGAGCTGGAGCTGATCGCGGTCTCCAGCTTCGCGACCAAGATCGTGCTCGGCGTGCTGGCCCTGTTCTCGGCCGTCTCGTGGTTCCTGATCTTCGCCAAGCTGTGGCAGTTCCGGCGCATCCGTCGCGCCGCCGACGCGTTCTTCGACGCCACCGAGCACGCCACGCGGCTCGAAGAGGGCCGGGAGGCGGTGGCGCGGCTCCAGCCGTCGCCGTTCACCCGCCTGTTCACCGAGGGGCTCAACTTCTTCGCGGAGATCCGGCCCGGCGGCCTGGCCAAGGCGCCGGCCGAGGGCGGCGCCCTGACGCCGACGCAGCTCGAGGCCTTGCGGATGGTGCTCGAGACGCAGGTGGACGCCGAGCACGACCAGCTCGGCCGCTACATCCCCTGGCTCGCGACGTTCGGCTCGGTGAGCCCCCTCATCGGCCTGCTGGGGACCGTGCTCGGGGTCATGGACGCCTTCATCGGCATCTCGCTCGGCGGATCCGGCAACATCTCGGCCGTCGCGCCCGGCGTGGCGGAGGCGCTGGTGACCACGGTGGCCGGCCTGGCGGTGGCGATTCCCGCCGTGATCGCCTACAACATCTTCACCTCCCGGCAGAACTTCGTGGCCGCCGAGCTCGAGGGGTTCGCCCGCGAGCTGATCGTGACGCTCGCCCGGGAGGGGAGGTTGTAGGTGGCCGGCCGGCGCCGCGCGCGGTCCACGTACAACGCGGACATCAACGTCACCTCGCTGGTCGACGTCGCGTTCGTCCTGCTGATCATCTTCATGATCACGGCGCCGATGATGCAGGGCGGCGTCCAGGTCCAGCTGCCGCGGGCCGAGGCCCGGCCGCTGCAGCCCGAGCAGGGGGTCGTGGTGTCGGTGGACCGGCGCGGGCGCATCTACGTGGATCAGTCCGCCTTCAGCTACGAGGACTTCCGCGCCACCTTCCGCGCCCTGGTCGCGCGGCGCAGGCCTTCGGCCATCTACCTGCGGGCCGACCAGGGCGTGCCCTACGGCGACGTGGTGCGCGTCCTCGCGGTGATCCGCGCCACCGGCGTGCGCGACGTGGGCCTCGTGGCCGAAGAGGAGGCGCCGCAGAAGTGAAGGGTCTGCGGCACCGAACGGCCGTGGAGCGGCTCGGCCTGCCCGGCGTCGCGGGGTCGGCGGCGCTGCACGTGCTCGCGCTGGCGACCTTCCTCGCCGCCGGCGGCATCAAGCCTCGTCCTCGCCAGCCCCCCGTCTACCGGGTGAACCTGGTGGCCGCGCTCGGCACCGCGCCGGCCGCGGAGCCCGCCGGGCCGGCCGCCGCCGCGCGACCCGCGCCGGCCCCGCGCGCCGCGCCGAAGCCTCCCGCGCGACCGGCCCCGCGTGAGCGGACGCCTGCCGTGCCGCTGAAGCCTCCGACGCGGGCGGCGAGCACGCCTGCCGCGAGCCCCAAGCCGGCGGCACCCGCGCCTTCGACGCCCGCCCCGGCGGCGAAGGGCGCCACGCCACCGAGCCCCGCGGCGCCCAGCGGGACACCGGGAATGCCGAGCGGATCGCCAGGTGGATCGGACGTCGCGACGATCAGGACGGAGGGGGTCGAATTCCCGTTCCCGGGGTATCTACACAACCTGGTTTCGCAGGTGTACCGGCGGTGGAGCCCGCCGCCGTCCAACGCGCGGCTGGAGGCGGAGATCTTCTTCCTCGTGCATCGCGACGGCTCCGTGACCGGCCTGCAGTTCGTCCGGCGATCGGGCTCGTTCTCTTTCGACCTGGAGGCCCAGGGGGCGCTCGAAGCCGCCGCCCGCGCGGGCGCCTTCGGGTCGCTCCCGGCGGGTTACGGTCCCGACGTGCTGCCGGTCTCTTTCTACTTCAATCCGGGGAGCGGGCGGTGAGAGGCGGGTGGCTGGCGGCGGTGGCGATCCTCGCGGTACCGGCCGGGCTCCGGGCGCAGGACAGCGGCTCGGCCCCGGTCGGCGTGAGGGTCGGTATCACCTACACGCCGGGCACCAGGCCGAGCATCGCGGTGCTGCCGGTGGCCGCGACGGCCCTGGACAGCGTGCGGGCGACGCTGCTGCGCGATCTCGACTACTCCGACCGCTTCGAGCTGCTGTCGCCGCCTCCCACCGTCGCCATGCAGGGCGGCGCCCCGAACTACCCGGCCCTGACGGCGCTGGGGACCGACCTGGCGGTGGCGGTCGTGGCGACGGGCGGCGTCGCCGGTGACGTGGACGTGCAGCTGCACGACGTGCGCACGGGAAGCGTGAGGAACCGCTTGACGCTCCAGCTGCCTGCGGGCGGAGAGGCCCGGCGCCTGGCCGTGCATCGCGCTGCCGACGAGGTGGTCCGCTGGGCCACCGGCTCGCCCGGAGTGGCGGCGACGACGATCCTGTTCGTGTCGGACGGCCGGCTGTGGCGCGTGGACCCGGACGGGGCGGGGCTGGCGAACGTGCCCGCGGCCGGGAGGCCCACGCTCTCGCCCGCGTGGTCGCCCGACGGCCGCACCATCGCGTACACGGCCTTCGTCCCCGATGGGCGGCCGCTGGTGCTCCAGGACCTCGCCTCGGGCAGCCGGGAGGTCGTGCCGGGCACGGAGTACGGCGTCAACATCACGCCCGAGTTCTCGCCCGACGGACGGCGGCTGGCGTACGCGCACGGCGACGAGAACGGCACCGACGTCTACGTGTACGACGTCGCGCGGCGCTGCTGCGTGACCCGGCTGACGGTGGGCCGCTACTACGACAACCTGTCGCCCACCTGGAGCCCGGACGGCCAGCGGCTCGCGTTCATCTCCTCGCGCCCGGGCTCGCCGCAGCTGTACGTGATGTCCGCCGACGGCAGCGACCAGGAAGCGCTGGCGCGGTTCGACTTCGGTTCGACCGGCCAGTCCAACGGACCCGAGTGGTCGCCCGACGGCCAGGCGGTCGCGTTCCACCGCGAGGTGGGGGGCGTGCCGCAGGTATTCGTCCTCGACCTGGCGACGCGGGCCGTGCGGCAGATCACGGGCGAGGGCCGGAACGAGGACCCGACCTGGGCGCCGGACGGGCGGCACCTGGCGTTCGCGTCCACCCGCGGCGGGGTGCGGCAGCTGTGGATCGTGGATCTGGAGACCGGGCGGCTGCGCCCGGTCGCCGCGACGGGCGGGGCGCGGCTGCCCGCGTGGTCGCCGCGTCGTACATTCTTCTCGGAGGCACCATGATGCGCAGGCTGTGGAGAGCGGGAGCGGCGGCGGTGTTCGTGGCGATGGCCTGCGCCAAGCCTCCGGCGCCGGCGCCGACGACTCCGGCGGCCGCGCCGCCGGATCTGGCTCGGGCGGCCGACTCGATCGCCGCGGCCCGGCGCGACTCGGCGGCGGCGGCGGCCCGGGCCGACTCGCTCGCCCGCGCCGAGCGCGAGCGCGTGCGGGCCGACTCGGTGCGGATGTCGGTCCAGCGGATGAGCGCCGACACCGCGCCCCAGGCGGTCGCGGGCGGGCTCGCCGCGGCGGACTCGGCGCTGCTGGCCGAGCCGATCCACTTCGACTACGACAAGGCGGAGGTCCGCGGCGCCGACCAGGCGCCGCTCGACCGCAAGGTCTCGGTGCTCGCCGCCCACCCGCGGCTCGAGATCCGGATCGCCGGCAACTGCGACGAGCGCGGCTCGACCGAGTACAACCTGGCGCTGGGCGAGCGCCGTGCAGCGTCGGCGAAGCGGTACCTGCTGGCGCACGGGGTCGCGGCCGCGCGGGTCGAGATCGTGTCGTACGGCAAGGAGCACCCGCTCGACCCGGGGCACGACGAGGGGGCGTGGGCGAAGAACCGCCGCGACGACTTCGTGGTGACGAAGGGGGCCCGCTAGTGGGGCGGTGGCGCGTCGCGGTCGTGGCGGCGGCGGTCGCCTCGGGCGGGTGCGCGATGCGGAGCGACGTGACCAAGCTGCGCCTGCAGCTCGACGCGCAGCAGCAGGCCGCGGCGCGCTCCGACTCCTCGCTGCGCGCCGACCTCTCGGCCATCGCGCGGCTGGTGCAGGGCGTGCTCGACACGCTGGCCGCCCAGGGGACCGTGATCGGCGGGATGCGCGGAGACCTGCGGGTGGACCTGTACAACGTGCAGCAGCAGCTGGTGGCGGTGCAGGAGCTCACCGGCCAGAGCCAGCAGCGGCTGACGGAGCTGCGCGCGCAGCTCGAGGAGCGCTCGAACCAGATCGCGTCGGCGGCGCCGGCCCCGGCGCCGGCCGCGGCCGGCCAGGCGCCGGGGACTCCCGCGGCGGGGGCGCCACCGGCCGCGCCCGCGGCCCCGGCCGGTCCCGGCCCGGACCAGCTGATGGAGCTCGGGCTGCAGCAGCTCAGGCGGGGAAGCCCCGCCACCGCGCGCAGCGCGTTCGCCGAGTTCCTGCGGCTCTACCCGGGCAACGCCCGCGCGGGCGACGCGTACTTCTTCACCGGCGAGTCCTGGTCGGCCGAGCAGCGGTCCGATTCCGCGGCCGCGGCGTACCTGCAGGTGGTGCAGCGCTTCGCCGCGTCGGGACACGCCGCCACGGCGCTGTACAAGCTGGGCATGATCGCGCTCGCGGCCGGCCGGCGCGACGAGGCGCGGGCACAGTTCGGCCAGCTGGTGGCCGCGTACCCGACCTCGACGGAGGCGGCGCTGGCGCGCGAGCAGCTCCGCACGCTCGGCCCCGCGCCGGCCGCCGCTCCCCCCCCCAAGCCCAAGCCGTAGCGGGACGGCGAGCGTGCCCAGGTTCAAGCGCAACGAGCGGGGCGAGATGCCCTTCCTCGACCACCTCGAGGAGCTGCGCTGGCGCCTGATCTGGAGCCTGCTCGCCCTGACCATCGGGTTCGTGGCGGGCTTCGTGCTGGTGGATCAGCTCGACGTGATGGGCCTCCTGATGCGGCCGATCGCCCCGCACCTCGCGGGCGGCAAGCTGTTCTTCACCAGCCCGATCGAGCCGTTCATGATCACCCTCAAGCTGGCGTTCTTCGTCGGGGTGGTGCTCGCCTCGCCGGTGATCGTGTGGCAGCTGTGGCGGTTCCTCTCGCCGGCGCTGTACGAGAAGGAGCGGCGGGTGGTGCTGCCCGTCTCGCTGGCGGCCGTGGCGCTGTTCCTCGCCGGGGTCGCGATGGCGTACTTCCTCATCCTGCCGACCGCCATCCGGGTGCTGTTCGGCTTCCAGTCGCACAGCCTGCAGCCGATCGTCACGGCCAAGGAGTACTTCGGCTTCGCGGCCCAGGTGGTGATCGCCTTCGGCGCCATCTTCGAGCTGCCGCTCGTGCTGCTGGCGCTGGTGTACCTCCGGGTCATCTCCGCCGGCTTCCTCGGCCGCAACCGGCGGTTCGCGATCGCCGGCAACGCGTTCCTGTCCATGCTGCTCGCTCCTCCCGACCTGATCTCGATGACGCTGATGATGGTGCCGGTGCAGCTGCTGTACGAGATCACCGTGGTCATCGCCCGGGTGATGGAGCGGCGGCGGACCCGGTCCGAGGCGGCCGCCGAGGCGGTCGCCGCGACCAGCGAGGCCTAGTGCGCGGGCGCTGGCTCGTGCCGGCCGTCCTCGCGGCGGTGGCGCTTCCCGCGCGGGCGCAGATCCCGCTGCCCCGCAAGCCGACGCTGGCCGCGCCGGGGACCACGGCGCAGCCCGGGACGCCGCGGTCGCCGCGCGATTCGCTGTCCGACACGGCCAAGGTGGGCCGCGGAGCCGGCCTGCCCTCCGGTCCCTCGCGCACCTTCCCGGAGGCCGACTCGGTCGAGCGGGAGCTGCTCGCGCAGCTGGGCTTCCGCGTGACCCGCTACAGCGCCGACTCGGTGCAGTTCCTGCCGCCGGAGAAGGAGATCCGGATGAGCGGCCAGGCGCTGGTGTCGCGGGACAGCTCGATCCTGCAGGCCGACACCATCAACTACCAGCAGAGCAACTGCGCCCTGCATGCCGCCGGATCCCCGCAGCTGTTCGACCAGACCGGCGTGATGATCGGGCACGGCATGCTGTACGACGCCTGCAACCACGCGGGGATCATCGGCCGGGCCACCACCGACTTCAAGGAGGACGCGGCCACCTGGTACCTGCGCGGCGACCTCGCGGTGGACAACGAGGAGAACCGCGTCTACGCCGCCGGCTCGAACATCACCAGCTGCGATCTGCCCGACCCGCACTACCACTTCGCCGCGCGCGAGGTGAAGTGGGTGTCGAAGACGCTGATGGTCGCGCGGCCGGCCGTGCTGTACGTCGCCGACGTTCCCATCATCTGGCTGCCGTTCATCTTCCAGGACATGCGGCACGGCCGCCGGTCGGGGCTGATCCCCCCGCAGTTCGGCCTGAGCGACATCGTACGGAACTCGCCCACCTACCACCGCCACATCACCAACCTCGGCTACTACTGGGCGATCAACGACTACACCGACGCCCAGGCCACGGTGGACTGGTACGCCCAGCAGAACGTCAGCCTCGACGCCCGGTTCCGGTACAAGTGGCTGAACCGCTTCATGACCGGCGCCATCGCCTTCTCGGACATCCACGAGTTCAACGGCTCCACCAGCGAGCGGATCCAGTGGGTGCACACCCAGGATTTCTCGCTCGAGAGCCACCTCAACGCCAGCATCGACTACGCCACCAGCTCGCAGGTGATCTCGCGCAACGCGGTGGACCCGATCCTGGCGGTCTCGAACATCGACAGCCGGGTCAACTTCTCGCAGCGCTTCCCGTGGGGCTCCCTCAACGTCGGCGGCAGCCGGACCCAGTCGCTGAGCACGTCCGAGGTCTCGACGACGTTCCCCACCGTGGCGTTCACACCGAACCCGATCGCGATCTCGGAAGCCGTCACCTGGAGCCCCTCGTTCAGCCTCAGCAACGCGCTGCTGAGCCACGGGGCGCCGGGCAGCCCGGCCGTCAGCACCATCTACGGCAGCACGCCCGCCGACTCGTCGCTGCGCTACACCGACAACCGCCAGACCCAGGTGTCGATCACGACGCCGCTCAGGGTCGGGCGGTGGAACTGGAGCAACTCGGTCCAGCTGAGCGACCAGTGGAGCAACCTGCGGGTGGTGGACACCATTGCGGATCCGGCCGACACGACCCGCCGCCTGGTGCGGACCTACGACCAGACGTTCGAGACCGACATCGACTGGAGCACGGGGATCGGCCTGCCGCTGCTGCTGCAGGGGTCGTGGAACCTGCAGCCCAGCGTGAACATCGTGAACACCACCAGCGGGCCGTTCATGATCCGCAACCGGTTCACGGGCGGCGCGTACGTGACGCAGGGCAAGCGGCTCGGCTATTCGCTGGCGCTCTCCCCGACCTTCTTCGGCCTGTTCCCCGGCATCGGTCCCATCGCCCGGATCCGCCACTCGATCTCGCCGAGCATCAGTTGGTCGTACGCGCCCGCGGCCAGCATCCCGCTCGCCTACGCGCGGGCGCTGGCGGCCGGCGGCCCGGTCACCACCACGCGCAGCCTCGCCACGCAGACGCTCAACTTCGGCCTGTCGCAGAACTTCGAAGCCAAGCTGAAGCCGCCGCCGCTGCCGCCCGGCGCCGACACCGCCGGGGCCCCGCCGCCCGAGGCCCGCAAGATCAAGCTGCTCTCGATCACGACCAGCGGGATCGGCGTGGACCTCGAGCAGGCGAAGCAGAAGGGGAAGTCGGGCTGGGTCACCGGATCGCTGACCAACACCTTCTCGACCGACCTGCTGCCGGGCTTCAGCTTCTCGACGGCGCACTCGCTGTTCGACGGCCCGACGGGCACCGCCAGCTCGCGGTTCCACCCGTACCTCACCAGCGTCTCGGCGCGGTTCGGGCTGGGGCCGAGCCTGCTCAGATGGGTGGGCTCGCTGCTGGGCCTGGTGAGCCAGCCCGCGACCCCGGCCCAGGGAGCGCGCAAGGACAGCACGCGCGCCGGCCCCGACACCATGGCGCTGCCGCACCTGTTCCCCGACGTGAACCAGCGCGGGCCGCTCACGACGCCCACGGCGCTCGACCAGCTGGCCCCGCGCGGCGGCGGAGCCTCGGGCTTCAGCGCGTCGCTCGCGTTCGACCTCTCGCGCCAGCGGCCCATCGATTCGGCGGTGGCGGCACGCACCGGCCAGGCCGTGTTCGTCCCGGTGCCGCAGAGCACCATCAGCGGGAGCATCCACTTCCAGCCGACGCGGCACTGGTCGGTCTCGTGGGAGACGCTCTACGACCTGCACGCCGGGAAGTTCGGCTCGCACGTGCTCCGGCTCGACCGCGACCTCCACGACTGGCGCGCGACGTTCAGCTTCGTGCAGTCGCCCAACGGCAACGTCGTCTTCAACTTCAACATCGCGCTGATCCCGCAGCCCGAGATCAAGTTCGACTACGACCAGCGCAACCTCCCCGCCCAGTAGGCTGCGGAGTGCGGAGGACGACACATCGGACTGTCCCCGCGGAGGGACAGGACGGCCTGTGGCCCGGATCACGCGCAGGCGCGTATCACGTTAGGAGACAAGTGGTTACACGTCACTGGACGCCGGGCACGGCGCGTGCGTTTCTGGCGTTCGAACTTCACGGGAGAGCCCGATGCGCCGGTTGATGTGTGGAGTCCCGCTCGCCGCCGCCACGCTGCTCCTCGCGGCCTGTTACGACCACGGCAGCTTCACGGGACCGGGCGGCGTCCAGCTGCAGGCGCCGTCGTCGTTGACCAGCATCTCCCTCAACGGCGCGGTGCACCTCGAGTGGTCCGACAACGCGTACACGGCGGACCCGAACGACTTCGCCTACTACCAGGTGTACAGCACGAGCTACAACTTGGACCAGAACCTCTGCGGCAGCTCGTGGGTCACCGAGGGCACGACGGTCGCGCCGGAATTCCTGGTGGGGGCGCTCACCAACGGGGTGCCGGCGTGCTTCGAGGTGACGGCGGTGTCGGTGGACAACGTCGAGAGCGGTCCCTCGCCGGTCCGCAACGACACCCCGCGGCCGGACGGCCTCAACGTGCTCGTGTTCACGAGCGACACGCTGGGCGGGGCGCAGAGCGCGTTCCGGTTCTGGCTGGACGCGAACGGCAACGGCCAGGTCGACGCGAACGAGCTGGGGCTGGTGGGCTCAGCCAGCAACCCGGCGATGGACTTCTACGTCATGCGGGACTCGACGGGCACGTTCATCGTGCCGCTGCGGAGCGGCGTGACGATGGAGGTCTACGGGACCGCGCCGGTCGCGGACCTCACCTCGATCGACGTGGCGCCGCTCGGGGGGTACACGGCCACCGGCTACGAGGCGCTGCCCACCTGGGGCTACGTGTTCCAGATGAACGACGGCGGCGCGTTCTACAAGTACGGGGCGATCCGGGTGAGCGCGGTGGGGCGGAACTACGTCATCTTCGACTGGTCGTATCAGACGGATCCGGGGAACCCGGAATTGCTCCGGAGAGCGGGGAAGTGAGGGTGCCCGAAGCGTGAGGCGTGAGAGGTGAGGAGTGAGTCGTGAGACGTTCACGTGAGAGGTGAGAGGCAGAAGCCGTGAGAGGTGGAAAGGCGTGAGAGGAGAGCTCCCTCTCACGCCTTTCGCTTCTCACTCCTCACGCGAACCTCTCACCTCTCACTTCTCACTAGTCGGGCCATTACCTTCCTGTCCATGAGTACCCCTCCACGCACCGTCCGAGCGCCCCGCGGCTCGAGCATCACGTGCAAAGGCTGGATCCAGGAAGCCGCCATGCGGATGCTGATGAACAACCTGGATCCGGACGTGGCGGAGCGGCCGGCCGACCTGGTGGTGTACGGCGGCACGGGACGCGCAGCCCGCTCGTGGGAAGCGTTCGACGCCATCGTCGCCTCGCTCCGGAGCCTGGAGAGCGACGAGACGCTGCTGGTGGCGAGCGGCAAGCCGGTCGGCGTGTTCCGGACCCATCCGGAGGCCCCGCGGGTGCTGATCGCCAACGCGAACCTGGTCGGCCGCTGGGCCACCTGGGACGTGTTCCGCGAGCTGGAGAAGAAGGGCCTCATCATGTACGGCCAGATGACGGCCGGCTCGTGGATCTACATCGGGACGCAGGGCATCCTGCAGGGCACCTACGAGACGTTCGGCGCCGTGGCCCGGCAGCACTTCGGCGGCTCGCTCAAGGGCCGGCTGGTGGTCTCGGGCGGTCTCGGCGGGATGGGCGGCGCACAGCCGCTGGCCGCCACCATGAACGAGGGCGTGTTCCTCGGCGTGGAGGTGGATCCGGCCAGGATCCGCCGCCGGCTCGAGACGCGCTACCTGGATCGCGAAACCGCCTCGCTCGACGAGGCGCTCCGCTGGTGCGAGGAGGCGAAGCGCCAGGGCCGGGCGCTGAGCGTGGGTCTCGCGGGCAACTGCGCGGACGTGCTGCCGGAGCTGGTGCGCCGCGGCGTCGTGCCGGACGCGCTGACCGATCAGACCTCGGCGCACGACCCGCTCAACGGCTACGTGCCCGCTGGGCTCGACGTCGCCGCGGCGGCGGCGCTCCGCGCGGCGGACCCGCAGGCCTACGTGCGGCGGGCGATGGACTCCATGGCGGTCCACGTCCGCGCGATGCTGGACCTGATGCGCCGCGGCGCGGTGACGTTCGACTACGGCAACAACCTCCGCACCCAGGCGCACGACGCCGGCGTGAAGGACGCGTTCGACTACCCCGGCTTCGTGCCCGCCTACGTCCGGCCGCTGTTCTGTGAGGGCAAGGGGCCGTTCCGCTGGGTGACGCTGTCGGGGGACCCGAAGGACCTGGCGCGGTCCGACGACCTGGTCCTCGAGCTGTTCCCCGAGAACGAGCACCTGCGGCGGTGGATCCGGCTCGCGCGCGAGCGGGTCGCCTTCCAGGGGCTGCCCGCGCGCATCTGCTGGCTGGGCCAGGGCGAGCGCGCGCGCTTCGGGCTGGCGCTGAACGACCTGGTGGCGAAGGGCACGATCACGGCGCCCGTGGTGATCGGGCGCGACCACCTCGACACCGGCTCGGTGGCCTCCCCGTTCCGGGAGACGGAGGGGATGCGCGACGGGAGCGACGCCATCGCCGACTGGCCGGTCCTGAACGCGATGCTCAACGTCGCCAGCGGCGCGTCGTGGGTGTCGTTCCATCACGGCGGCGGCGTCGGGATCGGCAACTCCCTCCACGCGGGCCAGGTGATCGTCGCCGAGGGGAGCCCGGCGGCGGCGGCGCGCCTGGAGCGCGTGCTGACCAACGATCCGGGCCTGGGCGTGGTGCGGCACGCCGACGCCGGCTACGAGCTCGCCGTCGAGACCGCGCGGCGCCACGGCCTCCGGCTCCCGATGCATGGCTGACCCCGGCCGCCGGCTGGCGCTGGTCAACGTGGGCGCCGTGGCCACCGGGCCGGTGGCCGCGGGCCCGGTCCGCCACCCGTCGTGGTACGACGTGGGCGTGCTCCGGGGCGTCGGGGTCGGCATCGAGGACGACCGCGTCGCCCTGATCGCGCCGGACGACGAGGTGGGCGAGTGGTACCACGACGCCGCGCTCCCCGACACCGTGGTGGACTGCGGCGGCCGGCTGGTGACGGCGGGCCTGGTGGACGCGCACACCCACGCGGTGTTCGGCCGGCCGCGGCTCGGCGACCACGCGCGCCGGGCCCGGGGCGAGGACTACAAGTCCATCGCGGCGGCGGGAGGCGGCATCCTCTCCTCCGTCACCGACTTCCGCTCGCGCAGCGAGGACGAGCTCGTCGCCCTGGCGCTGCCGCGGCTCGCGCTGATGGCGTCGCTCGGGACGACCGTGGTGGAGATCAAGTCCGGCTACGGGCTCGCGCTCGAGCCGGAGCTCAAGGCGCTCCGGGTCGTCGCCCGGCTCCGCGAGCTCGTGCCGCAGCGGCTCGTCGCCACGTTCCTCGGCGCGCACGAGGTCCCCCCGGAATTCCGCTCGCGGCGCGACGCCTACATCCGGCTGGTGGTCGAGGAGATGCTGCCGGCCGTGGCCCGGGCGGGCCTCGCCTCGTTCTGCGACGTGTTCTGCGAGCCGGGCGTGTTCAGCGTCGAGGAGAGCGCGGCGATCCTCGGCGTCGCGGCGGCCCACGGGCTCGGCCTGAAGGTGCACGCCGACGAGCTGGACCCCTCGGGCGGCGCGGAGCTCGCCGCCCGGCTCGGCGCCACCTCCGCCGACCACCTCGGCGCCGTCTCGGCCGCGGGCATCGAGGCCCTGGCCGCGAGCGACACCGTGGCGGTGCTGCTGCCCGGCACCCTCATGTTCCTCGGCAAGGGCCGGCAGGCTCCCGCCCGCGACCTGGTGGACGCGGGCGCCGTCGTGGCCCTCGCGACCGACTTCAACCCGGGCTCGTCACCGGGCGCCAACCTGCCGCTGATGATGACCCTGGCCGTGAGCCAGGCGCGGCTCCAGCCCGAGGAAGCGTTCATCGCCGCCACCGCCAACGCCGCCCACGCCCTCGGTCTGGCGGCCGAGAAGGGCAGGGTGGCCGTCGGGCTGCCGGCGGACCTCGTGGTGTGGAACTGCCGGGACGTCCGGGAGCTGGCCTACTGGTACGGAATGCCGCTTGCCTGGCGGGTTTACGCCTCCGGTCGTCCTTGTCACGCTCCGGCACCGGGAATATCTTCCGCAGGTTCCCCTGGGGGTCCCCTCTCTCCGCCACTCTCCTGAGCAGCCGAGCGCATGGCGAATCTGGAAAAGTACAAGGAACGGGCGCGCAAGTTCGAGCTGAAGGAGCAGTGGGCGAAGGCCATCGAGGAGTACGTCGGCCTCATCGAGGAGATGGAGGCGGCTCCCGATGCCGAAGCCGATCTCTCCATCTACAATCGCGTCGGCGATCTCTACCAGAAGGTCGGGCAGGGCCAGAACGCGATCGTCTATTACGAGCGCGCGGTCGACAAGTACCACGAAACCGGCCTGGACAACAACGCCATCGCGCTCTGCCGGAAGGTCCTCCGCATCGCCCCCGGCCGCGCGCAGGTCTACCTCAAGCTCGGCATGCTGTACGCCTCCAGCGGCATCCTGTCTGAGGCGAAGACCCATCTCCTCGAGTACGCCGATCGGATGCAGAAGGCCGGCCAGCTGGAGGAGGCCTTCAAGGCGCTGAAGAAGTTCGCCGAGATGACGCCCGGCCAGGACGACATCTGGTCGGTGCTCGCCCAGCAGGCGCGCGCGACGGCGCGCACGCCCGACCAGAAGCAGCAGGTCGAGAAGCTGCTGGCCGAGTTCGAGAACAAGGACCGCGCGCACCACCGCAAGTCGCGCCTGAGCCGGCACATGATCACCGGCGAGGCGCTGCCGGAAGAGAAGCCGGCCAAGAAGGGCGAGCTGATCTTCCTGGATCTGGAGCCGACCCGTCCGAGCCGGCCGGAGATGGCGCCGCCCGAAGCCGCGGCGCCGCCGACCCGGGCCGCGGCGGCGGAGACCGAGTCCACCGCACTCGAGATCGAGCCGACGTCGCTGGTGCCCGAGGTGGAGGCGGGGCCGGAGCTCCCGATGCTCGAGATCGAGGCGACCACGCTCCCCGGCGCCGACGAGCTCGCGGCGCCGCCGCTCGGGCTGGAGCCGACGTCGTTCGGCACGATCGAGCCGCCCGCGGCGGCGGAGCCGGCCGCCCCATCGGTCGAGGAGCTGGACTTCGGCGAGCCGCAGGCCCCGGCCGCGCCCGAGCTCGAGATCGCGGAGGAGGCGCCCGAAGCCGCCGCCGAGGCGCCCGCCGGCGAGGCCTCGGGCACGAGCGGCCTGCCGCTCCTGGACCTCGGCGAGGTGGAAGCGCCGCCCGAGGAGACCGCCGAGCCGGAGATGGAGTTCCTCGACGTGAGCGAGGTGGTCACCGCCCCCTCGATCGAGGAGCTCGAGTCGCGCGTCGCGACCAACGCGAGCGACTGGGGCGCGCACCGGCTCCTGGGCGAGGCCCTGATCGAGGTCGGCCAGCGGGATCGCGCGTTCAGCGAGTTCGACACCGCCCTCGAGGGCCTGGAGCAGTCGGACGACCTCGACGGCGCCTACGCGATCGCCGAGGAGCTGCTGCGGCTCGATCCGAACAGCGTCCGCTACCACCAGAAGTGCGTCGAGCTCGCGTACCGCCAGGGCGACCGGCCGCGGCTGGCCGGCGCGTACCTCGAGCTGGCCGACGCGCTGCTGCGCTCGGGCGAGGCCGAGAAGGCGCTGGCCGTGTACGAGCGCGTGCTCGAGCACGATCCCGGCAACCAGCGCGCCAGGACGGGCATCGAGACGCTGGGCCCCGCGGCGCCGTACGAGACGGCGGCGCCCGAGCCGGCGCCGGCCGCGGCGGCGCCGGTCGGCGGGTACGTGGACCTGGGCGCGCTGCTGCTGGAGGACGAGGGCCCCAAGGACACCCGGATGCGGATCGAGGACGAAGAGCCGTCCGGGGACGAGGAGCAGGACTTCCAGACGATGCTGACGGCCTTCAAGAAGGGCGTCGAGGCCAACGTCGAAGAATCGGACTTCCAGAGCCACTACGACCTGGGCGTGGCGTACAAGGAGATGGGCCTGCTCGACGAGGCCATCGCGGAGTTCCAGAAGGCGCTGCGCGGCACCGAGGGCCGGCTCAAGGCGTCGGAAGCGCTCGGGCTGTGCTTCTTCGAGAAGGGCCAGTTCACCGTGGCCGAGACGATCCTCCGCCGCGCGCTCGAGCTGCCCGCGGCCGGCGACGCGGACCGGGTGGGCCTGCTCTACTGGCTGGGCCGCACCCAGGAGGAGCTCGGCAAGTCGGCCGACGCCCTGGCCTCCTACAACCGCGTGTTCGCCGTGGACATCACCTTCCAGGACGTGAGCCAGCGCGTGAAGGCGCTGTCGCGCGCGACGGTGTAGGGTGCCCCGCCAGGCGGCGAGCGTCACCCTGCTGGACATCCAGCGGCCGGTGGCCGAGGCGCTGGACACGGTCACGGCGGAGATCGGCCGGATGATCGCGGCGGACGTGCCGCTCATGCAGGAGGTGAACCGGCACCTGCTGCTGATGAAGGGGAAGCTGTTCCGGCCGACGCTGCTGCTGCTCACCGACGACGCCTGCGCGACCGGCGACCCGCGCGCGGTATCGCTGGCGGCGATCGTGGAGCTGATCCATCTCGCGACGCTGGTGCACGACGACTCGGTGGACCACTCCGTGCTGCGCCGGGGTATGCCCACCGTGAACACGCTGTTCAGCCACCAGGTGTCGGTGATCATGGGCGACTACCTGTACTCGCGCGCGATCATCGAGCTGGCGCGTCTGGACGACCTGGAGCCGATCCGGGTGCTGGCGCGCGTGACCGACGCGATGACGGTCGGGGAGATGCGGCAGCTGGCGGCGTACGACGCCCTGGACTTCGACGAACAGCAGTACGAGCTGCTGTGCCGGTCCAAGACGGCGTCGCTGTTCGCGGCGGCCTGCGAGGTGGGCGCGCTCCGGGCCGAGCCGGTGCAGCGCCTGGCCGCGCGGCGCTACGGCGACGCGCTCGGCATGGCGTTCCAGATCACCGACGACCTGCTGGACTACACCGAAGGCGAAGCGGTGACGGGCAAGCCGTCGGGGCTCGACCTCAGGGAGCACAAGGTCACGCTGCCCCTGATCGCGGTGCTGTCGCGGCTCTCGCCGGCGCAGCGCCAGCAGGTGGAGGCGCTGTTCCGGCAGGCGGCGCCCGACGACGAGCAGGTGGTGCGGGTGGTGCAGCTGGTGGAGCAGCACGGCGGCCTGGAGTACGCCCGCGACCGCGCGGCGGCGTTCGCGGCCGAGGCGGAGGCGGCGCTCGACGACCTGCCGTCGTCGTCGGCCCGCGACGCGCTGCGGGACGCGATCGTGTACGCCGTCGAGCGGCGGCGCTGAGCCGTGGCGCACCTGCCGCGGCGTCCGCTGTTCTACCTCGCCGTGCTCTCGACGGGGTTCGCGCTCGGCGGCTTCCTGTCGGCGCTGCTCGAGCGGGTGCTCCCGGCGGGCGCGCCCAAGGAAGTGCTGACGCTGGCCGTGACGCCGAGGCTCGGTCCGTTCACGGTGGACCTGCTGGTGCTGTGGTTCACCATCGGCCCGGTGGGCGTCCGGATTTCGGTACTGGCGGTGGTCGGGGTCGTCCTGGCGTACCTGCTGGCGCGATCCCTCTTCTAGGGAAGGAAGGCACTGATGTTCGAAGGGCTCAGTCTCACCCACATCCTGCTGTTTCTGGTGATCCTGCTCCTGCTGTTCGGGGCGAAGCGGTTGCCGGAGATCGGCGGCGCGCTCGGCAAGTCCATCGGCGAGTTCAAGAAGAGCATGCGCGACATCCAGACCGACATGAACCAGCCGTCGTCGCACGTCCCGCCGGCGCCCACGCCGCCCCCGCCGGCCTCGTCGCAGCCCTCGGTCCAGCAGTCGCTGCCGCCGACGGATCGGAGGACGAACTGAGGTGAGGGGTGAGAGGTGAGAGGTTCAAGTGAGACGTGAGAAGCAAGGACGTGAGAGGTGAAGAAGCGTGAGGCGTGAGAGGAACGATCACCTCTCACGCCTTTCGCTTCTCACCCCTCACGTCAACGTCTCACCTCTCACGGCTCACCCCTCACGCCGCATCACTGCGTCCCCCCCGCCGCAGGCCGCAGCACCGCCGCACGGTTGTCCACCACCTTCGCCTGACGCCGCAGCGACTGGAGGAACGCCTCGACCCGGTACTGGCGCGCCGAGCGGATCACCGCCGCGCGCTGCGAGTCCCGCTGCTTCTCCCAGGCCGCCGAATCGGCCCGGCTGCGCCGCATCAGCTCGAGGAAGAAGAAGCCCTGGTCGCCCGACAGCAGCCGCGAGCGCTCGCCCACGCGCAGCCGGAACGCCACGCCGACCGCCTCGCTGGCCTGGCCGAGCAGCGCGACCGCGGACGTCCGGGCGAAGGGCCCGATGGTCTGGATGGGGAGGTGGAGCGCCGTCGAGACCTGGTCGAGCGTCTGGCCCGAGGCGAGCCGGTGCTCGGCGTCCCGCGCGATCGCCTCCGCCGCCTGCCGCTTCTTCTCCCGGAGCACCTGCGCCTGCACCAGCGGCTCGACCTCGGAGAGCGGCGGGACCCCGGCCGTGAAGAGACTGTCCAGCCGGAATACGTAGAAGGCGCCGCTGGTCTCGATCACCGGGCTCAGCTCGCCGGTCTTGGTCTCGAACGCCCATACCCCGACGTCCGGGATCCGGAAGTTGCCGAGCACCACGCCGTTCCCCTCGTACACCGGCCCGGTGTGCTCGATGCCCAGCGACATCTTGCGCGCGACGCTGTCGAGCGTCGTCGGGTCCGTCTGCTCCGCCGCCAGGCGGTCGAGCGAGTCGGCCCGCGCTTCCAGCGTGTCGAGCCGCGCGCCCGTGCGCGCGACCGGGATCAGGATGTGGCGCGCCGTGACGCTGTCGGCGGTGCGCTTCTCCACCTTGATCAGGTGGATGCCGTACGGCGTCATCACCGGCTGGCTGATCTGGCCGGCCGGCGTCCGGAAGGCGGCCTGGTCGAACGCGGGCGCCATCTCGCCGTGGCCGAAGGTGCGCAGGAGGCCGCCCCGGGAGGCGCTCCCGGAATCGGCCGACTCGGCCGTCGCCGCGGCCGCGAAATCCAGCCCGTGGAGCAGCGAGTCCCGCAGCGCCCGGGCGTGATTCATCGCGACGGCGGAGTCGACGGGCTGCGGGAGCTTGATGATCGCGATGTACGAGAGATACGCGCGGGCGGGCCGCTTGAGGTCCGCCTGGTGGCCGTCGTAGAACGCCTTCAGGTCCTGCGGCGTCACGTGGACCGACGCGTCCGCCACCGCCACCTCGGGCCGGATCACCAGCGCCCGCACCGTCGCCGAGTCGTGCTGGTCGCGGTAGATGGTCCACAGCTTGGCGTCGGAGACGTAGATGTCGCTGGTGACGTCCTCGAGCAGCTTCAGCCGCGGCAGCTCGGCCCGGTACCGGTCCTCGAGCTGGAGCAGGAACCCCTCCGACTGCTGCCCGCTGGCGAGGAACCGCTCCCACTTCTGCTGGTCGAACTTCCCGTTGGTCTGGAAGTCCTTGTCGGCCACGATCTCCTGGGGCGGCATCCGCCGCGCGGCGTTCCGGATCTCGTCGTCCGATACGGTGATGCCGCGCCGTCGGAACTCCGCCTGCATCAGGCGATCCTGGACCTGCTGGTCGAACGCCGCGTCCTCGAGCGCCTTCTGGTCCTCCCGGGTGAGCACCTGGCCGGGATTGCGCGCCCGCTGCTCCTCGGTCAGCTCCTGGTACGCGCGGAGCCAGTCCTGGTAGCGGATCGCGGAGCCGTTGACCGACCCGAGATCCCGGCTCGTCGGGCTCGCCCGCTGCCCCGTGACCCCCATGCCGACGTCGAAGACCAGCCACCCGACGAAAGCGACCGCCAGGACGATCATGATGATCTTGGTTTTCTCGCGCATCGTGCGCAGCATGCCAATACCCCCCCAAAGCACCCCCGAGGGCGCGGGCTAAATGTAGGCGAGACAACGCGCAAAGCCAACGGGCCTCAAGTCGGTTCACCGTTGACACTTCCGGCCCCAAAGCTGTATGTTCGCGGCCGAAGCGCCCCTGCTGCAGGAGCGTCATGGCCGCGCCCAGCGAGATCGAGAAACTCGAGCGCCGGTACGCGGAGAACCCTGACGGACGGTTCTTCGCGCCCCTGGCCGACGCCTACCGCAAGGCCGGCAGCCTCGACCGCGCCCTGGAACTGGTGCGGGCGGGTCTGGTCAAGCACCCCGACTACCTCTCGGCCCGCATCGTCCTGGGCCGCTGCCTCCTGGACAAGGGCGACGATGCCGAGGCCGAGCGGACGTTCCGGTCCGTCCTCGACCTCGATTCCGAGAACATCATCGCGCTGAAGAGCCTGGCGGAGATCACCGAGCGCACCGGTCGCGCGACCGAGGCCCGGAAGTGGCTGCAGCAGCTGCTGGTCGTGGACTCGATGAACGCCGAGGCGGAGGCCGACCTGCAGCGCCTCGGCGGCCCGCTCACCGAGCAGGCGACGCAGCCGATGGAGGCGGTGCACGCCGACGCGGGCGCGGCGGTGTCGTTCGCCGACGTCGCGGCCGAGGTGGAGCCGGCCGCGATCCTCGAAGCCCGCCTTCCCGCGGCCCCGGCTGCCGCGGTCGAGCCGCCGGCCGCGGCCGCGCCCGGGGCCGTGCCCGCGGCCGTCACGGCCGAGGTGGTGCCGCCGGCCGTCACGGCCCCGCCGCCGCCCACAGTTGCCGAGGCCGCACCGGCTCCTGCCGCGGCGCCTGCGCCGGTCGCGGAAGCCCCGGCGCCGCCTGTCGAGGTCGCGGCGCCGCCCGTCGAGATCGCAGCGGCGCCCGTCGAGGTCGTGGCGGCCGCGGCCGCGCCCGCGGCCGCCGCGCCGGAGCCTCCGGCCCCCGAGCCGGGGCCCACGGTATCGCAGGTCGTGCTCGCTGCGCGGCAGACCGCCCCGATCGAGTCGGAGCCCGGGGCGCCGGCACCCGTGGCGGAGGCCCCGGTCCCGAGCGAAGCGGTCGCGCCATACGCGGCGGAGCGCGCGGTCGAAGCCCCGGAGGCGCATCTCGAGGTGGTCGAGCCGGCCCCGCCGGCGTTCGAGATGCCTCCGCTGGAGGCTCCGCCCGAGGCGGTGGCGGTCCAGGTCGAGGGCGACGTGCGCGCCGAGGCGGCCGCGCCCGCCGCCGAGGCGGCCGCAACGCCTGCAGCGGAACCCGCCGAGCCGGTGCCGGACCGGCATCCGCTGCCGCAGGATCTGCAGGTCACCGACGCCGGCCTCGATCTGATGCCGTTCGACGACTCGCTCGCCTGGGGAACCGGCGAGCGGTCGTCGCGCGCCATCCGCGCCGAGGACGTCGCGACGTTCGCACACGACGACGCGCTGACCTCGCCGGCGGTCGAATTCATGGCGGGCCTGGAGGGCGCGGCGCCTCCGGCGCCGGGCGCGCCCGCGGCTCCCGCCGGTGCGACGCCCGCCAGCCAGGGTCGGGCCGAGGCCGGGGAGTTCACGATCGAGCACGACGAGGACCTGCAGAGCTTCGACAGCGTGCCGCGGGAGCCGGAGCCTCCGGTCAACGTGGAGCTGCCGGCGGATCTCTCGGGCGCGTACTCGATCATCGACGTCCCGGAGCCGGCGCCGACGTCGGCCGTGGCACCCCGCCCGTCGGCCGGCCTCCCGCTCATCATGCCGGAGGACGTGACGCCGGCCGAGGAGCTGGCGCGACCTTCGTCCAAGCTGGTCCAGATGGTCTCGCCCGCGCCGCCAGAGGAGAAGGGCGGCGGCGGCGCGCCGGCGATGCTCTCCGAGACGCTGGGCGACCTCTACCTGCAGCAGGGATTCCGCGAGGAGGCGGCGGCCGTCTACCGCCGGCTGCTGGAGCAGCGGCCCGGCGACGCGGGGCTCGCGAGCAAGCTCCGCGCGCTGGAGGCGCCGCCCAACCTGAGCGCGGATTCGCAGGGGGCCGAATCGGTCGGCAGCTGGCTCAAGCGCGTCGCGGCCGCGCGGCTGCGCTCGCCCAACGCGCCTGCGCCGGCGCCGCCTGCCGGTCCCACGCCGCTCGACGCCGCCTTCGCGGCCGCCGCGCCCGAGCCGTCGGGCGAGCCCGCACATCCGGCCCACGAGGCGTTCTCGCTGGATCAGATCTTCGGCGCCGGCGAGGCGCCGGCGTCCGCGCCGCCTGCCGCCGCCGCCACGCCGGCGCCGCCACCCGCCGCCGGGACGTCGTTCGACGAGTTCTTCGGTGCGCCGCACGACCAGGGGAGCGTCCGTCCGGCGACCGAGGCCCCCGACGAACCTGCCCAGAGCGGGGAAGAGGATCTCAGCGCCTTCAACGCCTGGCTGCAGGGACTCAAGCGCTAGTGCGGATCACGGTGGTCAACGGGCCGAACCTCAATCTGCTCGGGGTTCGGGAGCCGGCACGCTACGGCACCGCGACACTGGCCGAGATCGAGGCCGCGGTGCGAGCCCGCGCCCGCGAGCTGGGCGCCGAGATCGCATGGGCCCAGTCCAACCACGAGGGTGATCTCGTCGAGGCGATCCAGGCCCTGCGCGGCCGGGCCGATGGGGCCCTCCTCAACGCGGCCGCGTTCACGCACACCTCGCTGGCCATCCGGGACGCAGTGCTCGCGGCCGCCGTCCCGTTCGTCGAGGTGCACCTGACGAACATCTGGGGGCGCGAGGAGGAGCGACGCAAGTCGCTCCTGGCGGACCTGGCGGTCGGGATCGTGGCCGGCTTCGGGGCCCGGTCCTATCTCCTCGGGTTGGAGGGGCTCGTCGGGTGGCTCGAGACGCAACGGCGGGCTGGGGCGTGAGATGCCGGTGAGCGCTCCGAGCACTCATGCCTGACCGGCGCCCCGCACGCATCGACGCCCTCCTCGCCCGCCTCGACGACGAGGGCCTCGACGCCCTGGTCGTCTCCCATCCGGCGAACATCCGCTACCTGACCGGTTTCTCGGGCAGCGCGGGCCTCCTGCTCGCGTGCCGGCAGGGCGTCCTGTTCATCACCGACTTCCGCTACGACGCGCAGTCGCGCGCCGAGATCGGCGCGCTGGCGCGCATCGTGATCGACGGGACGGGCAGCTGGGAGCGGCTCCTCAAGCTGCTGCCGGAGTACCCGCTGGTGCACTCGGTGGGCTACGAGGGCCAGGTGGTGACGGTGCACGAGGCCGAGAGGCTCTCGTGCGAGGGCGCCGCCGCGTGGCGGTTCCAGCCGACCTCCGACGTGGTGGAGGGTCTGCGGATCGCGAAGGCGCCCGAGGAGGTCGAGGCGGTGCGGGCGGCCGGCGCGGTCGCGACCGCCGCGCTCGCCGAGGCGACCGCGGCCGTGCGCCCGGGCCAGACCGAGCTGGAGATCGCGGCCCTGCTCGAGTCCGCCCTTCGGCGTCACGGCTCCGAGGATCATCCGTTCCCGACGATCGTCGCCTCCGGGCCGCGCTCCGCGCTGCCCCACGCGCGGACGACGGGACGCCGGGCCGAGCGCGGCGAGCTCCTGCTGCTCGACTTCGGCGCGGTGGTGGACGGCTACGCGTCGGACGTGACCCGGACCTTCGTCGTGGGCGCCGCCCCGACGGCGCGCCAGTCCGAGGTCTTCGCCGTGGTGCGTCAGGCGCAGGAGGCGGCGCTCGCGGGTCTGCGGGCGGGCCTCACCGGCCGCGCGGCCGACGCCCTCGCCCGCGACGTGATCGACGGTGCCGGCCACGGGAGCGCGTTCGGCCACTCGCTGGGCCACGGCCTGGGCCTCGAAGTGCATGAAGCGCCTCGACTTGCGCGGACGGCGGAGCAGGCGCTCCCAGAGGGAGCGGTGGTCACCGTGGAGCCGGGCGTCTATTATTCGGATTGGGGCGGAGTCCGGATCGAGGACGACGTCGTCCTCGGCGAAGCCGGGGCCACGCTGCTCACCCAGTTTCCACGAGATCTCCTGGTGCTTGGATGACCGACCTCGCGCTGCTCAAGGAGCTGCTGGCGTTGCTCGACGCCTCGAGCGCCACCACGATCGAGATCCGGCGTGGCTTCACCACCTACCGGGTCAGCCGGGAGGGCACGCACGGGACCCCGGTCTACGTGGCCGCGCCCAACCCGGGCCCCGCTCTTGCGGCGGCGCCGCCCGCGGCCCCGACTCCAGCGGCGGGCGCCCCGGCCGCAGCGGCCGGCACGCGGCTGCTGGAGGTCAAGAGCCCGATGGTGGGGACCTTCTACCGCTCGCCCGAGCCGGGCGCGGAGCCGTACGTCAAGGTCGGCAGCCGGGTCTCGGCCGGTCAGACCCTGTGCATCATCGAAGCGATGAAGATCATGAACGAGCTGGAGTCCGAGGTGACCGGGGCGGTGCGCGAGATCCTCGTCGAGGACGCCCAGCCCGTCGAGTTCGGTCAGGTACTCTTCCGGGTGGAGCCCAGTGTCTGAGCCACGCGTCTCCCAGCCCTCGCCGGCCACGGCCGGCGCGTCGGCGCCGGTTCCCGGCGCGGCCCCCGGCAAGTCCGGCGCGCCGCCGTACTTCCCCATCTCCATCCGCTACATGGTGGAGCAGATGGGGTCGGATCTGCTGCTCAAGGTGGGCCGGCCGCCGACGATCCGGGTGGCGGGCGAGCTGCTGCCGATGCCCGACCAGCCGCCGCTGACGCCGCAGGATCTGAAGCTGCTGGCCGAGCACCTGATGCAGCCGCGGCAGCTCAAGGAGTTCATGGAGACGAAGGAGGCCGACTTCGCCATCGGCGTGCCGGGGGTGGGGCGGTTCCGCGTCAACATCTACTGGCAGCGCGGCACGCTGGCTTTCGCGTTCCGGGTGATTCCCTATGAGGTCAAGACGGTCGAGGAGCTGCGGCTCCCCAGGATCCTCGAGACGCTGGCGCTGAAGCCGAGGGGCCTGGTGCTGGTGACCGGCGTGACCGGCAGCGGCAAGTCCACGGCGCTGGCCGCGATGGTCAACCACATCAACCAGCACCGCCACGTCAACATCATCACCGTCGAAGACCCGATCGAATTCCTGCACCGCGACATCAACTCGATGGTCAGCCAGCGCGAGATCGGCGCCGACACGCTCTCGTTCCACAACGCGCTGCGCCACGTGCTGCGGCAGAACCCCGACGTGATCATGGTGGGCGAGATCCGGGACATGGAGACGCTGGACACGGCCATCAAGGCCGCGGACACCGGCCACCTGGTCTTCTCGACGCTGCACACCACCGACGCCACGCAGACCATCAACCGGGTGATCTCCTTCTATCCGCCGCACCAGCACGAGGAGGTGCGCCACCTGCTCTCGACGGCGCTGCAGGCCGTCGTGTCGCTGCGCCTGGTGCCGACGACGGACGGCGTGACGCGGGTGCCGGCCTGCGAGGTGCTGATCAACACCGCCGCCGTGCGCGAGAACATCCGCGACATGAAGGCGCAGCTGGCGATCCCGGACCTCATCAGGGAGGGCGCGGTCCAGTACGGGATGCAGTCGTTCGACCAGAGCCTGATGCAGTGGTACACCAGCGGGGCGATCTCGCTGGAGAACGCCCTGTTCTACTGCTCCAACCCGACCGAATTCCAGCTGCAGGTCCAGGGCATCGCGGCCGCCAGCGACCGGACCTTCGAGGGCTTCGAGGAGAAGGGCCGGAAGTCGGCGAAGCCGGGCGGGCGGGAGGTCGCCGCGGAGGAGCCGCCCCGCAACGAGGCCAAGGTGCCGGGCCTGAGCAGGGATCCGCTGCAGCGCTGATGTTCAAGAAGGTGTTGATCGCCAACCGCGGCGAGATCGCCCTCAGGATCATCCGGGCGTGCCGCGAACTGGGCGTCGCGACCGTGGCCGTCTACAGCGAGGCGGACCGCGAGTCGCTGCACGTGCGCTTCGCCGACGACGACGTGTGCATCGGGCCGGCGCCGGCGCGCGACAGCTACCTCAAGATCCCGCAGATCATCGCGGCCGCCGAGATCACCGGCGCCGACGCCATCCACCCGGGCTACGGGTTCCTCGCCGAGAACGCGGAGTTCGCCGAGATCGTCGCGGCGTCCAACATCACGTTCATCGGGCCGACGCCGGACCAGATCCGCGCCATGGGCGACAAGGCGGAGGCGCGGCGGCTGGCGCAGCAGGCGGGGGTGCCGATCATCCCGGGCACGCCCGGCCCGGTCGGCGACGTGGACGAGGCGGTGGCCGCGGCGCACCAGCTCGGCTTCCCGGTCATCATCAAGGCGGCGGCGGGCGGGGGCGGGAAGGGGATGCGGGTGGCGCCCGACGAGGAGGACTTCGCGCGCCACTTCCAGCTGGCCCGCAGCGAGGCGCTGGCGGCGTTCGGCAACGACCAGGTGTACCTGGAGAAGTACCTCGAGCGCCCGCGGCACGTGGAGCTCCAGGTGTTCGGCGACCAGCACGGGCGCATCGTGCACCTCAGCGAGCGGGACTGCTCGGTGCAGCGGCGCCACCAGAAGCTGGTGGAGGAGTCACCGTCCCCGGCCGTGACGCCCGAGCTGCGCGAGCGCATGGGAGCCGCCGCGGTGCACCTCGCCGAGCGCATCGGCTACGTCGGCGCCGGCACGATGGAGTTCCTGCTGAACGGCGACGGGTCGTTCTACTTCATGGAGATGAACACCCGCATCCAGGTGGAGCACCCGGTGACGGAGATGACGACCGGGTGGGACCTGGTGAAGGAGCAGGTCCGGGTCGCGGCGGGCGAGCCGCTGTCGGTGCCGGAGAGTGGCCTGTTCCTGCGCGGCCACGCCATCGAATGCCGGGTGAACGCGGAGGATCCGGCACGGAACTTCCAGCCGTGCCCGGGG
>DASPTN010000033.1:0-26399 GCA_035623395.1 Gemmatimonadales bacterium | reverse complement strand
CCTCGACGCGGGTCTCGGTGGGCGTGTACTCGGTGGTGGCGAGGATGAACTGCGCCGCCGGCGCGGCGCCGACCAGCTGACCGGGGCGGTGCGCGGCGATGAGCGAGAACGTCGCCGTGCCGTGGGCCCTGCCGGAGGGGTCCGGCTGGTTGACGTAGTCGCGGATCGCGATGACGCGGGCGCCGCTCACCATCCCCTGCGAGGTGTCGACGCCGGCGTCGAGCATCGCGATCCGCACGCCGGCGCCGCTGTCGCCCAGGGCCTGGACCGCCGGGATGTCCAGCTGGCGCGCCGCCCAGCCGCCGGGCCCGTAGGTGGTGTCGAGCGGGGACGCGGGGGCGGGACGGGCGCACGACGGCTTCGCGCACGCGGCCGGCGCCGCCCGCAACGCCGCGCCGCTCGGCTCCGGACGGCGGTAGTAGACCCCCAGCGCCTGGACCCGCCGGACGCCGGGGGCCGCCGCCAGCGCGGGGAGCGCGGCGCCCGGCACCGCGGCCGACACGGCCCACACGAACCGGCTGGTCCGCCGGACGGTGCCGCCCGCGCGGCGCACCAGCGCGGCGAGCTGGTCGAGGTCGGTGCCGCGGTCGGCGATGACCCACACCAGCGCCGTCGTGTCGGCGCGGGACCAGGCGCGGGCGAGGCGGGGCGAGACGTCGGCGGGAACCTGGGCGCCGGCCGAGCCGGCGGTGAGCAGCAGCAGCGTCAGCGCGAGGCCGGCGCGCACGTCAGGCGGCCTGGGTTTCGCCGCCGAGCCGCACCGACACGACGCTCGAGACGCCGGGCTCCTGCATGGTGACCCCGTACACCGCGTCGGCCACGGCCATCGTCCGCGGGTTGTGGGTGATCACGACGAACTGGGTGTTGTCCTTGAACTCCTCGAGCAGCCGGGTGAACCGGCCGATGTTCGCGTCGTCCAGCGGCGCGTCCACCTCGTCCAGCACGCAGAACGGGCTCGGCTTGGTGAGGTAGATGCCGAACAGCAGCGACAGCGCCACCAGCGAGCGCTCGCCCTGCGAGAGCAGGTGGATGCGCTCGGTGCGCTTGCCGCGCGGCTTCGCGACGATCTCGATCTCCGACTCGAGCGGGTCGTTCTCGTCCACCAGGAACACGTCGCACGAGCCGCCGCCGAACAGCGTCCCGAACACCCGCTGGAAGTTGGCGCGCGCGCCGCCGAACGTCGCGGTGAAGCGCTCCCGCGCCACCACGTCGAGCTCACGCACGCTCTGCTGCAGCGAGTTGCGGGCGGCGAGGATGTCGTCCCGCTGGGTCACCAGGTGCTCGAGCCGCCGCTTCTCGTCCGCGTGCTCCTCGACGGCGAGCGGATTGACGGGGCCCAGCGCGTCGATCTGGGCGCGGATCTCGTCGGCCTCGGAGCGGAGCGCGGCCTCGTCACCGGCCACGTCCGCCGGCTCGGCCAGGATCTGGTCCAGGCTCTTCCCCCACTCGGCGCTCAGCCGCTCGTCGAGCAGCCGCCGGGATCCGGACAGCTCGCTCGCCTGCAGCTCCAGCCGGTGCGACTCGTCCGACAGGGCGGCCACGCGCTCGCGCACGGCGGTCACGCGCTCCTCGGCCTCGCGCAGCGCCAGCTCGGCCGCCGCCAGCCCCTCCGCCGCCGTCACCGACGCCCGCTCCAGCTCGGCGAGCGCCGCGCGGCGCTCCACCAGCTCCTCCTGCCAGGCCGCGCGCTGCGCGTCCAGCGTCGCGATCTCCGCGTCGAGCGCGACCTGCTCCTGCGCCAGGCTGTCCCCGCGGTCGGTGAAGTCCCGGGCCGCCCCGGCGCTCCGCTCCTCGCGCTCGACCGCCGCCGACAGGCGGGCGCCGACCTGGGCGTCCTCGACCTGCCAGTGAACCCGGCGCTCGCGCGCCGCCTCGTGCTCGTTCTCGATCTCGGTGAGCCGGGCCCGCTCGGCGGCGAGCGCGCCGTCGAGCCGCACCCGCTCCAGCTCCGCGGCCGACAGGCCGGCGTCCACCTCGACCAGCCGCTGCTGCACGGCCCGCAGGCGGTCGGACAGCCGGTCGTGGAGCGCCCGCTCGGTCGCGAGGTCGCGCTCCACGTGCGCCAGCTGGCGCCGCGCGTCGTCGGCCTCCGCCGCGGCGTGACGCTCTTCGCCGCGCGCCAGCTCCACGGCCGCCTCGGCATCGGCGGCCTCGGCCTGGCGCTGCTCGAGCCGGCCGGCCGCGGCCTCGAGCGCGCGGTCCTGCTCGGCGAGCGCGTCGGCGAGCCGGCCGGTGTCGTCGCGCAGCGCCTCGAGCTCGGCGCGACGGCGCAGCGGCCCGACCGCGTCCGACGGTCCGGGCAGGAACACCGCGCCGTTGGCGCGGATGACCGCGTCGCCGGCGGGCGCGAACGGCCGGGCGCCGGCCAGCAGCGAGCGGACCCAGCGGTCGGCCGGCCCGCCGGCGGCGGTCTGGGCGGTCGGCTCGCCGGCGTCGGGACCGGTGGGCCCCGGATCGAGCGGGAGCAGGAGCAGCGGGCCCGTGCCCGCGTCCCGGTGCCACGCGTGGATCTGGTCGCAGGCCGCGAGCGATGAAACCACCACGGCGTGCATCCAGTCGCCCAGCACGTGCTCGGCCAGGGCCGCGTCCTCGCGGCGGACGTGGACGTAATCGGCGAGCGGCCCCAGGACCGCGTCGCCGAACCGGTCGCGCGCCGCCAGGAGCGCCGCGGCGGCGGGCGCCAGGCCGACCCGGTCGCGCTCCAGCTGCTCCAGCGCGCCGCGGCGCGCCGTGGCCTGCGCCAGCGCCTCCTCCGTGGCCCGCCGCTCCGCCCGCAGCCGCGCCTCGTGCTCCCGCGTCTCCGCGAGGGCGTGGCGCGCGCGGTCGGCTTCGAGCCCGAGCGACACCAGCCGCTCCGACAGCTGCGCGTGGCGCGCCTCGGTCGCGGACGCCTGCGTCCCGGCCACGTCGCGGTCCCGCGTCAGCGCGGCGCGGCGCCCCTCGGCCGCGGCCAGCTCGGGCCGGAGGTCCGCCATCTCGCGCTCCAACGCCTGCCGCTCGCCGTCGAGCCGGCGGATGCCCTCGGCCTGACGCTGCAGCGACTCCTCGAGGCTCCGCAGCTGGGTGCGCTGCTCCGCCAGGCGCGTCCGCGTGGCCTCCTCTCCCGCCAGCCGCGCCTCGAGCTCCGCCTGGACCGCCGCGCGGTCCCGCTCCGCCGCCTGGCGCTCCGTCGCCGCCGCGTCGCGCTCGCGCGTCACGCGCACCGCGGACGCCTGGGCCTCGCCGCGCTCGGCCAGCGCCCGCTCGCGCCGGGACGCCGCGTTGGCCCGCCGCTCCGCCGCGAGCGCGGCGTCGCCCTCCAGCGCGCTCACCGCCAGCCGCCCTTCGCCGACCCGCCGCTCCACCTCGCTGCGCTGCGCCTCGGCCCCGGCGCGCGCCTCGGCGGCCGCCTGCCGGGCCAGCTCCAGCTCGCCCTGCCGGCGCCGCTCGTCCGGCAGCTCCGTGGAGAGCGCCGCCCGCCGCTGAGAGACGAGCGCCAGCGCCGCGTCCACCGCCGCCACGTCCATCCTCGCCAGCGCCGCCACCAGCTGGTAGCGCCGCGCCACCAGCTCGGCATGGCGCTCCGAGCGCCGCCGCTGCCGCGACAGGCTGCGCACGCGGGACTCCACCTCGACCACCACCTGCTCGAGCTGCGCCAGGTCCGCCGTCGTCTCCTCCAGCCGCCGCTCGGTGCTCCGCCGCCGCTCCCGGTACAGGCCCAGGCCCGCCGCTTCCTCGAACAGCGCGCGCCGGTCGTCCGGACGGTCCGACAGCAGCGCGTCCACCATACGGGCCTCGATGACGACCGCCTGGTTCGTCCCGAGGCCCGTGCCGGCCAGCTTCGCCAGCAGCTCGCGGCGCGTCACCGGCGCCTGGTTGATGAAGTACTCCGACTCGCCCGAGCGCGAGACGCGGCGGCCGAGCACCACCTCGACGAAGTCGAGGTCGATCAGCCGGTCGCTGTTGTCGAAGTGCATCGAGACTTCGGCGATGTTCTGCGGCCGCCGGCCCGTGGACCCCTGGAAGATGACCTCTTCCATCCGCGCGCCGCGCAGCACCCGCGGGTTGTGCTCCCCCAGCACCCAGCGCACCGCGTCGGAGATGTTCGACTTCCCGCAGCCGTTGGGGCCGATCACGGCGGTGACGCCGGGATCGACGACGACCTCGACGGTGTCGGCGAAGGACTTGAATCCGGCGAGCTCCAGACGACGCAGCTTCATGGGCGGTATCCCACGCGCGGGACGAGTGGCCCGGCACTCCGGGAGTCGGCGAGCAGGGTATCGAGGTACGCCGCCTGCTCGGCCGAGGCGAACGCACCGGTGTAGAGGCGGAACGAGCCGTCGGCCTGGCCGAGGACGAAGGCGGCGATGCCGGCGTCACGCAGCCGCGCGCGCTCGGCGCGCGCCGCCTGCAGGGTCGCGACGCGCCTCAGCGCGAACGACAGCGGCACCAGCGCGGTGCTGGCCGAGCTGCTGCCGTCGAGGCCGGCGCCGCGCACCGCGCGCAGCAGGGTGTCGGCGGCGTCCTGGGTGGCCACCGGGCCGGCGTACACGCGGTACCAGCGCGCCCGGTCCACGAGCAGCGGCGTCACCATGGGCACGAAGCCGCGGGCCTCGACGGTGTCCGCGTCCTCGAGCGCCTGGTCGAAGGTCGTCCACGCCGCCACCTGCACCGCGAACGGCAGCGAGTCGGCGGCGTGCGGCACCAGCGCGCGCGGACCCGGCGTCATCCGCGCCGGCACCTCGGCCGGCTCGCTGGGCGCGGGCGCCTGCTCCCATCCGAACTGGCTGCGGTACGCATAGACGCCGCCCGCGAGCGCGACCACCAGCCCGAGGGCGAACAGGTTCTTGCGGTGGCGCAACCACGCGCCGGCCGCGTGCCGCCGCATGAGGGGTTGGCCCAGCCGCCCGCCCGGCACCACCAGGCCGGGGTCCTCGTCCTCGGACTCGTAACGCGCCGGCGCCGGCTCGTACGCCTCGGCGGCGTCGCCCGCCAGGCCCTCCTCGACCGCGAAATCCGGGATGCCGGCGTCCGTCACGGGGGCCGCGTACTCGGCGGCGCCGGCGTCGGCCGCGGCAGCCGCGAGGTGGGCCGGGCCGGCGTCGGCCGCCGGCTCCTGACCGCCGAACAGCTCGGCGTCGGACGGGCCGGCCGTGGCCCCCGCCGTGCCCCCGAAGACGCCCAGCAGGGGCACGCCGCGGTCCAACGCGGCCTGGATCTCCGGCGGAGCGGCGGCGCCGTTGTCGCTGCCCGGCGTGAGCACGACGAGCCCGTCCACGGGCGTCGCCAGCGCCTCGATGCAGCTCGGCGGCAGGAACAGCAGCATCACCGCGTCCTCGTGGCGGAACCCGGCGGAGAGGCGGGCCCAGCGCGGCCGCGCCATCAGGTCCTCGGGGCTCGGCGCGAACGTGCCCGCCGGCACGAAGAACAGCGTGCCTTCGGGCTGGGCGCGCGCGATGCGGGACAGCGAGGCTCCGTACTCGAAGACGTCCACGATCCCGTCGCCGTTCGGCTCGCCGGCCACGCTGTGGAGCCGCGGCGCGTCGACGTAGCAGTCGATGAGGGCGACGCGGCGCCCCGCGCGGGCCGCCAGGCGCGCGTACTCCCAGGCCGCCCCGGCCGCGCGGTCGACGTCGTCGACCGCCGGGACCAGCGCCACCAGCGCGGCGTCGCGCGGCAGCTCGGGCGCGCTCCGGGAATCGAGCGGCGTGTCCTGCTCGGGCGGCGTCATGGCGTGGTCGGGCCTGCCGGCCCGCGCCCCGTGATCCAGTACGGGCGCCCGAGCGTGCGCGCGGCCGAGTCGGCGGAGGAGCGGGTGAGGAACGGGCCGATGAGCACCCGCCAGCTCTCCACGGCCGACAGGGGAGCCGCCACGTGGGCGGCGTAGCCGGCGCGCACCAGCTCGGCCGCGAGCTCCCGGGTCTGCTTCTCGTTCTGGGACGCGGACACCTGCACCCACACGGGAGAGACCCGCTCGGGCGCCGGCGCCGCCTCCGCCTCGGGCTGCGGCTCCGGGGCGACGGGCGCCGGGGCCTCGGCCGGAGCGGCAGGCCTGGCGGGCGCGGGGGAGGGGGCGGGACGGGGAGCGCCGGCGGGAGCGGCGGCCGGGGCGGCTGCGCGCTCCGCGACGGCGGGCGCGGCGGCGGCCGCAGCCGGCTCGGTGGCCGCGCGGTGCGCCTCCTGGCGCGCAGCCACGATGGCGGACGACGGCTTCCAGCGGCCGACGAACCACACGTCGCCGGCGCCGTCGGGCACAGCACCCAGCGAATCGAGCGTGCGCACGTCCCGCGCGACGATCGCCCGTCCTTCGCGCGCGAGCAGCACGCCGCCCTCGGAGACGGTGGGCAGGTCGCTGGCCCACTGCGTGGCGAGGCTGCCGGCGACCCGGCCGCTGGCGATGCCGACCGCCCAGGTCTCGTTCGGACGGCCCGCCGGCTTGACCATCACCACGCGGCCCCACGGGTCCATGCGCAGGTCCGACGCGGGGCCCGGCAGCGGTATCGTGGGGCGCTCCTTGCGCTGGAACCGATCCACGACGGCCAGCTCGCTCCTGCTCTTGAGGGCGACGAAGACGCGGTAGCCCGACGGCGCGAACGCCGCGGCCACGGGCGAGCCGGCGAGGCGCACGAACCACGGACGCCACCCGTCGCGGTCCTCCACCACCACGAGCCCCGAGTCGGTGGCGAAGGCGATCGCGTCGCCGTCGCGGCTCCCGGCCAGTGGCGCGGCGGCGGGAACCGGCGCGGAGACGGGCGAGCCCGGCTCGCGCCCCACCGAGATCAGCGAGTCCCGGCGGACCACGATCAGCCGTGAGTCGAGGCCCGCGAACGCGTCCCGCACGCCGCCGCCGACGGTCTCGGGCCAGCGCTGGGTGCCCCACGGCTCGGACTCGGTCACCCCGCCGTCGGGCGTGATCACCAGCAGCGTGCCGTCGGTCGCCATGGCGGCGAACCGGCCGCCCGCGGCCACCGTCTTCTGCAGCAGCGCGACCAGGTCGAGCGCGTCGATCGCGCCGGTGCTGTCGCGGTACAGCAGCCTGCGGCCGGCGGCATCGACGCCGATGGCGGCGCGCACCGGCGAGGTGCGGGCGCCGGTCTGCCAGTCCGCGGGCGCGAGGCTCGGCAGGACGTAGACGCGGACGGGGCCGCCCCGGGCGGCCAGCCGGACCGCGACGGTCGGAATCGACCGCGGACCCTCAGCCGGCTGCTGGCTCGGGGGTTCGTTGCCTGGGGTGCCGCCGGACTGCCTGCCGGAGCACGCCGTTGCGAGCAGGACCAGCGCGAGAAGGCGTCTCAACAGACACCAAAATTAGTCGGAAGTGGCGGCGCGGCAAAGGTTCCGGGACGGTCCGGAGCGCGCGGCGCGGAGCGGGCCGGGGGCGGGTGCCCGGCGCCGGGGGGCCTGCCCCCGGGGCCGGCGCCTAGTACGGCGGCCCGAGACTCAGCATCCAGTAGCCGCCGTGGCCCGGCCGCTGGTTCGGGATCGCGTAGTCCACGCGCACGATCGCGATGCCGAGCACGTTCACGCGGAGCCCGACGCCGTAGCTGGTGAGCGGCACCCGCACGGCGTTCGGGTCGGCGTCCGCCGGCCGCGTCCACTGCAGGGTCGAGTTGCTGTTCCACGCGATCCCGGCGTCGTACCACAGGGCGCCCTCGATCGGCGGGAAACCGACCGGCAGGAAGCCGAGCGTGAGGTTCCGCACCAGCTGGAAGCGGAGCTCCGCGTTGAACACGGCGATCCGTGACCCGATCAGCTGGTCCACCTCGGGGCACCCGGTCGCCGACGGGATGTTGGCGCGCGCGGCGGTGCACATGGACGCGTCGTACGAGCCGAACGTGTAGCCGCGCACCAGGTCGGTGGACCCCAGGAAGTTCGGAAACAGGTCGCCGTCGCGCCCGAACCGGCCCAGCATCAGGAACCGGGTGGCGAAGGTGAACGGGTACTTGATGAGGTCGTAGCGGCGATAGTCGCCGAGCACCTGCGTGTAGCGCCAGCTCCCGAAGACGGGCGAGACCTCGAGCCGGTAGCGCTGCCCGAAGAACGGGCTGGTGTAGCCGAACAGCGAGTTGTCGTACACCAGGGCCAGCGACGGCTGCACCAGGTTGAGACTGCCGCCCTCGCTGGTGCTGTCCGCGTAGCCGAGCGCCTGGCCGGTGGTGGGATCGATGCTGGTCTGCAGGGTCAGCGTCGCGAGGCCGACGTTGGTGTACCGCAGGCCGAGCTCGACGCGCCGGAACCGGTTCAGCGGGTAATAGGCGTCGGCGAACACGCTCCGCAGCACCAGGCGCTCCACCTGCTCGGTGAGGAGGTCGGTGCCCCCGGGCCCGGCCCCGGCCGAGTACGCGGAGTTCACGTAGTAGAACAGCGGCTGCTGCTGGAATCCGACGTCGTAGTTCCAGCGGTGTCCCTGGTTGAGGTACGCCGCCAGGACCTGCGCCTCCGAGATCCGTCCGTTGACGGCGCCGGAGAAGATCAGCGTCTGGTTCCCGAGGATGTCGGACAGCTCGATCGCCGTGCCGCCGAACACGCCGCGCCCGAAGTTGTCGCGGGTGTAGCCGATGGTGGGCCGGCTCACGTAGTCCGGCGTGAAGCGCACGCGGTACGGATGCAGGCCGAACGCCGTCGTGTCGGGCAGCGAGAGCGTGGCGCTGTCGAGCAGGGCCGCGACCGAGAGCGGCGGGGCGGCGCTGTCGCTGCGCGCCGGGCGCGTGTCGGAGGGCCGGAACTCGCCGCCCGACCGGTAGATGGAGGTCGAGACGCCGGCGGCCGCGGGGCTCGGGGAGGCCGGCGGCTCCGCCGGCCGCTCCTGCGGCTGGGCCGGCGGCCCGCCCAGCCGGGCGAGCGAGGCGTCGCTCACCGGCGCCGGCCGGGCGCCCTCGGTCAGGGCGACGTCGCCCCTCAGGGGCAGGGCGCTGGCGTTCGCCAGCGTGATCCAGTCCGGCTGGGGCTCCCGGTACGGCGTCCGCCTCAGCGAGCGCGGGTTGTCGATCGCGTAGACGTCGTAGTCGCCGTTCTGGTAGTAGGTGACGAGCATCCGGTCCGCGCCGCTCGCCCACGAGATGGCGGGCGAGAGATCGGTGATCCCCGTGATGCCGGTGTACGCGTTGGTCAGCTGGTAGAGCTGCGCGTCGGCCAGATCGTAGAGGAAGACGTTGTCGATCCCCGAGCGGTCGGAGACGAAGGCCAGCGAGCGGCCGTCGGGCGCCCACACCGGATCGATGTTCTTGCCGCGATCCATGCCCGGGAGCACGCGGATCGAGTCGCCGGACAGGTAGTACAGGGCGATCCGCATGTTGCCGAAGCGCAGGATCCCGAAGTCGGTGTCCGGGCCGCGGTCGGTCGCGAAGGCGATGGTGCGGCCGTCGGGCGACCACGCCGGCATCAGGTCGGCGTAGCGGTCGGCGGTGAGCCGCCGCAGGTTCTCGCCGTCGGCGTCCACGACGTAGAGGTCCGACCAGCCGCCGTCGTAGCCGGTGAACACCAGCTGCGTGCCGTCGGGCGACCAGCTCGGGTTGGTGATCGCGTCGACCCCGAGCCGGAGCTGCGCCACGATCCGGTCGCGCCGCACGTCGAGGATGACCAGGTTGTCCTGGGCGCCGCTCTTGGCCGCGAAGGCGTAGCGGGTGCCGTCCGGCGACCAGGCGCCCGTCGAGTTGATGAACCGCAGCGTCTCGAAGTTGGGATTGATGGACGAGCGCACCAGGCGCCGCAGCACGCGGCCCGAGTCGGCGTCGGCCAGGTACAGGTCCACGAAGAAGAAGTCGCGCTCCGAGAGGTAGGCCACCTCCCGGCCGTCCGGCGAGATCTGCGGCGACACGTGCAGCGAGCCCTTCGACGTCTTCTGGTTCAGCAGCGCCCGCGCGAAGTGCCGCGCCCGCTGGTGGTCGGCGAGCTGCGGCAGGTACATCGTCTGGACCGCGTCGCGCCAGTCGTCGGAGAACTGCTCGAGCGACTCGCCCAGCACCCGCCGGAACGCCCGGTCGATGCCGCCGGCCATCACGCCGTGCAGGATGGCGCCGATGGCCTCGTCGCCCCACCGCTGGCCGATGTAGGCCCAGATGGAGTGGCCGAAGCGGTACGGGAAGATGCGCGGGTCGTAGGTCAGCTGCTCGATGGTCGGCAGGTTGCCCTCGACCGCCGCGTCGCGCAGCCACATGGCGGTGTGCGGGTCCACCGGGCCGATCGAGAGGTACTCGGCCATGCCCTCCATGAACCACAGCGGCGGGTTCACCTGGGTGAGGGTCTGGATGCCCGCGCCCGGGTGGCCGTGGCTGAACACGTCGAACTGGAAGGCGTGCACCATCTCGTGCTGGAGCACGTGCTCGAAGTCGGCGTACGAGCCCGTGAACGGCACGACCATCCGGTGCTTGTAGGGCTCGGTGAAGCCGCCGGTGCCCTCGCCGATGTCGCCCTCGGTGGCGTTGGTCTGCTGGAAGTCCGACGACGAGGCGTAGAGGAGCAGCGGCTTCTTCTCGATCCACTGCTGCTGGAGGATGCGCGACAGCCGGGCGTACGCGCGCTCGGCCATTCGGGCCGCGTCCAGCGCGGCCGCGCGCTCGCGCCCGTAGAAGTAGACGTCGAAGTGCTGGGTCTCGATGATCTGCCAGTGGAAGGCGCCGTACTGGACCTTGTTCTGCCCGAAGTACTGCGCCCGGCCGTCCGCGGGCCGCAGGACGAGGGCGCCGAGCCCGAGCAGCACCGCCGCCGCCGTGCGCTTCATCGCCGCTCCTCTCCGCCGCGGATCGCGCGCTGCGGGGCGTCGGCCCACAGGCCCTCCAGCTGGTAGAACTCCCGCAGCGCCGGGTGGAACACGTGCACCACGAAGTCGACGAAGTCCAGCAGCACCCACCGGCCTCCCGCCAGGCCCTCGATGTGGTGGGCTCGCACGCCGCGCTCCCGCAGGTCCTCGAGCACGTGCTCCGCGATCGCGCGCACGTGGGTGTCCGAGGTGCCGGACACCACGACGAAGTAGTCCGTCGCGTCGCTCACGGAGCGGAGGTCGAGCACCACGCCGTCCACCGCCTTGCGGTCCGCGCACGCCGCCTCGACCCACGCGAGCGCGTCGGCCTCCGCCGGACGCGCGGGCCGGCGCCGCGCCGGGCGACGCGCCGGTCTCCGACCCGTCATAGCCTGCCGGCGGCGGAAAGGTTCCCGTCGTCCGCGGCGTCCTCCACCTGGTAGAAGACGCCCCATGCGCCGGGACCGACGTGGGCCGCCAGCACGCCGGTCACCGGCGCCACCAGCACGTCGAGGGGCTGGTAGCGCTCGGCCAGCGCCCGCCGCACCCGCTCGGCCAGCTCCGGGGTGTCGGCGTGGGCGACGGCGAGCCGCAGCCGCACGCGCGTCCGCGGCAACGCCGCGTCCAGCAGGCGGCACACCCGCTCCAGCAGCGCGGCCTGGCCGCGCACCCGCCCCGCCGCGACCACCTTGCCGTCGCCGTCGAGCGAGAGGATCGGCTTCATGTCGAGCAGGCCGCCGAGCCACGCCTGCACGCGGGACACGCGCCCGCTGCGCAGCAGGTAGTGGAGCGTGTCGACGGTGCAGAACATGCCCGAGCGGTCGCGCACCCGCTCCAGCTCGCGCGCGATGGCCGCCGCGTCCCAGCCGGCCTCCGCCAGCTCGGCGCCGCGCAGCGCCAGCAGGCCGATGCCGAACGAGGCGCTGCGGCTGTCCACCAGGTGGACGCCACCCGCGGCGAACGACCGCCGGGCCGCCTCGGCGCTGGCGTAGGTGCCCGAGAGGGCGGACGACAGCAGCACCGCCACGACGCCCTCCGCCTCCGCGCGGGCGTGCTCGAACGCCGCCACGAACTGCGCCGGCGTGGGCTGGCTGGTGGTGGGCGGCGGGCCGCCGGCGCGGAGCCGCCGGTAGAACTCGGCGGGCGCGAGCTCGACGCGGTCCAGCCGGACCTCGTCCCCGAACAGCACCTGCAGCGGCACCAGGGCGATCCCGTAGCGGTCGAGCACGGCGTCCGGCAGGTCGCAGGCGCTGTCGCACACGATCGCGACCCGCCGGGCGGCGGTGGTGAGCAGCCGGTGCTGCTCCCGCATGTCGTCGGCCTTGCGGGTGACGACCTCGCCCCACGACTCGGCGATCCGGAACACCGCGGCCGCGTCGTCGGTGTGGATGTGCACGCGCAGCAGGTCGGCGGTGCGCAGCGCCAGCAGCGAGCCGCCCAGCGGGGCCAGGGCGACGCGCGCCTCGTGCGAGCTCGGCAGGCGGTCGCCCTTCACCAGTACCTCGGTGCAGAAGCGGTAGTCCTGCTCGGCGGCCACCGTGGCCAGGGCCGCTGGCGCCGGGGCCTCGCCGGCCGGGGGCGGCACCTCCGCCGCGTGCATCCCCTTCTCGATGAGGCGCACCACGCCCTCGAGCAGGCGCACGAATCCCTTGCCGCCGGCGTCGACGACGCCCGCCTCCTTCAGGACCGGGAGCTGCTCGGGCGTGCGCTGCAGCGCCTCGTCGGCGTGCGCCAGCGTGGTCCGCAGCATCGGCACGATGTCGGAGTGCTCGCTCGCGCCCCGCTCGGCGCCCCGCGCCGCTTCCCGGGCCACCGAGAGGATGGTGCCCTCCACCGGCTTCTCGAGGGCCTCCTGCAGCCGCTCGAAGCCGCGGCGGATGGCCGCCGCCAGCTCGTGGGTGCGGACCTGCATCCGCTGGCCGATGCCCTCGCTGAAGCCGAGCAGGAAGTGGGACAGCATCATGCCGGAGTTGCCGCGCGCGCCCTTCACCGACGCCTCGGCGGCGGTGCGCGTGACGTCGGGCAGCTCGGGCGCGTCGCCGAGCCGGTGCAGGGCGTCGGCGATCGAGCGCACGGTGTGGGAGAAGTTGGTGCCGGTGTCGCCGTCCGGCACCGGGTAGACGTTGATGCGGTTCAGCTCGTCGCGGCCCGCCACGACCCAGGCGGCGGCCGCCAGCAGCGAGCGCCGCAGGCGTCGGCCGTCCAGGTAGCCGATCGCCGTGCCCACGTCCCTATTCCTTGACCACCCAGACCCGGACTTCGGGCTTCACGTCCGCGTGCAGCCGGATCGGCACCTTGTAGACGCCCAGCGCCTTGATCGGGTTCTCGAGCTCCACGGCCTTGCGGTCCACCGTCAGGCCCTCGGCCGCGAGCCGCTCGGCGATGTCGGCGGCGGTGACCGAGCCGAACAGCTTGTCGCCCTCGCCCGCCTTCATGGAGAACGACAGCGAGACGGTCTCCAGGCGCGTCGCCAGCTCGCGCGCGCTCGAGACCTCCTCCGCCACGCGCCTGTCGCGCTGGCGCTGCTCGGCCTGGAGCCGGCGGCGGTTGCCGTCGGTGGCCAGGTAGGCCAGCCCGCGCGGCAGCAGGAAGTTGCGCGCGTAGCCGTCCTTGACGGTGACGACCTCGCCGCTGCGCCCGAGCTTCTCGACGTCCTCGCGGAGAATCACGTCCATGGCATCGTCCTCTAGGGTTTGCCGGCGGCGCGCGCCAGGCGCAACCGCCAGTCGACCAGCGTGTCGGTGAGTCCCAGCACGAGCAGCGCCGGCGCGAGGATCCACCACAGCAGCAGGGTGCCGATCAGCGCGACGGCGGAAGCCATGAGCCCGGTGAAGCCCACGGCCGCCGCCACCGCCGCCAGCACCGCCACGCCCCGCACCAGGTACAGCCCGCCGAAGAACAGCAGCAGGTTGCCGCCCAGGGCCCGCGCCCAGCCGAGCCGCGGCAGCAGCACCGCGACCAGCGAGATCGCGACGCCCCAGATCAGGTGGTCGTTGAACCGGAACCGGGTGAGCGCCTCGACGGGCTCGCCCCTGGGCGCGCGGGCGATGCGGTGGTACAGGGCCCAGGCGAGCGCCTGCGCGGCGAGCGACTGCAGCAGCAGCACGCCGGGCAGGAAGCGGCCGAGGGTGTGGACGACGGCCAGGAGCGAGCCGTTGACCGACTCGCGCGTCTCGCTGCCGACGGGCGCGACCAGGTCCACCAGCGACCGCGCCGGCGGGAAGTAGTGCTGCTCCACGACGCCGGCCACCTTGCCCAGCGTCAGGTGCGTGACGGCCATGAGGATCGCGGCCGCTCCGGCGGCCAGCGTGAGCGCACCGAGGCTGGTCGCGACCCAGCTTCTCCCGCCGGTGGCGATCAGCACGACGGCGATGCCGGCCGCGAGGAGGACGACCCAGGCTCGCGTCAGCTGCTCGAACTCGTCGGCGGGCCCCCAGCAGAGTGCCACGGTGACCGCCAGGCACGCCGCGGCGTACGCCAGGTCGCGCCGGGCGGAGGCCTGCAGCGCCAGGTACACGGCGAGCGGCGCGGCCACGAGCGCGACCGGCGAGACGAGCGCGATCCCGAAGAAGTAGGCCAGCGCCCCCAGGATCAGCGGCCGGAGCTTCAGGCTACTGGCCGTACCCTTTGATGTAGGGCAGCAGCATCAGCTGCCGCGCCCGCTTGATGGCGGTCGAGACCTGGCGCTGGTGCCGGGCGCACATGCCCGACAGGCGGCTGGGCAGGATCTTGCCCCGGTCGGTGAGGAACCGGCCAAGGGTACGGTCGTCCTTGTAGTCCACCACCCGGACGCCGGCCTCGCACACGGGGCACGTCTTGCTGCGCGTTCTCATTCCTCCTCCTCCTCGGCGGCCGCGGCCACGGCGGGCTCGACCGGCACCGGGGCCTGCGTGACGGTCTCGGCCAGCACCACCAGGAAGCGCAGGACACCCTCGTCGAGCTTGACGGCGCGCTCGAACTCGGGCAGCACGGCCGGCGGGGCCTCGAACTGCGCGACCACGTAGTAGCCGGTGTCGTGGCGCTTCATGCGGTAGGTGAGGGTGCGCTTGCCCCAGTGGTTGACGCTGACCTGCACGTCGGGGCCGAGCAGCGCGTGAAACCGCGTCAACTTCTCGCCGATCGCGGGCTCCTCCAGCGCGCTGTCGAAAATGTAGACGACTTCGTAACGACGGGTCACGATCGACACCTCCCCTTTGGCCTGAGCGGCCCCCGCCAGGTGTGGGCGGGAGCAGGTGGTATGTCGCAACAAAGATAACGTGAGGGGGGAGAGGTGAGAAGTGAGACGTTCAGGTGACAGGTGAGAAGCGCAAAGGCGTGAGAGCCGAGGCTCACGTCTCACCTCTCACGACCTCTCACGGCCGTTGCCTCTCACTTCTCACTTGAACGTCTCACCTCTCGCCCCTCACCTCTCGCGCTCACCCCCTCACAGCATCATCCCCGCAATCGTCGCCGACATGAAGTTCGCCAGCGTCCCCGCCAGCATCGCCCGGAAGCCGAGGCGCGCCAGGTCGTGCTTGCGCTCCGGGGCCAGCGCGCCGATGCCGCCGATCTGGATGCCCACCGAGCTGATGTTCGCGAAGCCGCACAGCGCGAACGACGCGATCGTGAACGACCGCGGGTCCAGCGACGCCTTCATCGGCCCGAGCTGCGCGAAGGCGATGAACTCGTTCAGCACCGCGCGGGTGCCGAGCAGGCTGCCGATGCTGCCGGCGTCGCGCCACGGCACGCCCATCGCCCACGCCACCGGCTGCCCGATCCACCCGAGCACCACCTGGATGCTGCCCGGGAACCAGCTCAGCCAGCCGTGCACCGCCGCGAAGCCGCCGTTGACCAGGGCGATGAGCGCGATGAAGGAGATCAGCATCGCGATCACGTTGAGCATCAGGTGCAGCCCCTCGCCCGTGCCGCGCGACGCGGCATCGACCACGTTCACGTCGGTCCGGGGGATGTCGAGCTTCACCATCCCGAGCGTCTCCGGCTGCTCCGTCTCCGGCTGGAGCAGCTTGGCCATCACGATCGTCCCCGGCGCCGTCATGATCACCGCCGTCAGCAGGTGCCGCGCCTCGATGCCGAACGCGATGTACGCGGCCATGATCGAGCCCGACACGTGGGCCATCCCCGCCGTCATCACGGTCATCAGCTCGGACTGCGTCATCTTGTTGAGGAACGGCCGGATGGTGAGCGGCGCCTCCGTCTGGCCCATGAAGATCGACGCGGCGACGTTGAGGCTCTCCGCCCCGCTCGCCCGGAGGATCTTGTTCATCGCGATCGCCATCGCCCGCACCACGACCTGCATGATCCCCAGGTAGTAGAGGATCGCCATCAGCGCGGAGATGAAGATGATCGCCGGGAGGATCTGGAAGGCGAATACCACCCCGACCTTGGCGTGCTGCGCGCCGATGTCGCCGAACACGAACTCCGAGCCCGCGTAGGAGAAGCTGAGGATCCTGGTGACGAGGTCCCCGAGGGCGCGGAACAGCTTGATGCCGAACGGCACCCGCAGCACGAAGACGGCGAACGCGACCTGGAGGGCGAGGCCCCAGCCGATGGTGCGCCAGTTGACGGCGCGGCGGTTGCGGCTGAGCGCGTAGCCCGCGCCCAGGAACAGGGCCATCCCGAGCAGGCCGATGAGGCGGGCGGGCAGGGAAACGGGGGTCGGGGATCCGGGGTTGGGGTTTGGCGAGGACGGGCTCTGGGCCGCGGGCGCGGCCGCTGGCGGCTGCGGCGCGGCCGGCTTCGCCCCGATCCCCGACCCCGAATCCCCGGCCCCCGTCCTGGGCGCCTGGGCGAGCGCGGCCGTCACCGAGTTGTACACGAAGCGGGGCAGGGTGAACACCGCCAGCGCGGCGGCGAAGGTCACGGCGAACGAGAACAGGACACGGCGCAGCGTCATCGGGCGTCCTTTCGGTGGCTGTGCGCGCCGGCCGTCACACGGCCGGACGCACCCGCCGGTTGAACCGCGTCATCGTCTTCTCGGCCCCCTCCGTCATCCAGCACTCCACCGCCTCGGCCATCTGCGGCAGCAGCTCCTCCACCGCGTGGCGCTCGGTCCGGGGCATCGGCTCGAGCATGAAGTCGGCCAGGTCGTCGACGTCGTCGGGGGCGGGGCCGACGCCGATCCGCAGCCGGGCGTACTCGCGCGTGCCGAGTACCGCCTCGACGCTCTTGAGGCCGTTGTGCCCGCCGGCGCTGCCGCGCGGGCGGATCCGGAAGTAGCCGACCGGAAGCGCGACGTCGTCCACGAGCACCAGCAGGCCCGCCACGGGGCCGCCGGGCTCCGCGGGGCGGAGGCCGGAGAGCGCGCGCCCGGAGTCGTTCATGAAGGTCTGCGGCTTGAGGAGGTGGACCGCGCCGAACGGCGTGCGGCCGCCGGTGGCGAGCGACGGCGGCTCCCGCCGGAAGCGCGGAAGCCGCCACCGCGAGGCGAGCGTGTCGGCCAGCCAGAATCCCGCGTTGTGGCGGGTGTCGGCGTAGCCGGCGCCGGGGTTGCCGAGCCCGACGATGAGCTTCAGGGCGCGGCGCCCGCTACTTCTCTTCCTCGTCTTCTTCCGCCGGCTTGCGCTTGCGGATGAGCTCCGGCTCCGCCGGCTCCACGGCGCCCTCGGCCGGTGCCGCCGCGGCCGCCTCACCCTCCACCGGCGCACCCTCGGCCGCCGCCGCCACCGGCGCCGCCACCTCTTCGATCCGCGGCGCGACGACGGTGCAGACGGTGAGCGCCCCGTCCATGAGGATGTGGGCGTTGGGGATCGCCAGGTCGGCGACGTGCAGCGACTTGCCGATGGTCAGCGCCGTGACGTCGAGCTCCACGCGCTCGGGGATGTCGGTCGGCAGCACCTCGATCGCGACGTTGCGGATGACCTGGTCCAGGGTGCCGCCCTGGTTGCGCACGCCCTCGGGGATGCCGACGCAGTGGATCGGCACCTCGAGCCGGATCTTCTCGCCCGCGCGGATCTCGTAGAAGTCCACGTGCACGATGCCCGGGCGCACCGGGTGGCGCTGCACCTCGCGGATCAGCGTCTTGACCGTGGCCCCGTCCAGCGCCAGCTCGACGATGGTGCTCTCGGGATGGATCTTCTCGAGCAACCGGCCGAGGGCGACGCCGTCGACGGAGAGGGCGGTGGGCTCGCGGCCGCGCCCGTAGATGACGGCGGGCACCTGTCCGCCGCGGCGCATGGCGCGCGCGGGGCCCTTGCCCTGGGTGGAACGGGTGGTGGCGTCGAGCTTCACGGTCTGAGCCATTGTGGAGTCCCAGTAGCGTGAGGCGTGAGAGGTGAGAGGTGAGACGTTCACGCGAGAGGTGAGAGGTTGTGAAGCGTGAGAGGGTGTTCACCTCTCACGCGGTTCCGCCTCTCACGTCTCACTTGAACGTCTCACCTCTCACTTCCTCACCTCTCACTGTGTTGTCCAGTCCCGTTGTCGTCAATCGAACAGACTGCTCACCGACTTGTCGCTGTGCGTATTCGCGATCGCCGTCGCCAGCAGGTTGCCCACCGACAGCACCACCAGGCGGTCGAACGGCTTCCGGTTCGGCATGCTGATGGTGTTGGTCACCGCCAGCTCCTCGATCGGCGACGCCGACAGGCGGTCGATGGCCGGTCCGGAGAGCAGCGCGTGCGACGCACAGCAGTACACGTTCCGCGCACCGAGCCGCTTCAGCGCCGCCGCGGCCTCGCTCACCGTCCCGGCGGTATCGATCAGGTCGTCGGGGATCAGGCAGTCCCGCCCCTCGACCTCGCCGACCACGTTGACGACCTCGGCGATGTTCGCCGAGGGACGGCGCTTGTCGATGATCGCCAGCGAGCCGTTCAGCCGCTTGGCGAACCCGCGCGCCATCTTCGCCGAGCCGACGTCCGGCGCCACCACCACGAGGTCCTTCAGCATCTTCTGGCGGTAGTGCGCCGTCAGGACCGGTGCGCCGTACAGGTGGTCCACCGGGATGTCGAAGAACCCCTGCAGCTGGTGCGAGTGGAAGTCCATCGCCAGCACCCGGTCCGCGCCCGCCGTGCTCACCAGGTTCGCGACCAGCTTGGCGCTGATGGCGACCCGGGGCTGGTCCTTGCGGTCCTGCCGCGCGTAGCCGAAGTACGGGATCACCGCCGTGACCCGCGCCGCACTCGCCCGCCGCGCCGCGTCCATCAGCAGCAGCAGCTCCATCAGGTTCTCGGCCGGCGGGTTGGTGGGCTGGATGATGTAGACGTCCCGCCCACGCAAGTTCTCGTCGATCTTCACGAACAGCTCGCCGTCGGAGAACCGCCGGATCGTCACCTCGCACAGCGGCTGCTTGAGGTGCGACGCGATCTCCTCGGCGAGGGGCCGGTTCGCGGTCCCCGCGAGCAGCATGAGCTGGCTGCGCCGAAGCGAGACGTCGGCCATAAAAGCCCTGAAAACTAGTCAGACGGTTCCAAGACGCCAAGCTGCCAGTGGTTACCCGGTGCCAGGATCCGGAGGCCGGACCCGTTGCATGGACTGGGCAACTGGTCTGGCCTCTCGCGTCCGGCAGCCGACAACCACTGGCAACTTGGCGTCTGGCAACTGCCCTGCCCTTGCAGACTCCGGCGGCTGCTATCTCCCGTGCTTCGCCGGCGCCGGCGGCGCCATGGGCGCGTCGGGACTGCTCGCGTGCCAGCTGATCTTCCAGCCCCCGTCCGGCTGCTTCGACAGCACGACCAGGTACTTCCCGGCGATCGGTGCGGGCGCGGCGGGGGCGGCGCCCTTGGCCGGGGCCGCCGGCGCGGGCGGCGTCAGCGTCCACGTCCCGGCGTCCACCGCCAGGTCCTGGCGGCCGTTCAGCGCGACCGACGTGATGGCGAGCGTGGGCCGCGTGGGCGTGCCGAGCGCGCTGTTCATGTAGGTGCGGATCGCGTTGCTGCCCTTGAGCGCCGTCGTGTCGGCCTGCTGCAGCACCGCGTCGTCGGTGTAGAGCGTCACGACGCCGTCGACGTTGCCACGGTTCCAGGCCGTGGCGAAGTCCGCCCGCAGCTTGGCGATCGCGGTCGAGTCGGCGCCGGTGAGCGGTTGGGGTTTGTTGGAGGGCTGGCAGCCGGCCAGGACCAGGAGCGCGGCGCCAGCGGCGAGCAACGTGGGGTGACGCATGATGGCCTCAAGAGGTGGTCAGGTCGCGTCAGAGCTACCGCGCGGCGGGCGCCGGCGCAAGCCGAACCCTAGGCCGTCCGCACCGCCAGTCGCACGGTGCCCTTGCGCTCCAGCTTCCCCCAGCCCTGGCGCTTGCCCTTGATCGCCGTCACCACCGACTTCCACAGCACGGCGTACATCAGCTGCCGGTAGACGAACCGCTGCCAGAACAGCCACCACAGGTCGCGGTACTTCTCGCGGTCGAGCCGGTAGGCGATGAACGCGCCCACCAGGTCCACGCCGAAGAAGATGCCGTAGAAGAACCCGACCTCGAGCACGAGCCGCGTGATGCCCGGCAGCGGCTGCCAGTCCTGGTGCAGGGCCCCCATCGTGGCCCAGGAGTAGACGAAATCGATCAGGGTCCACACCACCTTGAGGTCCACCAGCGGGCCCAGCGCCTGGAACAGGACCTGGAACACCCACACCGCCGGGATCGCCAGCTTGCCGAACCACCCGTAGCGGAACAGCGCGCCGCGATGCTTCCACAGGCACTGCAGCGTGCCGTACGCCCAGCGGAACCGCTGGCGGAAGAACGCCTTGAACGTGGCCGGCGCCTCGGTGAAGCCGAGCGTCTCGGTGTCGGCGGTGATGCGCCAGCCCGCTCGGCGGAGCCGGTAGGTCAGCTCCATGTCCTCGGCCATCGTGTCGTTCAGGTAGCCGCCGACCGCCAGCACGGCGTCGCGGCGCCACGCGCCCACCGCCCCGGGCACGACCGTGATGGCGTTGAGGTAGGCGTACGCCCGCCGATCGAGGTTCTGGCTGGTGATGTACTCGATCGACTGCCAGCGGGTGAGGACGTTGATCCGGTTGCCGACCTTCACGTTGCCCGCCACCGCGCCCACCGCCGGGTCCTGGAAGTGGCGGACGATCGTCGGGATGCCCTGAGCGGCGATCTGGGTGTCGGCGTCGAAGCACACCAGGACCTCGCCGCGGGCGTCCTGGATCCCGCGGTTCAGGGCGGCCGCCTTGCCGCCGTTCGCCTGGCGGATCAGGTGCACCCGGTCGTCGCCGCCGAACTCGCGCTCCACCGCGTCGCCGGTGCCGTCGGCCGAGCCGTCGTCCACCACGATGACCTCGAGGTCCGCGTAGTGGTTGGCGAGCACGCTGCGGATGGTGCGCACGATGACCGGCCGCTCGTTGTAGGCGGCGATCAGCACGCTCACCGGCGGGTGGAAGGCGGGATCGAACACGGTGCGCTTCGCCCGGCGCCGGGCGAGCAGGGCGACCGGGATGATGAAGATCACGCGCCCGACCGCCAGGGCGACCGCGAAGATGAACGTGGCGCCGAGCACGGTCTCGAAGGTGAACAGGGTGTCGAACGTCACGCGGTCGAGACCGACCAGCAGCTCTTCGTGCGGGCTCACCGACGGCATCACCACGTCGCGCGGCACGCCGATGAGCTCGGAGACGGTGACGAACTCGTAGCCGCGGTCCTGGAGCTCGTGCACGATCACCGGCAGCGCCTGCACGGTGGCCTTCCGCTCGCCGCCGCCGCTGTGGAGCAGGATGACGTTGCCCTTGATGCTGTCCACCTGGCTCAGCGTGGCGGCGACGATGTCGTCGGCGGTGCGCGCCGTCCGCGCCCCGGTGCTGTCGGTCTTGAACAGGTTCCAGTCCTGCGGGTCGATCAGCTCGCCGACCGTGATGTAGCCCAGCCGCGCCGCCACCAGGACCGGGTCCGTCTCCTCGTTGGTGTTCGGCTCCTGGTCGGCGTTGTAGGGGAACCGGAACAGGATGGTGGACCGGCCGAGCACCGCCTCCAGCGCGCGCTGGGTGGTGTTGAACTCCAGCATCATCCGCCGGTAGCTCACCGCGCCCATGTTGGGGTGGGTGAAGGTGTGGCTGCCGATCTCGTGCCCCTCGCGCAGGATCCGCCGCGTTACCTCCGGGTAGCGCTCGACGTTCTCCCCGATGAGGAAGAAGTCGGCCTTCACGCCGAGGTCCTTCAGCTCGTCGAGGATCTCGGGCGTGAAGACGCGATCCGGACCGTCGTCGAAGGTGAGCACCAGCTTCTTCGGCTTGTAGCCGGAGTGGCGGATCACGTAGGGCGACGGGAAGGTCAGGTACTCCTCGTCGGTGATCACGCCGGTGGCGGAGTCGGCGTCCACGCTGCGCAGCCCGCCCCGCGGCGAGGAGACCACCTCCAGCACGTCGCCGGCGCCCGTCTTGAGCGGCGCATAGGGCGGCGGGATGGTGTCGAGGCGCGCGGCCGCGGGCAGCGAGTCCGCGCTGTGGCGGTCGAACACGGCCCAGACCGACGGGTCCTCGGAGCCGAGGACCCACAGCACCGCGCCCTTCACCCCGCTGCGGCGCGCCAGCACCAGGTCGTCGTACGCCGTGGCCGCGTCCAGCATCCACACTTCGTGGGTCTTCGACGAGTCGTCCTGGTACTGGAACGTCGGGTTGAGCGCGACCGGATCGAAGTCCACCACCCGCGGCGGCGGCACGTCGGGGTTGTTGTCCTCGGCGGTGAACAGCGCCTGCTGGTAGGTCACGGCGGTGGCCGGCGTGCCGTTGGCGGGCCAGTCGAGACCGTAGTTGCCGATGCCGGCGACCAGCTTGGCGGCCGGCACGCGCTGCACGGTGCGGGCGAGCACGCTGTCGAACCACGCCACCGAGGCCACCGGACCCGGCGGCCCCGCGGGCGAGTGCTGCGCGTACGCCATCAGGATCACGTAGTCGGCCGCGGCGGCGAGGCGCTCGAGCGGGATGTCCACGTCCCGCCGCGCTTCGACATCCACGCTGAGCTGCAGGTCGGCGGCGTGGAGCACGCCCCGGAGCAGCGCGACGAAGCCCGCCAGGCGCGGGTAGTCGTCGGGCCGGAGATTCTCGAGGTCGAGGTTGAGGCCCTGGAACTCCTCCTTCACGAGCCAGTCGCGCACCGCGTACGCCAGCTCCAACTGGCGCCTGCCGGACGACAGCAGCGCGTGGGCGCGGACCGGGTCGAACAGCCCGCGCTCGGCGTTGTTGAGCACCGGGTGGATGTCGACGTGGTGCTCGCGCGCGACCTCGATCACGTCGAGGTTGGACTGGGTGACCTCGGGGTCCCAGTCCTTGAAGTCGAGACCGGTGCCCTCGCGGTTCAGGTGCAGCCACTCGGGGAACAGGTCCGTCAGCCGGTCCGCGTTGAGGCGCAGCGAGTACAGACCGCTGCGCTGCCAGATGGCGTAGAACGCGGCGATCATCGTGTCCGGCCTCGCCGGGGCGGCGCGGGCGGCGCGCCGCGCGGCACGGGCGCGCCGGGCGGCGATGTCCTTCCACAGCTCGTTGCGCGCGCGCCGGAGCAGCGAACGGTTGAGCCGCTGACTGCGCCTGGGCAGCAGCGTCTGCCCGGCCCGGTTGAGCTGCCGCGCCGGGTTGGCCATGCCGGGGAACCGCGGGAGGAACGGGACGACCAGGAGGCTGACGACGAAGATGGTGGTGACGACCGCGGCGGCGAGTCCGAGCACCGTGGAGGAACGGTTGACCGCCCGCCGCCGCTTGCCCGATGCGTCGAAGAAGACCGGAGTCGCCACGAAATCGGAAGCTAAGCCCGCCGGGGCGGCCGCGCGAGGCGCGCGCCGCGAGGGGCAAGTTCCGTTCCGGCGACCGGGGCCGCGGGGCGCCGCCGCCGGCCCGAAACTGGCGACACGCGGCCCGCGGCCGTAGCTTGTGTCCACCTCACGACCGCTGAGTCGGTCGGAACCACAGCGGAAGCGAGCCCGCGAGCATGCCCGTCCAGGTCGTCCCCGTAGCCGGCAAGCGTGATCTCAAGCGGTTCATCTACCTGCCCGAGCAGCTGCACCGGGACCATCCGCGGTGGATGCCGCCCATCTACATGGACGAGTGGAAGTACTACGACCCCCGCAAGAACCTCGCGTACCGCTACTGCGACACCACGATGGTGCTCGCATGGAAGGACGGCCGGCTGGTCGGCCGCGCGATGGGCATCGTCAACCGGCGGCACAACGAGATGCTCGGGGAGCGCACGGCGCGGTTCGCGGGTCTGGAGGCCACCCGGGACGGCGAGGTGGTGCACGCGCTGCTGGCGCACGTCGAGGGCTGGGCGCGCGAGCGCGGGATGAACAAGGTCATCGGCCCGTTCGGCTTCAACGACCAGGACCCCGAAGGCTTCCTGGTCGAGGGCTACGAGCACGAGCCGACCATCGTCACCTACTACAACTTCCCGTGGCTCATCGGCCTGGTCGAGGCCGAGGGCTACGCCAAGGAAGTCGACTACGTCGTCTACCGGATTCCCGTCCCCGACCGCATCCCGGAGCTGTACGAGCGCGTCGCCGAGCGCATCGCCGAGCGCGGCCACCTGCGGGTGCTCGAGTTCACCCGGAAGCGCCAGCTCAAGCCGTTCATCCGGCCGATCCTCGGCCTGATGAACGAGACGTTCGTCGGCATCTACGGCTACTCCCCGCTCGACCAGGAGGAGATGGAGGCGCTCGCCAGGCAGTACATGCCGCTGCTCGACCCGCGGTTCGTGAAGGCGGTCGCCAAGGGCGACCAGGTCGTGGGCTTCATGATCGCGATTCCCAACATGGCCGAGGGCATCGTGAAGGCCGGGGGCCACCTGTTTCCGTTCGGCTTCATCCACGTGCTCCGGGCGATGAAGCGGTCGAGGCAGATCGACCTGCTGCTGGGCGGCGTCAAGGCGGAGTACCGCAACCGCGGGGTGGACACCCTGCTCGGCGCGGCGATGATCCGCACGGCGATCGCCGGCGGCTACGAGGCGTTCGACAGCCACCACGAGCTGGAGTCGAACACCCGGGTCCGCCGCGAGATGGAGCGGCAGGGCGGCGTGATCTACAAGCGCTTCCGGATCTTCCAGAAGGCGCTGTAGCCGCGCGCGGCGGAACCGCCGGACGCGCGCGGGGTTAAGAACGAGGTGCAGGGGAGCGTCTCACGGGTCGTGGGACGTCGCAGTGGTCAGTCTCCGGAATCGGAGCAGGTCATGAGCATCGATCGTCTGTCCCGCGCGACCGTCCTGGTCGCCGCCGCGGCGCTGGCAGCGGGCTGCGCGCCGAGCATCCGCAGCGAACGCGACGAGAACATCCCGGTCCCCCAGGGGGCCACGTGGGCGTGGGCCGGCGCCGCGCCGGCCGCGCACGACAGCGGCGCGCGGGGGCCCTACATCCCGGAGCGCCTCGCCTACGACCCGATCGCGCAGCAGCGGTTCCGCCGGGCGATCGAGGGGGCGATGCAGGAGCGCGGCTTCCGCAAGGTCGACGACACCGCCCAGGCCGACTTCGTCCTCGGCTTCTCCTTCAGCGGCTCGGAGCCGTACCGGCAGCAGCCCCGCGTCGCGCCCGCCGTGGGCTTCGGCTTCTACGGCGGCTGGGGTTTCCGGCCGTTCGGCTTCTATCGGCCCTGGGGCTTCTACCGGCCGTGGGGCTGGTACCCGTGGGGCTGGGGGTTCGCGTTCAGCGGCTATCCCTACGGGTGGTACGCCCCGGCCTACTATCCGTACGATGCCTCGAACGGCTATCGCGACGGATGGCTGACGGTGGAGCTGCGCCTCAGGTCCGACGGCGAGACCGCGTGGGTCGGCCGTTACCGCACCGAGGAGCACCAGGTGCGGCGGATGTCGCAGGAGAAGATCCAGCAGGTCGTGCACAAGCTGTTCGACACGCTGCACTGAGTCGCGGCCCATCGACGGATGGAGGAGACGCCGCCCGACGTCCGGGCGGCGTCGTGCGTCCGGGGCGACGCCCGGGTCACGGCTCGCCCGGGACCGGCGCGTCGGGGAAGCGGGCGCGGATCTCGGCCGTCGAGCGCGCGACGTTCTCGTTGGGGTGCAGCTTGAAGATCAGGGGCCGCCCGGCCGCGATCGCCGCCACACCCTCCAGGAACTGCGCCCGGTCGTCGCGCTTGAACGTCTCGCGCGCGTCGGAGGTGGCGACCAGCACGTAGCCGAGGTGCGGGAAATCGTTCCGGAGGAAGGCGCGGCAGTCGTCGAAATTCGGGATGCCGGTCACCACCAGCCGGTCGGCCGGCACGCCCTTGGCGATGAACAGGTCCCGGTAGCCGGGCGAGGCGACGCAGAACCGTGTGTAGGCACCCGACAGCCCCGTAGTGGCGGTGCCGGCGAGCCAGCGCGGCAGCCGCAGCGCGCGCACCGGCCGGTAGGCGAGCCCCTCGGGGTCGGTCATGCCTTCCTGGACGAGCAGCAGCGGCTTGCCGCGGACGTTGCGCTGCACCAGCAGGTCCGTGCCCGAGACGACGAGGTCGTAGCTGCCCTGGACGCCCCGCTCGTCGAGCGGCAGGCCCTCGTCGCGGAGGTAGCTGTCGGTCATCCGTCGCATCTCGCCGCCGAGGACCGTGAAGTCCAGCAGCCCGCGGCGGCTCAGCCAGTGCAGCAGGCCGTCGGTGTAGCAGGGCGTGTAGAAGCAGTCGTGATCGGCGAGGTGGCGGCCGATCTGGTGCATCATCGTGGTCTGGTTCAGCGAGCCACAGATGAAGAGGATGCGCCGGCGGCGCTGGGTCGCGGTCATGGCGTGGCGGCAAGGGTACGAGCGCTGGCACCGCTGCCGGTCCACGACGGCGTCACGATCTCGTAACCGTC
>DASPTN010000032.1:0-7536 GCA_035623395.1 Gemmatimonadales bacterium | reverse complement strand
CGGCGAAATGCGAATCGGCATCGGTCAGCTTACCATATGTTCGGCGGCGGTCCCGGGGCAACTGCGCCGGGCGCCCGAGTGCCTGCGAGCCGTCCTCCTTGACGGACCCGCCTGCGCGCACATCCTCTCAGCGGTTCGGTTGACGCCGGCTTGACGGCCGCACCCCATCGATGTCGACGCGACGCCGCGGGCGGCCGTCCCGCGGCCGGACGCCGAGGGAACCGCCATGAGCTCCGACGCATCCACCCCGCTGACGCTGCCCGAGCTGTTCGAGGCCTCCGTCGAGCGATTCGCCGACAACACGCTGGTCCTCGAGAAACGGGACGGGACCTGGCGCGGAACGTCGTACGCCGAGACGCGGGCGCTGGTGCACCGCTGCGCGGCGGGCCTCCTCGACCTCGGCCTGGGGAAGGGCGACCGGGTCGCCCTGATCTCGGAGGGCCGCCGCGAGTGGGTGGTGGCCGAGCTGGGCATCCTCTACGCGGGCGCGATCGACGTCCCGATATCGGTGAAGATCGAGGAGCTGCCCGAGCTGCGCTTCCGTCTCAGCCACTCGGGATGCCGGATGGCCGTCGTGTCGGGCTCCCAGGCGCGCAAGGTGCTCGGCATCCGCGCCGAGCTGCCGGAGCTGGAGACCGTCGTCCTGCTCGACGATCCGGGCGAGCTGCCGCCCGGGACCGTCCGCTTCGCCGACCTGCTCGCGCGCGGCGATGCGGCGCTGGCGGCGCACCCCGACCGCGTCGCCGCTTCGTGGCGCTCGCTCGAGGGATCGGATCCGGCCAACATCTGCTACACCAGCGGCACGACCGCCGACCCCAAGGGCATCGTCCTCAGCCATCGCAACTACACGGCGAACATCGCGCAGGGCGTGGCGCTCTACCCGCTGCCGCCCCACGCGGTGACCCTGCTCATCCTCCCGTGGGACCACGCCTTCGCCCACACCTGCGGCGTCTACGCCCTCGGCTCCACGGGCGGCGCGTTCGCCTGCGTGCAGACGGGCAAGACCCCGATGGAGACGCTGCGGAACATCCCGGCCAACATCCGGGAGACGCGCCCGACGCTGCTGTTGAGCGCGCCGGCGCTGGCCAAGACGTTCCGCAAGGGCGTCGAGAAGGGCGTGCGCGCCAGGGGCCTCCTGTCGTGGGCGCTGTTCCGCGCCGGCGTGGCGGTCGCGAAGGCCCACGGCGGATTGGGGTTCGACCGGGGACGCGGGGCGCGCGCGCTCCTCAAGCCGCTGGTGGCGCTGTTCGACGCCGTGCTGTTCCGCAGGATCCGCGAGAACTTCGGCGGCCGGCTCGAGTACTTCGTGGGCGGCGCGGCGCTGCTCGACCTCGAGCTGCAGCGGTTCTTCTACGCCATCGGCATCCCGATGTACCAGGGCTACGGCCTCACCGAGGCCGCGCCGGTGATCTCGTCCAACACGCCGCGCCGCCACAAGCTCGGCTCCTCGGGCACGCTCGTGCCCCACCTCGACCTGCGGATCGTGGGCGAGGACGGCCGCGGCCTGCCCGCCGGCGAGAAGGGCGAGATCGTGGTCCGGGGCGAGAACGTGATGCTCGGCTACTGGAAGAACGACACGGCGACCGCCGAGGCGCTGCGGGACGGCTGGCTGCACACCGGCGACCTCGGCTATCTCGACCGCGACGGCTTCCTGTACGTGCTCGGCCGGGAGAAGAGCCTGCTCATCGGGCACGACGGCGAGAAGTACAGCCCGGAGGGCATCGAGGAGACCGTCGTCGACCGCTCCCGGTTCATCGACCAGATCATGCTCCACAACAACCAGTCGCCGGCGACGGTCGCGCTCCTGGTGCCGAACCGGGAGGCGCTGGCCGAGTGGATGGAGCGCCACGGCATGGCGCCCGACCGGGTGGAGGGCCAGGACGCGGCCCTGCGCCTGCTGGAGGCCGAGATCGACGCGTACAGGGGCGGGGGGAGGCACGCCGGGATGTTCCCGGAGCGGTGGCTGCCGTCGACGTTCGCCGTCCTCGACGAGGGGTTCACCGAGCAGAACCGGATGCTCAACAGCACGATGAAGATGGTGCGGGGGCGGATCGAGGAGCAGTATCGCGACCGCATCGCCCAGCTGCACCGCGCCGACGGCGCGCAGGTCACGAGCGCCGCGAACCGGGAGGCGATCCGGCGGGTGCTGGCCTAGCCCGGACCGACGGCGGCTCGCCGCGCCGGCCGTTGACGGCGGGCAGCGATCCGGCCGCGTCCGCTGTAGAATTGGGCCATGAAAATCGGCCTGGTGGGCTTCGCGGGATCGGGGAAGACGACGGTGTTCAACACGCTCACGGGCCTCAACGTGCCCGTGGGCTTCGGTGGCGAGCTGCACCTCGGCACGGTGAAGGTGCCGGACGAGCGGATCGACACACTCTCGAAGATCTTCAATCCGAAGAAGACCACCTACGCCGAGATCGTCTTCAGCGACATCCCGGGCGAGCACGGTGCGGAGAAGAAGGGGCTCTCGGCGAAGGCCCTGCAGCAGATCCGCGACCAGGACGTGCTGTGCCTGGTGCTCCGCGGGTTCGACAACCCGGCGCTCGAGGCGAAGCCCGATCCCGCCGCCGAGCTGGAGGCGTTCCACGCCGAATGCCTGCTCACCGACCTCGCCATGGTGGAGCGGCGGCTGGAGCGCGCCAAGAAGGACAAGCCGGACCCGCTCGAGCTGGCAGCGTTCGATCTGATGAAGCAGACCCTGGAGCAGGAGCTGCCGCTGCGCTCGCTCTCGGCGCAGGCGCTCGACCGCAGCAAGCTCACCGGCTTCGGGTTCCTCACCGACCGGCCGCTGATGGTGGCGTTGAACCGCAGCGAGGACGAGGCCGCGGTGCCGCTGCCCGCCGCGATGGCCGGGCGACTCGAGGCCATCCACGCGGCCGGCCTGGTGCTCTCGGCGAGCGTGGAGGCGGAGATCGCGAAGATGGACGCCGCCGACCAGGCGGCGTTCCTGGAGGACCTCGGCCTCAAGGAATCGGCGCTGACCCGGTTCATCCACACGGCGTACGCGCTGCTCGACCTCATCTCGTTCTTCACCGTCGGTCCGGACGAAGTGCGGGCCTGGCCCGTCCGGCGCGGCAGCAACGCGAAGCAGGCCGCGGGGAAGATCCACAGCGACCTCGAGCGCGGGTTCATCCGGGCCGAGATCATCCCGTACGCGGTGTTCATGGAGCACGGATCGGAGCACGCGGTACGCGAGGCGGGCAAGCTGCAGCTCGGAGGCAAGGACCACCCGGTCGCCGACGGCGACATCCTGCACGTCCGGTTCAACGTCTAGCGGCCGGGACGGGCCGCCTCAGGGCAGGGCCACGCCGGTCCGCCGCGCCCACTCGCGCAGCGCGAAGCCGATCTGCGCGGCGCGGAAGTCGGCGACCGCCGCGGTGCTGTCGTCGATGACCAGGGTCCGGGGCCCGGGGCCCCCGTAGGCCGGCCACGCGGGCAGGCCCGGCCCGTTGGGGTCGCCCGTCCTCGCGAAGTTCGTCCAGTACGCCTGCATCATCTCGCTCACCGCGACGTCCTGCGGCGGCGCGAGCGCCGCCAGACGGCCGAAGCCGAACACGAACAGGATCTCGCCGCCGTGCGGCACGCCGGGCGCCTGCCGCGCGCGCAGGATCGCGGGCATGAAGGCGAACCGATACACGTAGGCCGGCACGCCCAGCCCGGCGACGCCGCGCGCGAACAGGCTCGACGTCGCGGCGAAGAGCCGGTCGCCGAATTCCTGCCGCGCGAGCTCGGCGTCGCTGAGAGTGCCGCCCCTCTCGTAGAGCGCCCGGGCCGAGTCCGGGCCGCCGGCTTGCGGCTCGGCCAGCAGGCTGGCGGCGCCGCTGCCCAGCAGCGATCCCTCGTCGCTGTTGGTGCCCGTCAGGTAAGGCACGCGCGCCACGCGGCCCCGGGCGAAGGAGGTCGCGACGTCCTCCACCAGCACGGTGCCGTCCAGGATCGGGCCCACGTCTCCCTCGCCGGCCGCGAGGATCGAGTCGGCGCTCGCCGCGCGCAGCACGTCCGGCGCGTGGGGCCCCGTCGCGCCCAGCCGGGCCGCCAGGGCCACGGCGCGGCGCTGCGCCTCGGCCAGGGAGGTGGTGCCGTAGAGTGCCGGCCCGGACTCGGCGATCGCCTTCGCGAACAAGCCGCGCGCCGGCGGAGAAGCCATCAGCGCATCCACGCTGACGCCGCCCGCCGACTCCCCGAAGACCGTGACGTTCGCCGGATCGCCCCCGAAGGCGGCGATGTTGTCGCGGACCCATCGCAGGGCGGCGATCTGGTCGAGCAGGCCGAAGTCGGCCGACGGCTCGTCCGGGTGCTGCGCGGCGAGGGCGGGCAGCGCGAAGAAGCCGAGCTGGCCGAGCCGGTAGTTGAGGCTCACGACGACGGTCCCGTTGCCCGCGAGGGCCGCGCCGTCGTAGAGCGGGGAGGCGGACCCGCCCTGGACGAAGCCGCCGCCGTGGATCCACACCATGACCGGCCGCCGGGCGCGGGCCTCGAGGCCCGGGGTCCACACGTTGAGGGTGAGGCAGTCTTCGCTGCGGGGCAGGTTGGCGCGCACGACCAGGCCTTCCGCCGGATGCTGCGGGCAGACGGGGCCGAACGACGTCGCATCGCGCGTCCCGCTCCAGGAGGGAGCGGGCTGCGGCGGGCGCCAGCGCCAGGGCCCGACCGGCGGCGCCGCGTAGGGGATGCCCTTGAACGCGTCCACGCCGCGCTCGACGTCGCCCGCGAGGCGGCCCTGCGCGATCGCGACCTCCGGCCCCGGAGCGCCGGAGCCGGCGGCCTGCAGGGCGACGAGCAGGACGATCAGGTGCACGGGAATCCCCGCCGCGGACCGCTCAGCCCTTCGGGCGGGCGCTCGCGAACCGGCGGGGGTCGAACAGGTCGGCGCCGAGCGGCGGGTCGGTCTGGATGTCCACGTACTCCTCCTTCCAGACCGGTCGGCCGTTCACCAGGAACACGACGCGGGCCGAGAGCCACGCGCCGCCCACCGGCCGGTAGTCCTCGAACCGGCTGTCCGCGATGCGGGCCGCGCCGGGCCGGCAGGCCGGCTGGAGCATCCGGACGAACACCAGCCGCTCGCGGTCGACCCAGAACTGCACGCGCTGCGAATCGCCGGCGGCGGCGCCGACCACGTACACCGGGCGCCCCTGCCAGGTGTCCTCGTGCATCGTGGACAGGTCGATGCCGAGGCGCGTGAGCTTGGCGAGCGTGGTGTCCACCGGCTGGACGTACACGTCGAAGCCGAGCACCAGCAGCGAGTGGATGAGCGGGATGGTGCGGGCGAGCGTGTCGTGGGCGAACACGTACTCGGTGTCGCTCCGGAACACGACGCCCCCGCCGCTGTCCGCCGGCAGGAAGTCGATGCGGAGGCTGCCGGGGAAGGTCGCGTACTCCCGCCAGGTCGAATGCGTCTCCCTGCCGGCGGTGTCGGTGGCGGTGTTGTGCTGCGTGAAGGCGAGCGTGTGGTACCAGGCGCCGGCGTACCGGTCGTGCATCGCCCGGATCAGCGCCCGCCCGTCCCCGGGAGAGCGGCCGGACAGGCTGAGCGCCAGCGCGAGCAGGGGGATCGAGGCGAACACGGGGTGTCCTCCGCCGCACCGCCCGGTGCGGTCCGATGATCGCGATGATTGTGAGGGACCCTCAATATCGCAAAACGCCGCGAAGCGCGGTAGAGACGATTTCCATCCGGCGCGGGACGCTTATCTTGGTCTGCGGCACGAACGGATAGGGGCCGAGTGGAGAGAGCATCCGTGCAGCGCCGGCGGGGAGAGCGCCGGCGGCTGTGGGACAGGCGCTCGCCGTTGCCTCGACGCGCCGACGCCGACCGGCGTCGCCGCGACCGCCGCAGCGCGGCGCAGCAGTTCCGCTCCGAGCGGCGCGGCCGGCCGGACCGGCGCCAGGCCGTCCGCCGCACCGTCGCCGACCGGCGGACCCAGTTGTCGCGCCGGTTGGGGCGGCGGCGGCGCGACACGCCCACACCGTACACCATCGAGCACATGGACCAGCTGCGGACGCGGTTCGCGACGCCCGGACCCGTCAGCTGTCCCGCCTGCGGTGGCGCCTTCACGCTCGGACCCGCCCGCCGGCGCGGCGCCGAGATCGCGCGGCGGGTCGTGTGCCTCGGCTGCGGCCGCGCGGCGGTGGTGCCCAACTCCCGGGCGGCCCGGATTCTCCTCATCGACCAGAACGAGGCGGTCCGGAGCCACATGGCGACGATGCTCGCCGGCGCCGGCCACGAAGTGGTGGAGGCGGGCGACGCCAGCATCGGCCTGGTGGCCTACGAGACCGTGCCGGCGGACGTCGTCTTCCTCGACGTGCTGACGGTGGGCCGGATGGATCCGACGGACTTCCTGCGGCAGCTGCGGCGGCGCTACCCGGAGGCCCGGGTGGTGGCCATGTCGGGACGCCCGACCTTCAGCGGCGTGGACCTGCTGGCCGTGATGCAGGGCCTCGGCGCCGCGCGCACGATGCGGATGCCGGTCACGCGCGACAAGATCCTGCAGACGGTCGAAGAGGTCCGCCCGTAGCGACTCCCGCCGGCGCCGGCCGCGGGAGCGGCCGGCCGCCGGCGGGCGCACCCGTCACCGGTAGGCCTGCTGGTGCACCGCCTTCACCGCGCGGCCCGACGGGTCGTTCGCGTTCCGGAACGCCGCATCCCACGCCAGCGCCTCGGGCGTGCTGCACGCCACCGACGGCACCGACGGCACGCACGCCGCCGCGGAGTCGGACGGGAAGTGCTCGTGGAACAGTGAGCGGTAGAAGTACTCCTCCTTCGACAGCGGCGGGTTGATCGGGAACCGGTACCGGGCGTGCGCGATCTCGTCGTCCGACACCGCCCGCGCCGTCATCTGCTTCAGCGTGTCGATCCAGCCGTAGCCCACCCCGTCGGAGAACTGCTCCTTCTGCCGCCACGCCACCGTCGCCGGGAGCGTGTCCTCGAAGGTCTTGCGCAGCACCCATTTCTCGATCCGCCCCTCCCGGACCATCTTGTCCGCCGGGTTGAGGCGCATCGCGACGTCGAGGAAGTCCTTGTCCAGGAACGGGACCCGCCCCTCGACGCCCCAGGCCGCGAGCGACTTGTTGGCCCGCAGGCAGTCGTACAGGTGCAGCTTGCCCAGCTTGCGGACCGTCTCCTCGTGGAACGCGCGGGCGTCGGGCGCCTTGTGGAAGTACAAATACCCGCCGAACACCTCGTCCGCCCCCTCGCCCGACAGCACCATCTTCACGCCCATCGACTTGATCACCCGCGCCATCAGGTACATCGGCGTGGAGGCGCGCACCGTGGTGACGTCGTACGTCTCGAGGTGGAACACCACGTCCCGCAGGGCGTCGAGGCCCTCCTGGATCGTGAAGTGGATCTCGTGGTGGATGGTGCCGATGTGCCCGGCGACCGTCCGCGCCGCCGCCAGGTCGGGCGAGCCCTCGAGCCCGATGGCGAACGAGTGCAGCTGCGGCCACCACGCCGGCTGCGTGTCGTGCGACTCGACGCGCTTCGCCGCGAACTTCTTCGCCAGCGCCGAGATCACCGACGAGTCCAGGCCGCCGGAGAGC
>DASPTN010000031.1:0-15342 GCA_035623395.1 Gemmatimonadales bacterium | reverse complement strand
TCGCCGACCGGGGCGCCGGACGCGGCCTTCTTCACGTCGCCGATCGAGCGCTGGATGCCCGCGATCAGGCTCTTCCGCATCCGGAACAGCGTGTACGCCGCGCTCATCAGCATCCCGCCGATCGCGATCGGCCGGACGATGGTGAACCACACGTTGTTGGCGAGCGAGATCCACTGGTCGGTCGTCGGGGCCGGCCCGCCGGCGGTGAACACCGTCGGCGCGATGAAGTAGGTGAGGATCGGCACCATCAGGCCCCACGCCACCACGCCGCCCGCGAAGTTCAGCGACGCCAGCTTCGGGCCGATGATGTAGCCGACGCCGATGAACGCCGGGCTGATCGAGGGCGAGCTGAGCAGCATCCCGCTCTGCCCGGTGGCGCTGCCGCTCGACCGCAGGCCGATGCTCGTGCGCGCGAACGCCACGAACTTCTGCCAGCTCGAGGTGAAGAGGTTGATCTGCGCCAGGCCCTGGATGACCGCGCCGACGCCCATCGCGCCGAACAGGAACTTCGCCCCCGTGCCGCCGCCGCGTCCCGCCTTGTGGATCTCGGAGGCCGCGACCGACTCGGGGAAGGGCAGCTCCTTGTCCTCGACGAGCACCCGCCGCAGCAGCGCGACGAACATGATGCCCAGGACGCCGCCCGCGATCATGATCAGGGTGGACTGGATGTAGTGGCCGGTCGAGGCGAAGTCGGTCCAGATGCCCGCGATGTAGAACGCCGGAAGCGTGAAGATGGCTCCGGCGGCAACCGATTCGCCGATCGAGCCCACCGTGCGCGCGACGTTCTCCTCGAGGATGGAGCCGCGCATCGTCCGCAGCACGGCCATCCCGATCACCGCCGCCGGGTAGGTGGCCGCGATCGTCATCCCGGCCTTCAGCCCGAGGTAGGCGTTGGCCGCGCCGAGGATCACGCACATCACGAGACCGATCAGCACCGCGCGGAGCGTGAACTCCGGCATGTCGGTGTTCGCGGGCACGTACGGCTTGAACGGTTGCGTCATGGGGGCTCCGGACGGGTCTAGTAGGGGAGGAACGAGGTGCCGCCCTGGAGCCGCCGCGTCCACGCGGCCAGCAGCGCCGCGGCGCGGTCGAGGTCGTCCAGGTCCACCATCTCGTTGGGGCTGTGCATGTAGCGACACGGCACCGACACCACGCCGGTGGCGATGCCGCGCCGCGCGGTGTAGATGGCGTCGGCGTCGGTCGAGGTGCCGCGCGGCGCCGCCTCGATGCCGTACGGGATCTTCTCCGCCTCGGCCGCGGCGACCAGCTGGTCGAACACGACCGGGCTCGCGGCCGAGCCGCGCGACAGCACCGGGCCGCCGCCGAGCTTGAAGTCGCCCACTTCCTTCTTCTCGACGCCGGGCGAGTCGGTCGCGTGGGTCACGTCGACCACGATCGCCGCGTCGGGCTCGAGCCCGAAGGCGCTGGTCCGCGCCCCGCCCCCGGTGTAGGCGATCTCCTCCTGGGTGGTGCCCACCGCCACCGCGCACGCCGCGGGCGGCTGCGCCGCGAGCCGGCGCAGCGCCTCCAGCACCACGAACGAGCCGACCCGGTTGTCGATGCTGCGCGAGACCAGCCTCCGGTTCGGCAGCTGCGCGACGCCCGCCTCGAGCACGCCGGCGTCGCCGACGCGCACCCGCTCGAGCGCCTCGGCCTTGTTCTTCACGCCGATGTCGATCCACAGGTCGGTGATCTTCGAGGCCTTGTCGCGCTCGTCCGCCTTGATGAGGTGGATCGCCTTCTTCCCGACCACGCCCGCGACCGGACCGGCGCGGCCCTCGAGGCGCACCCGCTGGCCGACGAGCACCTGGGGATCCCATCCGCCGATCGGCGCGAAGTAGAGGAAGCCGTCGTCGTCGACGTGCACGATCATCACGCCGATCTCGTCGAGGTGGCCGGTCAGCATCACCCGCGGCTTGCCGCCCGGGTTCACCGTCGCGTAGCAGTTGCCGGCGACGTCGGCCTCGACCTTCGCGAACCGGGCGGCCTCCTCGCGCCACACCCGTGCCGGTGCGCGCTCGAAGCCGGACGGTCCCGGCGTGTCCAGCAGGCGCTTGAAGAAATCGAGTGAGCGGTCGTCCATCATTCGCGTCCCGTTCCGGGCGTGGGGTGGCGGCCCAACGTACGCCGGGCCGGAGTCCGTGGCAAGCGGGTGAGCGAGTCGGTGATCGCCCGGAAATGCTCCATCGTGGCCGCGGAGTCGGGCCCCGTGGCGAGCCGGGGCTGGAGCCCCGCCACCACCGGGCGCACCACCAGTGCGCGGCGGCCGTCCGGCGTCGCGGTGAACTCCGCCCACAGGCCGCGGTTCGTCCATGGCTGATGCTGGGCGAACACGAAGTTGCCGAGCGAATACAGGATCGGCTTTCCGTCGGCCCAGCCGAGACCCTGCGGCACGTGCGGATGGTGGCCGAACACCACGTCGGCGCCCGCGTGGATCAGCCCCTTGGCGATGGCGACGACGCTCGCCGGCGGCACGGCCCGGTACTCCACGCCGGCGTGCAGCATCACCAGCACGAGGTCGGCCCCGCTGTCACGGGCCGCCTGGATCGCGGGTCGCAGGGCCAGGGTGTCCGCCCACGCGACGCAGCATTCGGCGGGGTGGCCGCGCACCACGAGATCCGGATAGTTGAAGATCGCGGTGACCGAGAACAGCGCGACCGTCCACCCCCGCCGCCGCAGGATGGCGGGCCGCAGGGCGTCGGCGACGGTCGCCCCCGTGCCGGCGTGGGCCACGCCGGCGCTGTCGAGGTGCCGCAGCGACTCCAGCAGCGCCGCGTGACCGAGGTCCCAGGCGTGGTTGTTCGCCGTGGAGACGGCCGCGAAGCCCGCGTCGGCCAGCACCCGGGCGGCGGCCGCCGGCGCGGCGAACGCCGGGCTGAGCGCGGTGTCCGTGAAGGTCCCGCGGTCGAAAATCAGGCTCTCGAGGTTGGCGATCGCGAGGTCGGCGGCGCGCAGGCTGTCCCGCACCGCGGCGAAGATCTCGGCGCCGCGCCCCGGCACGACGTAGGTGCGGGCGACGATCCGCGCCAGGTTGACGTCCCCCACCACCACGATGCGCAGCGGCTCGCGCGGGGCCTGCGCGGGCGCGGCACGGGGCGCGAGCGCAAGCGCCAGCGGCACGGCGAGGCACAGGCGACGGGGCGGCACGGCGTGTAGTATAGAACCGTGGCGTCGCCTCCGCCCGATCCTCCGCCCGATCCTCCGCGCCGCTTCACCGCGCCAGACGGCTCGGCGTGGGAGGCGCGCGTGGTCTCCACCGGCAGAATCTCCCCGTACCTCGCCCGCCGGCTGGCCCGTCCCGTCCTGGAGTTCCGCCGCGTCGACGCGCCGGCGCAGCCGCGGACCTACGCCCCGCTGCCGGGTCCGACCCTGGCCGGACTGCCGGCCGAGGCGCTGGAGGCGGCCTGGCGCCGGGCCCGGAGCTGCTAGTAGATCGTTAGGTATTGACGCTGAAATCCATAAGATTATCATGAAATCAGCTATGAGAGCGAAGCTTCCTCAGGTCGCGCTGGACGCGGTGGACCGCAAGCTGCTGGCACTGCTCCAGCGGGACGGCCGGGCCCCGGTGGCGCGGCTCGCCGAGGCCGTCGGCCTCTCGGCGCCGCCGGTGCACGAGCGGCTGCGGCGGCTCGAGGCGGCGCAGGTCATCACCCGGTACACGGCGGTGCTCGACGCGCCGCGGCTGGGATTCGGGATGACCGTCTACGTGGCGGTGACGCTGGCGCTCCACCGCGAGGGCGCGGTGCGGAAGTTCCGCGAGGCGGTGCGGGCCGTGCCCGAGATCCTCGAGTGCCACCACACGACCGGCACCGCGGACTTCCTGCTGCGCGTGGTGGTGCGCGACGCCGCCGCGTACGAGCAGCTGGTGCTGGACACGCTCACCCGGCTGCCCGGCGTCGAGCGGCTCAACTCGTCCGTCGTGCTGTCGACCATGAAGTCCGAGACCGCGATTCCCCTGGAGTAGCCATGGCCCGGCCACCGTTCCTCCCGTCCGACGCGCTGCTGCCCGATCCCTACGGCTCGCACGAGATGCCGATCTACCAGACGAGCACCTTCACCTTCGACCGGGCCGCCGAGGCGGCGGCGCGGTTCGCGGGCGAGACGCCGGGCTACGTGTACACGCGGATGGGCAACCCCACCGTGGCCCGGTGGGAGGCGAAGGTGGCGGCGCTGGAGAGCGAGGGCACCGAGCGGGAGGCGGCGGCCGTGGCGTTCGGGTCCGGGATGGGCGCCGTGACGGCCGCGGTGCTCGCCTGCGTGGAGCAGGGCGATCACGTGGTCGCGGTGCGGCCCCTGTACGGCGGCACCACCGAGCTGCTGGACCAGGTGCTGCCGCGTTACGGCGTCGCCGTGACGATGGTGCGCCCCGGCGACCTCCCGAAGGCGCTCGAGGCCGCGGTGCGCCGGCCGCGCACCAGGCTGGTGGTGGTCGAGACGCCCGCCAACCCCACGCTCGACATCGTGGACCTCGCCCACGCCGCCGCGGTCGCGGCCTCGGCCGGGGCGCGGCTGCTGGTGGACAACACGTTCGCGACGCCGGTGCTGCAGAAGCCGCTGGGCTTCGGCGCCGACCTCGTGGTCCACTCCTCGACCAAGTACCTCGGCGGCCACGGCACGGTCGTGGGCGGCGTGGTGGTGAGCGCGGACCGGGAGCTGCTCGCGGGCCGCGTGACCCAGATGAAAAAGGTGCTCGGCTCCGTGCCGAGCCCGTTCGACGCCTGGCTGCTGTTGCAGGGCGTGAAGACGCTGCGCCTGAGGGTGGAGCGGGAATCGCAGACGGCGCGCAGGCTCGCGGGCGAGCTGGCCCAGCACCGCCTGGTCGAGTGGGTGCGCTATCCCGGTCTGGTCGACGACCCGGGCCACGAGGTGGCGAGCCGCCAGATGCTGGGCTTCGGCGCGATGATCGCCTTCGGGATCCGGGGCGGGGCGGAGACCGGGCGCCGCTTCCTCGACGCGCTCGCGGTGTGCAGGCGCGCGGTGAGCCTGGGCTGCACCGACACCCTGGTCGAGCACCCGGCGTCGATGACGCACGCCCACGTGTCGAGCGAGGAGCGAGCCGCCGCGGGCATCACGGACGGGTTGATCCGGGTCTCGGTGGGGCTGGAGAGCGCGGAGGAGCTGGAGCGCGACCTGCTGCGCGCGCTGGATGCGGCTAGTCGCCCTCGGCGGGGAGCAGGCGCGCCGTCGCGGTCCCCAGCAGCCGGGTCGCCGCGAGCAGCATCACCACGCACGTCACGGTCGTGAACGGACTCCAGGTGCGGTAGGCGGCCTGGAGGAACAGGTACCACAGGAACCCGCTCCCGACCTCGAGCGGCCGGCTCATCACGGCCAGCGCGACCACGAGCGGGATCGCACTCACGGCGACGATCAGCAGGCCGGCCGCGCTGGTCAGCGGGCGCCGGGTCGGGCCGATCCACGGCCACAGCCACGCGGGAAGCACCAGGAGCCAGACCGCCGCGAACGGATCGTGGACCAGCGTGAGCGCGACCACCACGACCAGGGTCGAGAGCGCGGCGGCCCGGCCGGCCAGCGGATGCGACACCACCAGCCCGGCCCGCTTCCGGAGCGAGTTCAGCAGCAGTCCCACCACCACCATGACCAGCAGCGTCGTGAGGATCGGCAGCCAGCGCGTCGAGTAGAGGAGCGGATCGCGCACGGTGGCGGGCGAGGCCTGGTACGCCGGCAGCATGCCGATCGTCACGGTGGCCCACAGGGCGAGCAGGCCGGCGATGCCGGTCAGCCACCAGCCGCCGGCCCGGACCAGCTCCGACCGGACCGCGGTCCGCGACGCCGGGTCGGCGAGCGCCGCGGTCCAGGCTTCCCAGGTCGCGAAGGCCAGCGGCACGAACAGGGCGAGCGCGGCCAGCAGGATCCAGAAGCCCCGGACCATCCGCGCGTCGCCGAGCCCGAGATAGTGCACCGGGCCGTGCGGCGCCGGGGCCGCGTCGAGCGCCAGGACCAGCCGCTCGGCGCCGCCGCCCAGCAGGGCGAACGACTGCGGCTGCAGCGTCTCCCAGCGGTCCCCCGGCGTGTGGTAGAGGAAGCTCGCGTACTCCGGCCGCCGCGACTCGACGTCGAGGTCGACGGCGGGCACCTCCGCGTCGATGAACGGACCCTGATCGGAAAGGGTCACGCCGAGGACGCGGTGGATCAGCTCCTCGAGCGTGCCGACGTCGGTGGTGCGCACGCCGCCCGCGGCGTAGGCGTCGGCGCTCGCGCGGCGCAGCCACACGGGCGCGTAGTCGTCGTCGTCCTGCCCTTCGCCGTTGATGCGCACCGCCTTCCCGACACCGTTCTCGACGTGGTCGAGCGAGATCGCCGCGATGACCTGGTCGGGATCGCGCAGCGAGGCGACGTACGTCTGCGCCCCGACCAGGCCCCATTCCTCGGCGTCGGTGGCGACGTAGGCGATCGTGCGACGATGGCCGCGGCGCTCGAGCACCCTGGCCAGCTCGAGCATCGACCCGACGCCGGAGGCGTTGTCGCCGGCCGACTGGTCGGAGGTCGGCTGGCCGTCGTAGTGTGCCAGCAGCACGATGGTGCCGGGGAGCGTGCCCTCGCTCACGCCGATCACGTTCCGGCCCTGCAGCAGCCGGTCCTTCACGACGATGGGGAATTCCTGGATGCTCGGCTTGAGCCCCAGCGCGCCGAAGTGCGCCGCGAGGTAGGTCGCGGCGTAGCGCGCGCCGTCGCTGCCGGTCACGCGGTTGTCGAAGCCCTCGCTCAGGATCCGGGTGTTGAGGAACGCCGAATCCGGGTTGAAGTCGGCGGCGACGGCGGGGATGGCGACATGCTCGGCGTGCGCTCCGGCCAACCGCAGGAACAGGAACGCGGCCACCAGGGCGCCGACCAGCGCGGACAGATCGATCGCCGGGTGGCGATGCAGCCGGATGCCGCGGATCTCCATGCGCGGTCCAATGTACGGTCTCGGCCGGGCCCCCTCAACCGCGGCTGCTTCCGGCCCCCGGGGCGGCAGTACATTCCGGACCGATGACCTCGACGTCGGTCGACCCGACGCGCCCCTCGCGGCGCACGATGGTGCGGTTCGTCGCCTGGGTCCTGGCGATCCTGACGAGCTGCTGGGCCGCGGCGGGGCTCCTCGCCGCGCCGGTGCTTCCCGGCCGCGGGTGGACCGCGGCCGCGGCCTGGCTGCTGCTCACCCTCGCGCCGCTCGGACTGTTCATCGGGATGCGCGCGCGGGGCGCCTACCCGGGCGCGCTGGTGCGCGTGCTGGTGTTCCGTCCGATGTGGTACGCGCAGCTGTTCGTGCTGCTGCTGGCGCCGGTGGGCGTGGCGGCGGCGGTGGTGGGCCTCGCGTTCGGCGTCGCCGGCTCCGCGGCGCGCGCCGCGCTCGCCGTCGGCGCGGCCCTGCTCCTGCTGGCGGCGCTCGCCGGCTACGCGGGGAGCCGGCGGCTCCGGGTCCGGCGGCTGCTCGTGACGCTGCCGGAATTGCCCGCGGCCGCCGAGGGGCTGGTGGTCGCGCAGATCTCGGACCTGCACGTCGGCCCGCACACGTCGCGCCGGTTCCTGGCGCGGGTCGCCGACGCGGTGCGCGCCGCGCGGCCGGAGCTGATCGCCGTGACCGGCGACCTGGTGGACGACTTTCCGCCCGACGCCGCCCACTACGCCGCGGCCCTGGGATCCCTCGAGGCCCCGCTGGGCGTCTTCGCCATCCCCGGCAACCACGAGGTTTACTCGGGCTGGTCGGAGCTGCGGCCGCGGCTCGAGGCGCTGCCCCTCACGCTGCTGGTGAACCGCAGCGTGCGGCTCGCCCGCAACGGCGGCGGCTTCAGCCTCGCGGGGACCGGCGATCCGGCGGCGAGCGGCGAGCTGGCGCCGGACCTGGCCCGCACGCTGGCGGAGGTCCGCGCCGGCGAGTTCGTGCTGGTCCTGGCGCACAACCCGGCGCTGTGGCCGGCGCTGGCCCGGCGGGGCGCGCCGCTCACGCTGAGCGGCCACACGCACTGGGGACAGCTGGGCTTCGAGCGGTGGGGCTGGTGCCTGGCGAGTCCGTTCCTGGAGCTGGCGATGGGCGCGCACGCGCGCGACGGCTCGCTGCTCTACATCCATCCCGGCACCAACTACTGGGGGATCCCGTTCCGGCTGGGGCACGCCGCGGAGGTGACGGTGCTCACGCTGCGGCGCGGGGAGAATTCGGAAATCAGGGAGGAGACTGCAGACGAGTTGCGAGACGGCGAGTTGCGAGTGGTTCCGAGAAGCGAGATGCGGGGGAAGAGATTCAGTCGCGACGAATCGGCCACGAAGTGACCGTGGAGGCCTCTACGTTCCGCGCGTGGGGCACTTCAAGCAGCTCAACGCCTGGCAGCACGCCAGGAGCGAAGCTCGAGGCGACGCGGGACGAGTGCGCCAAGACCGTCTACGGGCTGCTGCGGAGGTTCGGGGACGGCGCCGCGCTCTCTCGTCCCTGACGTCTCGGAACCACTCGCCACTCGGCGTCTCGCAACTCAACTGCCGACCGCACACCTCGTGCTCTAGTCTCCCGACTTCGGCGCCGCCTCGGCCGCGAACAGCCTCGCATACCGCCGCTCCGCCCTCGCCCGCCACGCGCCCTTGTGGAAGGCGTAGCCCGCCACCAGCGGCAGCGCGACCGTGGCCTCGGCGTAGACCATCTGCTCCTCGCCCAGCTTCACCTTGCCCCAGGAGTTGGCCTCGCGGAGCGTGGAGCCCGACAGCGCACCGTCGCGCTCGTCGGCCACCGTGATCTGCACGGCGTAGCGGTGCATCTCGACGTCGTGGCCGAGCACCTCGGCGGCCACCACGATGTCCTGGGCGAAGTTCTTGGGCACGCCGCCGCCGATCATCAGCAGGCCCGTCGCACCCGCCGCCAGCTTCAGCTGGGTCAGCTCCCGGAAGTCGGCGGCCGAGTCGAGGGCGATGTAGCCGTCCGGATGGTGGACCTGGTGGTGCACCAGGCCGAAGCCGGCCGAGCAGTCGGAGAAGGCGGGCACGAACACCGGCACGTCGGCCCGGTAGGCCGCGGAGACGATGGAGCGCACGCCCGGCCGGTTGCGCTCGAGCCACGCACCCATCTCCCGGATGAACTCGCGCGAGCTCACGGCGCGCGGTCCGCCGGAGGCGAGCAGGTCGTCGGCGATGCGCCCGACCGTCTCGTCGCAGATCCGCAGCTCGTCCTCGTCGATGTAGGTGTCGTAGATGCGGTCGATCGCCAGGCGGCGCAGCTGATCGTCGTCGGCCCGCACCTCGCCGCGCCAGTGCCGGAACCCCAGCGCCTCGAAGAAGTCCTGGTCCACGATGTTGGCCCCGGTCGAGACGATCGCGTCGACCATCCGGTGCTCGATCAGGTCGACGAAGACGTCCCGCAGGCCGGCCGAGCACAGCGAGCCGGCCATGCACACGATGACCGAGCACTCCTTGTCGGCGAGCATCGCGTCGTAGATGCGCGCCGCGCGGCCGAGGTTCCGCGCCTGGAACGCCATCTCGTTCATGGCGTCGACCAGCGCGCGGACGTCGTGCTGCTTGATGTCGATGGACGCCACCGGCGTCGTGAGGATGTCGCGCTTGCTGGGTTCGGCCATCGGACCCTCCCGTAACGGAAAAGCCACCCGACCCGGCTACGGTCCGGACCGGACCGCCATCGCGCGGGTGGGTGGCTTCCTGGCCCCAAGATGGGCAACCCCCATCCGGCCGTCAACCGCCGAACCGCGCGCCCGGCCGGGCCGCCGGATCCGGGCGCTGGTGTCGCCGGGCGACTAGGAGCTCGCGGCGAGGCTCCGGAGCAGCGCCGCGACGTCGGCGTCGGAGACGTCGCGGACCTGGCCGCTTCGGGCCGGCTCGCGCACCGTGGCGACCTCTCCCGACGGCCCGATGCCGACCAGCGCGGTCGCGTGGCCGTCGCCCTCCGTCACCGTGAATCGCAGCACCCACACGCCTTCGCGCGGCCACTGGCGCCGCACGCGGTAGACGCCCGCCGTGTCGGCCCGCCCGAGATCGAGCGCGATCGAGCGCCGCGCCCCGTCGATCAGCCCCTCCGCGCTGCCGCTCACGGCGAACGGTCCGGCGTGGCAGCCGTGAGACGCGCGGACGACGACGTACGCGCCGGCGTCGCCGGCGGGCAGCCGCGCGGACGGGCGTTCCACGGTGAGCGAGGGCGGGCAGGCTCGCGCGGCGGGGGCGGCCGCCGCGGCGAGCAGCGCGGCGAGAATGCCGGTCCTGGCGGTGAACGTGCGGCGGTTCATGACAGCTCCGGTGTTGGGGACGCCGCTATGATGCCGGCCGCGTCGCACCGGTTTACATCAGCCCCAGCCAGGCGGCGACGCGCACCGCCGCACGCTGCCACCAGGGCAGCGTGCCCGGCGAGCCGGGAAGCGCCTCCCACCACGTCTCGAGCGCGCCGCGGTCGAGCGCGAGCAGCCGCGCCTGGGCGGCGCCGGGAGGCGGCGGGGCCAGGGCGGCGAGGCGGCGGTACACGGCCACCCGGGTCGCGCCCTCGGTGCGCTGGAGCAGGTGCCAGAGCGTGATCGCGTCGGTCGCGGTCGCTTCGCGCAGCACGACTGCGGCCGCGCCGTCGCCGCCGCGTCCGAAATCGAACCGGTACAGCGCGGACTTGAGGGAATCCGACGCGCGGTCGGCGAACGGCGTCCCCGGCGGAAAGCCCGGACGGGTATAGGCCGACATGTTGAATGGGACCACGGAGGCGCGGCCCAGGCGCCGCAGCTCCACCCATCCCACCGTGACGTGGATCAGGCTGCCCCCGGCGGAGTCCACGGCGAGCGTGTAGGCGCACCCGAGATCGACGGCCGTGGCCGCCGGGGTCTCGACGTAAAACAGGCGGGGCGGGGCGGAGATACGCGCCTCGATGCGTCCGCCGTCGAGCGCCATCCGGTGCTCCGGGTGCGCGGACAGGAGCCGGACCCGGCTCCGCGGTGCGACGTCCACCTCGCCGAGGCGTCCCACGCCGAGCCGGACCCGGGACGAGGCGGAGGTCTCGAGCCGGCCGGACGCGAGGGTGTAGGCGCCCTCCGCCCGGAGGACGCGCCACGGCGCCCTGGTCTGGCGGAGCCACAGCACGCCCGCGAGGGCCAGGACGAGACCGGCCGCGAGTGCCGGCCTGACGCCCCAGCGGGACCAGGGCGACGCGAACGGTGCGCGGAGTCCGCCGCCGAGGCCCCAGGCGCGCGAGGGCACCAGCGGCCGCGCGTCGGCCCCCGGAGCGGCCCGGTCCAGGCGCGCCGCGATCGCGGGCCACAGGTCGGGCGGGACGATCTCGCGCGGCAGCGCCGCGATCCGCGCCTGCAGGTCATCCGGCCCGGTGCCGCGGTCCGAGGTCCGGCTCATCGCGACAGGGCCTCCCGCAGCAGGCGCCGGGCCCGGTGGAGCTGCGCTTTCGACGTGCCGGGCGCGATGCCCGTCATCGCGGCGATCTCCGCGTGTCCATATCCCTCGATGTCGAACAGCACGAACACGGCCCTGGCCCCCGCCGGCAGCGCGGCGATCGCCCGCTCGAGATCCATGCGTTCGGGCGACCACGCGTCGGCGGCCGGCTGGGCGTCGGCCGCGTCGCCGTCCAGCATCACGCGGCGCCGCCTCCGGCCGGCCGCCCGCCGGTCGGCGAGCACGACGTTGACCGTGAGCCGGTGCAGCCAGCTCGTGAACGCGCTGTCTCCCCGGAACCCGGGGAGGCGCTCCCAGGCGCGCACGAAGGCGTCCTGCGCCAGGCGTCGCGCCTCCACGGCGTCGCCCGCCAGGCGCAGGCACAGGGCGTACACACGCCGCGCGTGCAGCCGGTACAGCTGCTCGAAGGCGCTCTGGTCACCCTGCCGTGCCCGGCGCTCCAGCTCGTTCACACGCAGCTAGGATGCCGGACGGCGCGGGCGGGTTTGAAGGAGGGGCGGGCTACTTCAGCAGCAGCTTCGCGATGGTCTGGAGCTGCATGTTGCTGGTGCCTTCGTAGATCGTGCCGATCTTGGCGTCGCGGTAGAACTTCTCGACCGGATACTCCCGCGTGTAGCCGTACCCGCCCAGCAGCTCCACGCACAGCGAGGTCACGCGCTCGGCCACCTGCGAGGAGAACAGCTTGGCCATCGCGGCCTGCTGGGTGAAGGGCTGCCCGGCGTCCTTGAGTCGCGCGGCGTTGTAGACCATCAGCCGCGCCGCCTCCAGCTCCGTGGCCGCCTGCGCCAGCTGGAACTGGACGCCCTGGAAGTCCACGATGGGCTTGCCGAACTGCTTGCGCTCCCTGCCGTACGCCGTGGCCGCGGCCAGCGCGCCGGACGCGACGCCGATCATCTGCGCCCCGATGCCGATCCTCCCCTCGTTCAACGTCTCGATCGACACCTTGTAGCCCTGGCCCACCTGGCCGAGGACGTTCTCCGCCGGCACCTCGCACTCGTCGAGGAGCAGCTCGGTCGTGCTGGAGGCGCGGATTCCGAGCTTGTTCTCCTTCTTGCCGACGGAGAAGCCCTTGAAGGTGCGCTCGACGATGAAGGCGGTGATGCCCTTGTAGCCCTTCGCAGGATCGGCGTTGGCGAACACGACGTAGAGCGACGCCTCCGCCCCGTTGGTGATCCACAGCTTGCGCCCGTTCAGGACCCACCGCTCGCCGCGCCGCTCGGCGCGCGTCTCGAGCCCGAACGCGTCCGACCCGGCCGCGGGCTCGGACAGCGCGTAGGCGCCGACCCATTCGCCGGCCAGCCGCGGCAGGTAGCGCGCCTGCTGCTCGTCGCTCGCCCAGCGCAGCAGGCAGTTGTTCACCAGGGTGTTCTGCACGTCCACCAGGATCGCGGCCGACGCGTCCACGTGCGACAGGGCCTCGACGGCGAGCACCGAGAGGAAGAAGGTCCCGCCCGCCCCGCCGAGGGCCTCGGGGATCTCGATCCCCATCAGCCCCATCTCGAAGCACGGCGGGATCAGCGACGGATCGAGCGCTCCGGTCTCGTCCATCCGGGGCGTGAGCGGACGCACCCGTTCCTCGGCGAAGCCGCGGACGGCGTCGCGGAACATCCGTTCTTCCTCAGAGAGGACGGTGAGCGGCTGCGCCGTCGTGGCCATGGCCGGGGGGCTCCGATGCCGCGGGCCTCGCGGCCCGGGAGGTCAGTAGGTGGTCCAGGTGTCCGCCCAGGCGTTGCGGATGGGAACCAGGGCGGACAGCGAGTTGATCGAGGACTGCGTGTAGCACCAGGTCCACTGGACCAGGGTGGAGCCCGGCTGGATCGAGTCCATCGCCACGGGCTGTCCGAGGGCCAGGTTGAGTCCCGTGACCACCATCCCGTGCACGATGGCCGGCCCGGCTTGGTACAGCACGCCGCCGGCGAGGATGATGCCGTCCCAGTGCGCGCCGGGGGCCAGCGTGACGTTGCCCGTCGCGACCAGCATCCCGCGCCGCTGGCCCGCGGGGATCGTCACGTCCCCGTTCGCGTAGCCGACCAGGTAGTTGGAGCTCATCAGCGGCGGCCACGGTCCCGGCGGGACGGTGTAGTCGGGGATGAAGTTGCCGGAGGTCAGCGAGGTCCAGTCGATGTGCGTGGAATCGTACAGGTTGCTCCACGACGGGTACCAGGTCTCGATCCCGATCCCCGCCGGCGCCTGCACGTTCACGGCCTGGTACCGGCCGCTCGGGGCGCTGACCGCGAAGGTGTCCGCCGCGAGGCCGCCGGGCGAGGTGCACGGCGGGATCGAGCCGAGGTCGTGGCCGCTCACCGGGTTGGCCGGCGCGGGCGAGGCGCTCCCGCCGTTGATGGCCACGCCGTTGAGCGCGACCAGCGCCGCGCGGGCCGGGAGCACGCCGCCGTTGAGCTCGGCGAACTGCGCGATGGTGCGCGAGCCGCGGACCTGGCCGGCCATCACGGGGCTGGTGGCGACGCCCGTGGCCCGCACCACCCACAGCGACAGCGGGCTGCCGGTGGGGCCGCCGCTCGCCCGGAGCTTGGTCGCCACGACGTCCGCGTACCCGAGCACCAGCTGGACGCGGGTCGAGTCCCAGGTCGACGTGTCGCTGAGACCGCGGTTCTGCGAGAAGTAGTTCTGGAGCCCGGCCTGCGCGAGGGCGAGCGCGCGGGCCGTGCCGAACGAGTTGTCGGTGGTGCGCTGCTCCGCCGAGACCAGCAGGAACGAGGCGGCCAGCATGACGGTGAGCAGCGTCGTCACGAGCAGCGTGGTCGCGAGGACGAAGCCGCGCCTCGAGGCGGGCGGGGAAGCGGGCCTAGTAGTGGTTTCGGAACACGACATCGGTGGTGAGCCTGAACTGCATCGGGAGGGCGCGGCCTTCGGGCGGCTGCTCGCTCATGGCCACCAGGATCAGCCGCACGCCCTTGACCGTGTTGAGGTCCGACGGCGGGGCGGCGTGCGCCGCGTAGGCGCTGTCGAGGAACTGGAACGCGGCGCTGGTGTCGAACGGCGCGACCAGCTCGTCCCGCTCGCCCGTCGACAGGACGGTGCGCCACAGGCCGATCTGGCCCGGGAGCTGCGCCGACGGGGCGAAGGCGTACCGGACCAGCTGGTACAGGTACACGATGGCGCCCTGCGGCGTGCGCACGTCGTTGGGGCGCACGGCCACGGCCAGGGGCGACCAGCCCGGCGTGCTGAGGGTCCTGATCGGCGGGTTGCTGCGCGGCCAGTTGCACGCCCACCCCCAGCTGTGCGCGACCGTCGCCGGCTCCCGGAACACGAAATTCCCCGTCGAGTCGCGCCACGCGTAGCCGCTGGCGGTCGCCGAGAAGTAGGTGGCCGAGTCCGCCGGGAGGAGGCTCACGACCGTCCGCCCGTTCCACTGGCCGCAGGCGACGCCGAAGGCGTAGGGCACGCGCACCGTGACGGAGTCCGGATCGGCGGCCACCAGGCCGCTGTCGCTGACCATCCGCAGGTCGCCCGCGATCACGTTGAGCGCCGCCCGCGCGCCGCCGCGCGCCTGCATGATCGCGCCCTGGAGGGCCACGAACCGCGACTGGGAGATGACCAGCTGCGTCAGCGAGACGCCGATGATGGCGGCGATCAGCAGCGCCACCAGCAGCTCCGCCAGGACGAAGCCCGCGCGGCGACGGCCCGGGGCCGGCCGCATCACCGCAGCGGCACGGGGCGCCGCTCCTTGCCCCGCTGCATGTTGATGGTGTCCGGCCGCGCCCCGGGCAGGCTCGACGTGACGATGATCTGCAGGCTGTCGAGGCGCGGCGACAGCAGCGTCACCGCCGTGCAGCCGGTCACGCGGTACAGGCCGCTCCACGCCGTGTCGCAGCCGGCGAGGTTGGGCAGGCTGTCGAAGACGGTGGTGGCCGCGCGATCCACCTTGGCGAGCAGGGTCGACATGCCGAGTGCCTGGTCGGTGGCGCGGGTCGAGTACTTGGCCACCCGGAACGAGAGACCCACCAG
>DASPTN010000030.1:0-41357 GCA_035623395.1 Gemmatimonadales bacterium | reverse complement strand
CGGTGGTGGCGAAGGGCATCGGCAAGCTGGGCCACCAGGTGTGGGACGTGGCCGACGGCGCCGAGGCGCTGGAGCTGCTGAAGACCACGCCCTTCGACCTCATCGTCAGCGACGTGTTCATGGCGGAGATGGACGGGATGGAGCTGCTGATGCGCATCCAGCAGCTCGAGCTGAACGTCCCGGTGGTGTTGATCTCGGGCGGCGGCTTCACGTCGCGGGACGAGGTGCTCAGGATGGCGGCGTCATGCGGCGCCGTGGCCACGCTCGACAAGCCCTTCACCCTCGAGGAGCTGTGGAACGTGGTGCGGCCGCTGCTGCCGCCCGCTCCCGGGAAGCCGTAGAGCCCGCCGTCGGACGGCTCCGCGCTAGCGGCCTCTGCCCTCGGTTCCCTTGAGCGACGCCAGCGGCCTGAGCTCGTACTCCACCGTCGCCAGTCCCGCCCCCACGACGCAGTCCACCACCTCGCGCGCCGGCTTGTAGGCCGGACCCGCCTCGTCGAGCGGTACGCGGCCGTCGGCGTTGACGAGGATGCCGGCGTCCCGGTACTGGTCCTCGATCTCGCGGCGGCTCAGCTCCCGCAGCGCCGCGCTCCGGCTCATCCGCCGGCCCGCGCCGTGATTCACCGAGAACAGCGACTTCGCCGCTCCCGCGCCCGGCCGCAGGACGAACGACCGGTCCTGGTTCGAGCCCGGGATCAGGACCGGGTGGCCCGTCGCCTCCCAGCGCGTGCCGGCGAGCAGCGGATGGCCGGCGGGGAAGGCGCGCGTCGCGCCCTTGCGGTGCACCCACACCTCGCCGAACTCGGGGTGCGGCTCCAGCTGGGCGAGGTTGTGGGAGATCTCGTAGACCAGCTCCAGCTCCGCGCCGAATGCGTCGGAGAACGCGCGCGCCACCTGCTCGAAGATCACCAGCCGGTTCACGATCGCGAAGTTCCCGCCGGCGGCCACCGCGTTGCGGTAGCTCCGCCAGTGGCGCGAGGCCGGCGTGAAGTAGCCGAGGTCGAGCGAGGGCAGGCGCGGATTCTCCTGCTTCGCCAGCTGGAAGAAGTTCGTGGTGAGCCCGTGCCCGAACCCGCGCGAGCCCGTGTGCACCATCACCCACAGCATCCCGTGCTGGTCCGCCTGCAGCTCCATGAAGTGGTTCCCGCCGCCCAGGGAGCCGATCTGGGTGATGCCACGCTCCGGCTTGCCCCGTCCGCCCCACGGGATCTCCCAGTCGTCGTCCACGGGGATCCGGTGCCGCTCGGCGTTGCCGCGGTCGAACGTGGCGCCGTACGTCGCGGCGTAGTGCTCCGCGCCCCCGCGGACGATCCCCTCGAATGCGGCCTTCGTCAGGCGCTTGAGGGAGCGGCTCTGTCCGCCGGCCCCCATCTCCACCCGCCGCATCACCTCGCGGTTGAACGTGAGCCGGCGCTCGGGCGTGGCCGCGCCGGCGTGCACGGCCGAGCGCGCCGCCATCATCCCGCACCCGATGTCGAACCCGACCGGCCCCATCGCGAGCGTGCCGTCGGTCGCGATCACGCAGCCGACGGGCACGCCGTATCCGTAGTGCACGTCGGGCGTCACCACGACGCAGCGCACGCCCGGGAAGGCGCAGGCGGCGAGGATCTGCTGGAGGAGGTTCTCCTCGGTGGTCTCGAGGAGGTGCTCGGTCAGGAACAGGCGGACGGGGACGCCCTCGGTCAGGGCGGGATCGAGCAGGTAGAAGCCCGAGGGATCGCGGGTGAGACGGTCCTGCCAGGCGGCCATTTTGGGAAGATGGAGCGGGGAGCGGCGAGAATCCACCGCCCTCCTAGGAACCGCCCTCTTTCAATGCCGCGTTGACCTCCCGCGCCAATGTCGGCAGGTCCACCGGCTTCTGGAGGAAGCGCTCCTCCCCCAGGGCGGCCTTCTTGCGCAGCACCTCGTCCTCGGTGTAGCCGGACATGAAGATCACCCTGAGCGCGGGCCAGCGCTCGCGCAGCCGCGCCGCCAGCGCCGCGCCGGACATTCCCGGAAGCACCATGTCGGTGAGGAGCAGCGTGAACGGCTGCGGCGCCGGCAGCAGCTCGGCCTCTTCCCCGCTGCCGACCGCCCGCACGTCGTAGCCCAGCCGCACCAGCAGCCGCTCGAAGGCGCGCCGCACGGCGTCGTTGTCCTCGACCAGCAGGACGCGCTGGCCGTCGCCGCGCGGGAGCGCCGCGGCCCGGGCGGCGGCCGGGGCCGCCGCGTCGCTCTCCTCGGCGTGGCGCGGCAGCAGGACCCGGAAGGTCGTGCCCTTGCCGACCACGCTCTGCACCTCGACCTCGCCGCCGTGCTGCGTCACGATGCCGTGCACCACGGCCAGGCCCAGGCCGGTGCCGCGCTGGTCCCCCTTGGTGGTGAAGAACGGCTCGAAGATGTGGTCGCGGATGGCGTCGGGGATGCCGTGGCCCGTGTCGGTCACCGAGAACCAGACGTCCTCGCCCTCCCGGCCCGAGCGCACGGTGAGCGCGCCGCCGCCGGGCATCGCATCGGCGGCGTTCACCGCGAGGTTCATGCACACCTGGCCGATCTGGCCCCGGTCCGCCTCGACCGGCAGCGGCTCGGCCGACAGCTCGAACGCCAGCGTCACGTCGGCCCGCACCAGGCGCTGCAGCAGCTTGGCGCTCTCGCGGATGCCGTCGTTGAGGTCGAACCGCTCGGTCCGGGGCTCCTCGCGGCGCGAAAACAGCAGCAGCTGCTTGGTGAGCTGGGCGCCCCGCCGCAGCAGCTCCTCCATCTCCTGGAGCCGTTCGGCGGAGGTCGCCGGGTCGCCGCCGCGCAGCCGCTCGAGCTGCGTGAGGCCGAGCATCGCCTGGAGCAGGTTGTTGAAGTCGTGCGCCACGCCGCCGGCGAGCCGGCCGACCGCCTCCATCCGCTGGGCGCGCCGCAGCTGGTCCTCCATCTGCTTCAACGCGGTCACGTCCTCCTTGACCGCGACGAAGTGGGTGATCGCCGCGGTGCCGCTGCTCCCGGAGCTCTCCAGCACCGGCGTGATGGTCATCCGCTCGGTGTAGAGCGACCCGTCCTTGCGGCGGTTGACCATCTCGCCCCGCCACACCTTGCCGGCGAGGATGGTCTGCCACAGGTCTGCGTAGAAGCCCCGCGGCTGCTTGCCCGAATTGAGCAGCCGGGTGGTCCGCCCGATGGCTTCGTCGGGCGCGTAGCCGGTCAGGCGGGTGAACGCGGGGTTGATCCACTGGATCGTCGAGTCGGGGGCCGTGATCACGATGGCGTTCGCCGCCGCGGACATCACCGCGCTCTGCAGCGAGAGCCGCTCCTCGGTGCGCCGCCGCTCCAGCTCCGTCGCCGCGCGGATCGCGAACACGCTCAGCAGCGACCCCGCGAGCGGCAGCCGCTCCATCGGCCCGTCGTGCATCACCATCAGGTTGCCCAGCACCCGTCCGGTCCCGTCGCGGAGCGGGATGCCGACGTACGACTCGGCCCCGAGCCTCGCCACCAGGAGGTCGTCGGGGAAGCGCTCCCGCAGCCCGTCGGGGTACGCCACCAGCCCGCCGCCGCCGACCAGCCGCTCGCAGGGGGAGCCCGCCAGGTCGTACTCGAAGCCGTCGCCCGGCCGCCCGTCGGCCCACACGGCGAGCGTGCGGACTCGGTTGTAGTCCGGCTCGACCAGCTCGCCCGCCAGCGCGTGGCGCACGCCGAGCGCGGCGGCGAGCTGCGCGACCAGCGCGGCGAAGAACTCCTCGCCGGTCGTCGCGGCCGTGGCCACCACGATCGAGCGGAGCGCCTCCTCGGCCCGCCGCCGCTCCGAGATGTCGCGCGCGACCCCGAGCATGCCCTGCGCGACACCGTCGGCGCCGCGCAGGAAGCTGATCCGCAGCTCCACCCGGACGGTCGTGCCGTCCTTGCGCACCAGCTCGACCTCGAGGGTCCGGCCGCCCGGCCGCCTGCCGTGGGCGGCGTTCTCGGCCAGCGCCTCCCTGAGGGTGCGCCGCGCCTCGTCGGCGGACGCCGGGGTCAGCAGGCGCTCGAGCGGCAGCCGCATCGCCTCCGCGGCGGTGTGGCCGGTGAGCCGCTCGACCGACGGGCTGACGTACGTCATCGCGAGGCGGAGATCGGTCGTCCAGATGACGTCGACGATGTTGTCGGAGACCAGCCGGTAGCGCCGCTCGCTCTCGCGCAGCGCGTCCTCCGCGCGCCGCCGCTCGGTGACGTCGCGGAAGCTCCACACCCGGCCCGTGACCTTCCCCGCGACCCGCTGCGGCTGCGAGTAGCGCTCGAAGATCCGCCCGTCCTTGAACTCGAGCACGTCGAAGCTCTCGGCGTCGGGCGAGTCGTACAGCGCATGGACCTTGTCGAGGAAGGCGCCGGGATCCCTGAGCTGGTCGAGCACCGCGGCCAGGGCCCGCTCGTCCTCGCCGGTCGCGAGCACCTCGTCGGGAATCCGCCACTGCTCGGCGAACTTGCGGTTGTAGTCCTCGATCCTCCCCTGCCGGTCCACCACCAGCAGTCCGTCGGCTGTGGACTCGAGGATGCCGCGGAGGATCGAGAGCGAGGTCTCGAGCTCGGCCTTGGGGGGGCGGCGCGCGGCCTTGGCCTTCGGCCGCTCGGCCTTGGCGGTTCGGCGCGGAGCCTTGGACATCGGTCGCAAGTTGACGCTATTTACGGCGGCCCGCTAGCTTTCACGGCTGCCGGGCCCTGGTGGTGGAATTGGTAGACACGCCATCTTGAGGGGGTGGTGGAGAAATCCGTGCCGGTTCGAGTCCGGCCCAGGGCACTGCCAGGACAGTTCCGAGTCGGGAGTTGCGAGGGGAGGGCGGTGTCCCGGCGGCGGGGTAGGGCAGGGCCCCGCAACCCGGCGTCTCGCAACTGGTCTTCGTTTTGCCACCGTAGCTCAGTGGTAGAGCTCTCGATTCGTAATCGAGCGGTCGTCGGTTCAAGTCCGACCGGTGGCTCTCCGTAGCGGTCACGCATCCTCGGTATCCGGGTACAGCTCCCGCTGGCACGCGGGGCACACGCCGTGGGTGAAGTCCACGCCGAGGCGGTCCCGCAGGTACGACTCGACGCTCCGCCAGTACTCGCTGTCGTCACGCACCTTCCGGCACTTCGCGCAGATCGGAATGATGTCCTTCAGGGCCGACAGCTCGCTCACGTCCTCGAGCACCAGCAGCGCGAGCCGCCGTCCGCGATCGGGCATGGGGCTCGCCGAGACCAGCAGCTCGTAGTCCTTCTTCAGGCCGTCCGACACCAGCGTCACCCTGGTCCGCCGGCGCGAGACGCGCCCGCCGCGCATGCACTCGGCGACCGAGTTCCGGATCACGCAGCCCGGGCAGAAGGGGCCGCTCCCGCAGCCCGCCGGTGAGTCCAGCGAGTGCAGGCAGTGCAGCACCTCGCCGCCGAGCCGGTCCAGGACCAGGGCCTTGTCGGGCGCGAAGACGGCTGCGGCGGCGTCGTTGAGGTCGAGCACCCGCACGTCGTCGTCCACCACGAACGCCCAGAGTGGCAGGGCGTTCAGCAGCGCGCGGTACCGCGGATCGGTCTCCTGCTCCCCCATGGCACCCGCCTCTCGCCGCCGCCGCGAGCACCGGACGCTATACTTCCCGGATGTCGCGCACCCTCGATCGGCGCCAGTTCCTGCAGGCCACCGGCGCTTCGGCGCTGTTCGGCGCATTCGGGACTAAAGTCGGCGCAATTACCGGACCACGCCCGGCACCGGACCGTCTCCGCGTGGCCGTTCTCAACGAGCCCGGGTTCCCGGTGGCGGATGCGCCGGCCGGTGCCATCGACGCGCTGGCCAGGGGTCTCGAGGGGATGGAGACGACGTGGCTCCGGGCTCAGGACCTCGGCGGCACCCTCACGCCCGAGCGCTTCGACGTCCTCGTGACGCCCTGCGGCAGCGCCTTCCCGAAGGAGATCTGGCCGGTCCTGGTGCGCTGGCTCGAGGCGGCGGGCCACTGGGTGAACCTGGGCGGCGTTCCGTGCGCGGTTCCCGTCGAGCGCGACGCAAACGGCGGCGGCTGGCGGGTGCTGCCGCGCGACGACACGTACTCCCGGCAGCTCGGCATCGTGCTGGCGTGCGCCGTGCCCACGGACGCGGTCAGGAACTGGAGCGCCAACGAAGCGCTGCCCTGGGCCGCGCCACTCGCGGCCGACGTCACGGCGCCGAACGTGTGGGAGCCGTACTGGCGATTCTCGAGCGTGGCCGACCGGCCCGACGAGCCCGGCTCGTCCGGGGCGCGGGAGGCGACGGTCCAGGCGCTGGTGACCGGGCTGGACGCCCGCGGGACAGCGGTCGTCGCTCCGTACCTGCTGGTGAGCAGGCTGGAGGGCCGGTTCGCGGGCGGGCGGTGGGTGTTCGCCGCGGGCGACGGCCCGGTCCCCGCGCCGGCGATCCACGCGCTGGTGGAGGCGGCCGGCGCGCCCGACTGGGAGCTCACGGTCTGGCCCTCGTCGGCGTGCTTCCGCGAGGGGGAGCCGCGCTCGGTGGCCGTGGCCCTGCGCGGGTTCCCGCGCGGCGCGGCCGCCCGGATCAGCGCCACCTGCGCCCTCGAGATCTCGGATGCGCGCGGCGAGGTGCAGGACACCGCCGAGGTGACGGTGAGCGGCACGGAGGCCTCCGCGACCGGAACGGCCGACGTCGGTGACCGGCTCGAGCCGGGGATGTACCGCATCCGCGCGACGCTCACCGCGCCGGGCAAGCCGCCGGTGGAGCTGCGGCACTCGACGGGCTTCTGGGTGTGGGACGACGACCTGCTGGCGGCGGGAGCGCCGCTGGTGCCCGGACCTCACGCGTTCACCCGCGGGGGCGAGCCGTACCCGGTCACGGGCACCACCTACATGGCATCGGACGTGCACCGGAAGTTCCTGCAGCAGCCCGATCCCTGGCTGTGGGACCGCGACTTCGACGCGATGAAGGCGGCCGGCGTCAACCTGGTCCGCACCGGGATCTGGACCGGATGGAAGCTCCTGATGCGGCGGGTCGGGGAGCACGACGAGGGGGCGCTCCGCGCGCTCGACGCCTGGATCCTCACGGCGCGCAGGCACGACGTGCCGGTGATCTTCACGCTGTTCGCCTTCCTGCCCGAGACCTGGGGTGGCGAGAACCCCTACCTCGATCCCGCGGCCGTCGAGGCACAGCGTGCGTTCGTGACTCTGATCGCCAGGCGCTACGCCCGGATGAACGATCTCGTCTGGGACCTGATCAACGAGCCCTCGTTCTGCAACAACAGCCACCTGTGGAGCTGCCGGCCCAACTACGACCGCTTCGAGCGGGCGGCCTGGGCGGCCTGGCTCGCGCAGCGCCGGCTGCCGGCGGCCGACCTGCCGCCGCTCGAGGACTTCGCCGAGGGCGACGCCGCGCCGGCCCATCCCACCATGGTGCTCGAATACCGGCTGTTCGCGCAGGCGATGTTCGCGCGCTGGGTGCGGACGATGCGCTCGGCGCTGCGCGACGCGGGCGCCGGCCGGCAGCTGGTGACGGTGGGCCAGGACGAGGCCGGCACGCGCGACAGTCCGAACAACCTCCTCCTGGCGCCGGCGCTCGACTTCAGCTGCAACCACACCTGGTGGCTGAACGACGCGCTCGCTTGGGACGGCGTGATCACCAAGGCCCCTGGCAGGGCGAACCTCGTCGAGGAAACGGGCGTGATGTTCGCGGCGCATCCGCCCGGGGCCGAGCTGCGCTGGGAGGCGTACGCGCGCGACCTGCTCGAGCGGAAGATGGCCATGGCCCTGGGGCCGGGCGGGGCCGGCTTCGTCGAGTGGGTGTGGAACTCCAACTGCTACATGCCCTCGGACAACGAGGCGGCGATCGGCCTGCTGCGGGCGGACGGCACCGCGAAGCCGGAGCTGGAGGCGCTGCGCGGCGTGGCCGCCTTCGCGGCGGCGGCGCAGCCGCACCTCGCGGGGTGGGAGGCGGAGCGCGTGCTGCTGGTCGTGCCGCACTCCAACATGTTCTCGACGCAGAACACCGCGACCGACGCGACCAGGCGCGCGGTGCGCGCGATGCTCTACGGCTGCAGGATGGGCCTGGCCGCGGTCTCCGAGCTGGCCACCTCGTCGGCCCCGGGCGCCGCGCACCTGGTCCTCGTGCCGTCGCCGCGGGTGCTGCGCGCGCCGGCGTGGGCGTCTCTTCGCGCGTGGGCCCGGCGCGGGGTCACGGTCCTGGTGACCGGCCCGCTCGACCAGGCGGAGCAGCTCGGCCGCAAGGTGCGGCGGCGGGAGGGGCCCCCGGCTGCCGCCGTGGTCCGGCTCAGGGTGGGACGGGGAGCGATCCTCTGGTGCCCGGAGCCGGTGGAGCTTGCGCCCGATCCCGCCGCGACGGTGGAGCTGTACGGGTGGGCGCTGCGCCAGGCGCGGCTCGCTCCGACGTTCACGGTGGAGGGGGCCGACGACGCCACGCTGGTCCACGCCGCCAGGTACGGCGATGCGGACCTGTACACCATCGTGGCGGAGCGGTCAGCCGTGAGTGTGCGGGTGCGTCCGGTCGATTCGCGCGCGGTGCTCGAGGTTGCGGTGCCGGCCGGCCGCGCGGCCCTGCGGCTGGTGAGCCGCCGCGGCGGCGCCGTCATCGCGAGCTACGATCCCGCCTGACGACTCGCCGGCGGCCGCGCCGGCTGCGGCGCCGCGGGGCCGACGCCCCGGTGCGCGCGGCGCGGAGGGCTAGGGGCCGGCCCTGCGGACGCGGATCGCGGCCTGGCCGAACCGGGGCGGGCTGCCCGACCCGACCGCCTCGGCCCGGATCACCGCCGTGCCGGCGCCCACGGCGGTGAGCTCGCCGGTCGAATCCACCTGGGCGACGTTCACGTTGTTGGACGTCCAGACGTAGCGGACGCCGCTCGCGATCACGTTGCCGTCCTTGTCGTACGCCAGCGCGCTGAGGCGGTGCCTGGCGCCGACGTGCAGGTTGACGTACGGCGGCGCGACCTGCACCTCGGCGACCGGCTTCTGGGCGCGCACCGGCTCGGGCGTCGCCACCTGCAGGGCGGCCACGGCCAGCAGCGCCGGCGCCACCGCGAAGAGGGTCTTCATAGCGGACACTCCCATCTGGTAACCACCGTCAAACTGCCGTCTGGCAACTCGCGACCGGTCTCGCTCACTGGGCCGGCGAGATCAACACCTGCGTCCACGCCTCGACCGGCTGCCCGCTCTTCTGCGCCGGGTTGAACTTCAGGCTCCTGGCGGCCGCCAGGGCCGCGTTGCTGAAGTCGGTCTCGCTCGAGGTCTGCAGCGCCACGACGTTCTCGACCTGTCCGTCGGCGCCGACCTGGATCCAGAAGGTGGCCGCCGTCGGCCTCCCCGGTCGGGTCCACGGAATCATCAGGGCCGAAAGCGGTTGCGGCCGGTTGTCGAAGCAGGCGTGGTTCGGGTTCTGGTAGCCGTAGTCCCGGCACTGCGCGGGCACGGTGACCGGCGCCCTCGCGGTGCGGCCGGAGTGCACGATCACCGGCACGGTGGCCCACGCGTCGACGGGCTGTCCGGCCTTCAGCGCCGGCTGGTAGCCGGTGTTCTGCACCGCGGTGAGCGCGAAGGCGTTGATGTCGTCGTGGTTGGACGGCGTCTTCACACGCACGTCGGTCGCCTGGCCGTCCTTGCTGACCCGCACCAGGAAGACGGGCGCCGTCGGCGGCGGCTCGTTCGGCTGCGGCACGTCGGTGACCGCGAGCGCGTCGCGGGGATGCGCCGGCGTGTCGTAGCAGAGGCGGCCCTGGTTGAAGTCGGGCTGGGTGCACAGCGCCGCCGCCACCGGGCCCGCGAGGCGGTCCATCAGGGCCTGCAGGCTGTCCTGGCTCCCGGAGGCCTCGCCGTGCGAGAGGCGCGTGAGGTCGTGCGTGTCGTACACGTCTACCGACAGGAGCAGATTGCGGCCCGAGCCGATGGCGGAGCCGATCACCATCTGGTTGGCCCCGAGGCCGTAGGCGAAGCCGGCGTTGTCGGCCAGCGGCGCGACGATCTTGCGATGCTGCTCCGTCCACCGCCCCACGAGGTCCCGGGTGTCGACGGTCGGCACCGTGTACCGCGCGGACAGGCGGTCGGTGAGGATCCTCGGCAGGCTGTTGGCCAGCGAGGTGTCGGCGCCCGACACGTCGAAAGGCAGCACCGCGATCCTCGCCGCGGTCGACCGCGTCGAGTCCGCCCTGGCGGCGGCTCCGGCCGACCGCGAGCCGAGGCCCCTCCACAGGAGCGCGGCGCCGAGGGCCACGAGCACGACCGCGACGCCGAGCGCGGCGACGAGCGGCACGGGCAGGCCCGGTCGCCGGGCGCCCGGCGCCGCGCCGGCGGCGCAGGCCCGCAGCGCGTCGGCCAGCTCGGCCGCGGTCTGGTAGCGGTTCTCCGGCTTCTTCTCGGTGCAGCGCGCGACCACCTTGCCGAGCTGCGCGTTCACCGCCGGCCGCTTGGTGCGGATGGCGGGCATCGCCTTGGTGAGGTGCTGGATCAGGATGCCCTGGCTGGACGTGGCGTCGAACGGGACCTCGCCGGCCAGCATCTCCCACAGCACGATGCCCAGCGAGTAGATGTCGCTGCGGGCGTCCACGTCCGGGGCGCCGCTCGCCTGCTCGGGGCTCATGTAGTGCGGCGAGCCGATGATGACGCCGGTGCCGGTCAGCCGCTCGCCGCTCCCCGCCGCGGCCTTGGCGATGCCGAAGTCGGCCACCAGCACCCGCTGCTTCGGCCCCTGCAGCATCACGTTCTGCGGCTTCACGTCGCGGTGCACCAGCTGGTGCGCGTGCGCCTCGGCGAGGGCGTCGGCGATCTCCGTGCCGATGCGGATCACCTCCGCCTCCGGCAACTGGCCCTCGCGCCGCAGCCGGGCGTCGAGCGACTCGCCCTCCACCAGCGGCATCGCGAAGTAAACCAGGCCCTCGCCCTCGCCCACGAAGAAGATGGGCAGGATGTTCGGGTGGTTGAGCTTGGCGGCGGACTCGGCCTCGCGGACGAACCGCTGGACGCTGGCCCGGTTGCCGGTGAACTCGGGGCGCAGGACCTTCACCGCGATCTGGCGCGACAGCTTGCGGTCGGTCGCGGCGAACACGTGCGCGAACCCGCCCTCGCCGAGCTCGTGCTCGACGAGGAAGTTCGGCCCGAGCGCGGTCTGGAGCTTCTTGGCCAGCTCGTTCTGCTCGAGCAGCTGCGTTTCGGCGGCGGCGACCGCCGGCGTCTTGGGCGCGTCGGGGTTCGGCGTGCCGCACGAGGGACAGAAGGCGAACGCGGGCGGAATGTCCCGGCCGCACTTGGCGCAGGTGGGCATGGCTCAAGCCTAGCAGCGGGCCCGGCCGGAGGCCAGAGCGGAGGCTTGCCGGGGTTCGCGAATGCGCGATACTTAAGGCGTGCCCTTGCCGAAACCGACGAGCGGGTCGCGGAGGAGAGCGTGAGCGTCGACAGGTCGAGTCCCCCGCGGGAGGAGCGGCGCCGGGTCGCGGTCCGGCGCGCGGCGCGCGCCCGGCGGCGCGGGCCGGAGCGCCGGAGGGGCGAGCGCCGGGTGGACATCGTGACGGTCGCCTACCACCGCCGCGTGGGAGGCGAGCGGAGGTCGGGGCACGACCGCCGGGACGGACGCGAGCGCCGCATGCTGGCCGACCGCCGCCGTCCCCTCGCGGTGAGTGGCGCTCTCCGCTAGCGGCCTCGCCGAGCGGCTCGCGCACGGTCTGGTGCCGGCCGTCCCGGTGCCGCACCGTGCCGACGGAGCGCTCGACGCGGCGGCACAGCAGGCGTACGCGACATGGATGGCGCGGCAGCGCGTCGCGGGCGTCGCGGTCTGGGCCCACACCGGCCGCGGTCTCCACCTGTCCGAGGAGACCGCGGCCGCGGTGCTTTCGTCCTGGCGCCGGGCGCTGGGACCGGAGCGGCTGATCGTGGCCGGGGCGGGCGCGCGGCCGCGCGCCGCGTCCGGGCGGCGGGCCGCGCGCCTCACTCCGCCGGCCGACCCGCTCGGTCTCACCGCCTTCGTGATCGAGCGGACCGTCGCGATGGCGCGGCACGCCCGCGACCTCGGCGCCGACGCGATCCTCGCCCTGCCGCCGGCGCTGCTCGCCAACCTCGAGGACCACGAGAGCCGGATCGTCGACGTCCACGCGGCGCTGGCCGACGTCGGCCTGCCGGTGCTGGCGTTCTGGCTCTACCCCGCGGCGGGCGGATGCGCCTACGGCCCCGGGCTGGTCGAGCGGCTGCTCGCGCTGCCGCACATCGCCGGCCTGAAGGTCGCGACGCTCGACAGCGTGGTCCGCTTCCAGGACATCGCGGCGCGCGTTCCGGCCCGCAAGCTGCTCGTGACGGGAGAGGACCGCTTCCTCGGCTACTCGCTGATGATGGGCGCGCGCAGCGCGCTCGTCGGCCTCGGCGCCGCGCTGACCGCGCTGCCGGCGGGGCTGATGGAGGCGCACGCGCGGCACGACCACGAGCGCTTCTTCCGGCTCTCGGCCGCGTGCGACCGGCTCGGCGCCGCCGCGTTCACGGATCCGGTGGACGGCTACCCGCGCCGGATGCTGTGGCTCCTCGCGCTGGGCGGCGTGATCCCGCGCGAGGCCGCCTTCGATCCCTGGGGCCCGCCGGTCCCCGACGACCAGCTCGCGGCCCTCGAGCGCGTCGCGCGCGAGCTGCAGGACGCGTGACGTCCCCCGGCGTCACCAGCCCGCCGAGGTTGCCCGACCGTCCCACCGTCCCGCGGCCCGTGCAGGCGCGGCTGGTGTGGGATTTCGAGCGGTTCAAGGCCGGACTTCCGGCCGACCTGTCCGCGCACGTCCGCGAGCACTACCGCGTGGACCTGACGGGTCAGTACGCCGGCCGGCGGATCCGCATCCCGTTCGGCAAGGCGTCCGGCCAGCTCTCGATGACGGCGGCCGAGGTGGAAGCCGACGCCGCGGCCGGCCTCGGCTTCGTCGTGCTGAAGACGGTGATCGGCGAGGATCCCGCGGGCGCGCGGACGATGGAGCCCTGGGCGGTGAGCGCGTCGGCCATGCGGGTCGAGCCGCTCGTCTCCCGGTCCGGTCGCGAGGGCTGGACCGTGACGTGGAAGGGCAGGGGCTGGGACCGCTCGCTCGACGAGTACGTCGCGCTGTTCCGCGACGCGCTCGCCATCGGCGGCCGCGCCTCGATGCCGGTCGCCGCGTCGGTGAAATGCCACCTTCCGCCGCTCGGCGAGCCGTTCCACGAGGCCGAGTACGCGCACACGCTCTCGCGCCTCGCGTCGGCCGCGGGCGAGGACCTGATCGTCGAGAAGGACTTCTCGCCGACGCTGGCCGGCGCCGACCGCGCCGCCTCGCGCGCCGCGGTGCTGCGGTGGATCGCCGAGGTGCCGGCGGCGATGCGCCGCCACGCCAAACTGGCGCTCGGCCTCAAGCTGATGAACGGGCTCCTGGGCGACGACTTCCAGGTGGAAATGCTGCGCGCGGCCGCGGGCTCGGGCGCCGACTTCCTGGTGCTGTTCAACCGGCTCTTCGATCCGGGCAAGGGCGTCGCCTACGGCGGCTGGGACCTCTCCGAGCGCAACCTGAGGGTGCTCGACGCCTACCGCGCCTCCACGCCGCTTCCGATCCGCCAGTCCGACCCGTACGTCGTCCGCACCTCGCGCCTGCCGCCGGGGGCCGTGTTCTCGGCGACGGGCAACATCTGCTCCGGCCGCGTGATGGTGGAGTACGCGCTGCGCGGCGCGCTGTCGGGGCAGCTGCACACCTTCTTCCAGCTGCCGCTCGCGCAGTACCCCGCCACCGCGGGCAGCCGCACCGAGCGCGCGCTGCACGCGCTGGTGTTCGATCCCGACCAGGGGCTCATCGCCTGGATGGTCTCGCTCGGCGAGGCGGGCGTCCTGCAGCCGCGGGACGGCCTGCTCCACTTCGTGGACATCGCCCATGGAGCCGCTCGACCGGCCGCTTGAGATCGTCCGCTGCCGGCTGCTCGAGGTCGCCGTGCCGCTGGTCGAGCCGTTCCGCATCAGCGGCGGCACGCTGCGCGCGCGGCGCTCCCTGATCGTCGAGCTGACCGGCGCGTCGGGCGCCGTCGGCTACGGCGAGAGCGCGCCGTTCGAGGAGCCGTTCTACTCCGAGGAGACGCTGCAGTCGTGCACCGCGTGCATCGGGGCGCACCTCCTGCCGCGGCTCGCGGGGCGGAGGTTCGACTCGCTCGAGGCCGCGATCGGCGCGCTGGAGCACGGCGTGCGCGGCAACCGGATGGCGCGCGCCGGCGTGGAGACGGCGCTGTGGGACCTGCTGAGCGCCGAGACGGGCTCGCCGCTGCGGCTCCTGATCGGGGCGCTGCTGCAGCGGCTCGGCGTGCCGGAGGAATCCCGCGCGCCGGCGGCCACGGTGGAGAGCGGCGCGGCGCTGGGGATTCCCGCCGACGGGCGCGTCGAGACGCTCGCGGAGCGGGCGCGCGACGCCGTCCGGCGCGGCCACCGTCGGGTGAAGATCAAGGTGATGCCGGGATGGGACGTCGCGGCGGTGCGGGCGGTGCGGGCGGCGGTCGGCGACGACGTGCCGGTGTGGGCCGACGCCAACGGCGCCTACTCGCGCGAGCGTGACGCGGCCGCGCTCGAGGCGCTCGACCACGAGCGCCTGGCGATGCTCGAGCAGCCGCTGCCGCCCGACGACGTGGTCGGCACCATCCGCCTGAGCCAGGAGCTGAGGACGCCGGTCTGTCTCGACGAGTCGCTGACCGGCGACGGCGCCGCGCGGCTGTTCCTGGAGAGCGACGGCCCCGTGCTGTGGAACGTCAAGGTGCAGCGCGTGGGCGGGCTGTGGGAGAGCGCCAGGATCTACCGGCGCGCGGTGGACGCCGGCGTCGCGCTGTGGGCCGGCTCGATGCCGGAGACCGGCGTCGGGCTGCACGCGGTGCTGAGCCTCGCCGCGTTCCCGGGCTTCCTCTACCCGTCGGATGCGGCGCCGAGCGCGAGCTGGTACCGGGCGGGCGCGGATCTGATCGAGTGGACGATGGACGGAGAGGCAATGATGGCAGTCAGCGATACGGCCGGACTCGCGAACTTGGGAGTGAGAGACCGGCTGGCGCAGGTAGGGAGGGTGGTCGCCTAGCGAGTGGGTGTAGGGTGTGAGGGTGTAGGGTGTGGCGCCCGCACGAGCCTCTTCGTCAGGACGCGAAGCATGCGGCCCAACTCCTCCGCCGTGAGCATCAGCACGCGGTATTCGCGTCCGGGCAGGTACCCCAGGTCATTGGCGATCCGCACCTCGGTCTCCCATTCCTTGAGCGAGCCGTTGGCGACGGACAGGTGGCGCAAGTAATCGCCGCGATGCGCGCGACCGTACCCTTCGGCGATATTGGCGGGAACTGACACGGCCGCCCTGCGGATCTGGCTGGCCAGTCCGTAGGCTTCCCCCTTCGGGAACCGCGCGCACACCCGATAAGACCCGAGCACGAGAGCCATACCGACCCGCCACCCCTTCAGATCCTGGTAGCTGCGGAGAGGAGACTTCACGGCCGGAAGGTACGTCTGGCCAGGTGAATGCAACGGCACCTTCTGACGCGACGCGGCTCAGTTCACTACACCCTACACCCTACACCCTACACCCTCACACCCTACTCGAAGATCCCCGTAATCCTCTGCAACAGGTTTCTCCGCACCGGCACCTCGGGGCGCTCTCCCGACCCCTTCATGGCCCGCTCCAGTGCGCGACGGAACGTCGTGGCCGTGGCGTAGCGGGCGGGCGGGTCCATCGACGCCGCCTTCTTCAGCACCCGCACCAGCGCGTCGGGCACGTCGTCGCGCCTGGCCTTGAGGTCGGGCAGGGCGCCGACCACATGGCCGCGCGCCACCTTGTCCGGCGTGCGATCCTCCAGCGGCGGTTTGCCGAGGAGCGCGAAGTAGCCCACCAGGCCGAGCGAGAACAGGTCGCTGCGCGCGTCCACCTGCCCGCCCACCAGCTGCTCGGGTGCCGCGAACTGCGGCGTGCCGCTGCGGGAGGTGGCGCCGCCCCACATCCGGTTCCTGGGCAGCGCGAGCGCGAGGCCGAAGTCGGTGACGCGCACCCGCCCGTCCGGGCCGAGGAGGAGGTTCTCCGGCTTGATGTCGCGGTGCACCAGCCGCCGCTCGTGCGCGTGCTCGAGCGCGGCGAGCGTGTCGTTGAGGATGCCGACGGTGCTCTCCGGGTCGAGCGGCCCGAGCTCCTCCACCAGCTGCCCGAGGTTCTCGCCCTTCACCAGCTCCATCGTGTACCACAGCAGGCCGAAGCGCTCGTCGATGTCGAAGATGCTGACGATGTTCGGGTGCTGGAGGCTGGCGGCGAGCTGCGCCTCGCGGCGGAACCGCTCGACCACCTCGGGGTCGGCCGTGAGCGCGGGGTCGAGCACCTTGAGCGCCACCTCGCGCTCGAGCTTGAGGTCGCGCACCCGGTAGACCCGGCCGAAGCTGCCGCTGCCGATGTCGCCCAGGAGCTCGTAGTCGTCGCCGAGGGCGCGCCGCAGCTGCTGCTCCCACATCTCGGTGCCGGGCTCGATGTGCGCGGGCGGCGGCCCGGCGTCGGTGCCGGCGAAGGCCCCGGAGTCCGCCATCAGGTCGGCGAGCATCTGGCCGGGCGTCAGGTACCGCTCATGGGGATCAGGGGCCATGGCGCGCTCGAGCACCCGCTCCAGGGCGGCGGGGCAGGTGACGCGCAGCCGGCGCGCCGGCACCGGCCGGTCACGCGGCGCCGTGGCCGTCACCGCGTAGTAGAGCACCGCGCCGGCGGTGTACACGTCGGCGGCCGGATCACCCGGCTCGCCGCCGCGGATCTCGGGCGCGAGGAACGGGACGTTGGCCTTCGCGTCGGGGATGGCGACCGCGGGAAGCACCTGGTTCGCGTAGCGGAGGTCGGTGATCACGGTGCGGCCCGACACCTCGAGCATCAGCGTGGTCGGCAGGATGCGGCGGATCACGATGCCGCGCACGTTCGCGTGCTCGAGACCGTCCAGGAGGTCGCGGGCCATGCCGAGCACCGCCGGGATCGGCCGCGGCCCCCGCTCGCACGCCTCCTCGAGGCTCTCGCCCTCGATCCAGGCGCCGGTCCGCCACGCGAGGTCGCCGAGGATCCCCGCGGCGTACGCATGCCGCAGGCAGGGGTGGTCGAGCTGCGCCACCACCTCCGCCTCCTTGAGGAACCACGCGCGTCCCGGCACCGCCGGGTCGGTGTGGACGCGGAGCGCCACCCGGCGCTTGAGGACCGGGTCGCGTGCCAGGAACAGGAGCCGCTGGTCCGACCGCGCGACCAGGCGCTCGATCTCGAACAGCCCCTTGAACTTGGCGACGTAGCCGGCGAGGTCGTCCATCCGCCGCCAAAGCTAACCGAACGGCGTCACGGGCCGGTAGCGAGCCGCGCGGGCTTGACGAAACCGGGACCTTGTATCACTGTATCAATTGACCGATACAGTTGCCCGCCGCCGGGCCGGCCACGGCGGCCGCCCCCCCGCGGCGGGGCGGCGGGCGGGCCAGGTTCGGTCCGGCGAACCGCGGCCGCGGCGGGCGGGCTGACGCCCGCGTGACGGCGGCGCCGAGATTGTGCGGTGGCCTGGTGGGAGGTGGGCGTGTGACCCTCCGCGATCTCCGCTACGCACTTCGCTCGCTCGGCCGGAGCCCCGGCTTCGCCCTGGCGGCCGTGGTGTCGCTCGCGCTCGGCCTCGGCCTGGTGACGACGATGATGGCGATCCTCGACGCCACGACCCATCCCTGGGTGCCGTTCCCCGATCCGGACCGGCTCTACTCGGTGCGCTTCTGGCTCTCGGGCACGGATCAGCGATTCAGTCCGGCGTGGGCCCTCACCGCGCTGCGCCAGCGCTCGCACTCGTTCGAGGCGATCCTGCCGCTCGGCGTCAGCGTGATGAACCTCTCCGAGGAGGGGAGCGGCGGGCCGGAGGAGGAGCGCGACGTCGTCGTGCGGGCGCCGGCGGGCCTCTTCCGCGTCCTCGGCCTCAAGCCGGCCCGCGGCCGGCTGCTCGACGACGCCGACGTCGGCCGCGGCACGGCCCTGGTGGGCAACGCGCTGTGGCGGCGGCGGTTCGCGGGGCGCCGCAGCCTCGCGGGCGCGACCGTGGTGGTGGGCGATCGCACCTACAGCGTCGTCGGCGTGATGCCGGGCAGCGGCCAGAGCTTCGCCTGGCTGAACGCCTCGGTCTGGCTCCCGATGCCGGACTCGCTCGCCCTCGGCCCGCGCGAGTTCGACAACATCATCGTCAAGCTGCGGCCCGGCGTCACGCGCGCCGCCGCCACCGCCGAGCTGCAGGCGATCGCGATCTACCTCACGCGCACCTATCACGCGGAGGGGGCGCCGTTCGCGTTCTACCTCTGGCCGCTGCGCGACGACCCGATGCGCCTGGGCGACATCCACTGGGCGATGCTGGGCGCGGCGCTGGCCGTGCTGCTCATCGCCAGCGCGAACCTCGCCAACCTGATGCTCGCCCGCGGCCTCGCCAAGCGGCGGGAGATCGCGCTCAGGCTCGCCATCGGCGCGAGCCGGGGCGCGGTGGTGCGGCAGATGTTCGTCGAGTGCGCGCTGCTCACGCTGGTGGGCGCGGCGCTGGGCGCCGCCCTGAGCGTGTGGGGCGTCCAGGTGCTGCGGACCAGCGTCCCGCAGCAGCTGTGGTGGCGTGGGATCGTGCGGCCGATGCTCAGCTGGCGGGTGTTCGGCCTGGCCGCGCTGGCGGCCGCGGTCGCGGCCGCACTGTTCGGCCTGCTGCCCGCCGTCCGCGTCGCGCGAGCGGTGAGCCTCGACGAGCCGCTCAAGGACGGGGCCGGGACGACGGGTCGCACTCGGCAGCGTTACAGCGGCTTGGTGATCTCGGAGGTGGCGCTGGCGCTGGTGCTGCTGATGGGCGCCGGCCTGCTGCTCAAGGTGGTGCACCGCACGGCCTCGTACGAGTTCAACTTCCCCGCGCGCCAGCTGCTCACGAGTGGCGTCTACCTCCGCGAGAGCGCGACCAGGGCCCGGGACACGTTGGACTTGCTGGGCACGGAGCTGCGGGTCGTCGCCGGCCTGCGGGGCGTCCCGGGCGTCGTGGATGCCGCCGCCGCGACCTGGCAGCCGCCGGTCGGGCTCGCGGTGACCGCGGAGATGAGCGGCGACACCACGCGGCTCCTCAACCTCCACGGCGTGGCGATCGTCACGCCGGGCTATCTGCGGACGATGGGCCTGCCGGTGCTCGAGGGCCGCGACTTCGCGGACGGGGACCTCGCGGGCGACGGGGTCGCGATCGTGAACACGGTGGCCGCGGCGCGGCTCTACCCGCGGCAGCACGCCGTCGGCCGGATGCTCAAGCTCGGCGCGCCCGCGTCGAGCGCCCCGTGGGTCAGCATCGTCGGCGTGAGCCGCACCCAGGTCGAGGGCCCGCCCGGCACGGGCGGGCTCGACGCCGAGGTGTACGTCGCCCGCCGGCCGGGTCCCTTGCAGAGCAAGACCGCCTCGGCCTCGGTGCTGATCCGCGTCGCACGCGAGGACTCGCGCATCAACGCGGCGGTGGCGGCGAAGCTCGCCGCGCTCGGGCCGGGCGTGGGGACGTACGTGCAGCCCTACCTGTCGTACTGGGAGGCCACGGTCCGCTCGCAGGGGTTCCTGGCCGAACTGTTCGCCATGATGGGATCGTTCGCGCTGCTGCTGGCGGCGGTGGGCGTCTACGGCCTGCTGGCGTACACGGTGAGCCGCCGGCTGCGCGAGTTCGCGGTCCGCGTCGCGCTCGGCGCGCAGCGCGGCGACATGATGAAGCTGGTGCTGCACGACGGGCTGGTGATGACGCTGGCGGGCACCGGGCTCGGCGCGTTCGTGGCGCTGTGGGCCACTGGCCTCCTGGCCGCGTTCCTCGAGGACCAGCAGGTGCTCCCCACCGACGTCGTCGTCCTGGTCGCGGCGGAGTGCGTGCTCGTCGCGGTCGCGACCGCGGCGTCCCTGGCGCCGGCGCTGCGGGCGATGCGCGCCGACCCGGTCGAGATCCTGAGGGCGACGTGACGCCCGCTGCGCCGTGGCGGCACAACCCTGAGGGCGACGTGAGGCTCCCCCGGCGGCGCGGCGTCGCAGGTCCGGGGCGGGCGTGAACCTCGAGCTGCGCCACGCGCTGCGCTCGTTCAGGCGGAGCCCGGGCTTCGCGGCGGTGGTGGTGCTGTCGCTCGGCCTGGGGCTCGGGCTGGTGACGACGATGTTCGCGCTGCTGGACGCGGTGACGCACCCGCCGGGACCGGCGTCGGCGCCCTCGCCGCGCTGTGGACGTCGTTCTTCCTCGAGAACGTGCTCGAGAACGTCTACCCGACGGACGCGGCGACCCTGGTGGTCGCGGAGACGATCCTGCTGGCTGTGACCGTCGGCGCGTGCCTCTCGCCCGCGTTCCGGGCCGCGAGGGCCGACCCGATCGAGGTGCTGCGCGCGACGTAGGCCGCGCGTCGGGACGACGTCACTTGGCCTTTGCCAGCTCGGCAACCAAGACCGCCAGCTTGTCGAACATCTGGTTCCAGCCTGCATCCTCTCCCACGTCCCAGTAACTGCGCTTGAGCGTCAGCTTCGTCCGGCCACCGCCGATCTCCTCGAACGTCACCACGTCGCGCACTTCGACGTCATTAGGGTCCGGCGGATCGATCTTCCCGTTCTTGTCCGCGTAGAACAGGACCGCGACGATCCTCTCGGGCGCGATGATCTCCGTGTATTCGCCGCCCATCCAGCACTCCGGACCGTCGGGCATTCTCATGCTGATGAGGTACCGCCCTCCCACGCGAAGATCGATCTCGCACGATGGTGAGGTGAAACCCTTCGGCCCCCACCATTGCATCACCAGCTTCGGGTCGGTCCACGCCTTCCACACCAGCTCGCGCGGGGCGTCGAAGATCCTGGTGATCACGAGATCGTGCAGGAGATTCGTCGTACGTTCAGCCATCTCTCACCTCCGTTTCTTCAGGTCCGCGAGAACGACATCCAACTTGTCGAAGCTCTCTTCCCAGAAGCGACGATAGTCGAGGGCCCAGTCGCTGACCGCCTTGATCGCTTCCGGCCTCAGCGTACACACGCTCTCCCGGCCACGCTTCGCCTTCCTCACGATCCGTGCGCGTACCAGGTAGGCGATGTGCTTCGAGATCATCTGCTGCGAGACTGCAAACGGCTCGGTCAATCCGTGCACGGATGCAGGACGCTGCGCCAGCCGCTTGACGATCGCCCGCCTGGTCGGGTCGGACAGCGCCACAAACCTGGTTCCCAATAAATCCACAACCGTATGGTAGTGGATATTTCGACCGGCGTCAAGTGTGGACTGACGGGGCCGCTCGGCGGGTGGAGGTGCGGAGCCGGCGGCATCGTCGGGCCGCCGGGGCCGGGCAATGCCGATCCTCGGACGTGATGTTCGCTTCCGGGACGCCCGGTCCCGGACCCGCGCACCCCCTACACCCTCACACCCTGCCCCCTACACCCATAAGCGCCTGCGCCACATACGCTTGAGCTTACGCCGCCCCCCGGTCCACGCCTTGCTCTTTCATTAGAGACGTGGACATACCTCGCGCGCCCGTCAACAAGAAGCGCCGGCGCACGCTGTACGCGCTCGGCGGCGTCGCCGGCCTGGTCATCGTCACCGTCGCGCTGAGCCGCCTCAAGCCGGCGGCGCCGTCGGTCGATCGCGCGACGCTGGTGATCGACACGGTCAAGCAGGGCGCGATGGTGCGCGACGTGCGCGGCCCGGGGTCGCTCACGCCCGAGTCGCCGACCTTCATCTCCGCCGTCACCAGCGGCCGGGTGGACCGCGTGTACCTGAGGCCCGGCGCGAAGGTGCAGCCCAACACGGTGCTGCTCGAGATGAGCAACCCCGACGTCGAGCTGCAGGCGCTCTCCGCCGACCAGCAGGTCTCGGCCGCCGAGGCGGCGCTGGTGACGCTGCACACGTCGCTCGACAACCAGCGGCTGACGCAGGAGGGCGTCGTGGCGCAGGCGCGCCTCGCCTTCCTCGACGCGGAGCGCAACGCGATGGCGGCCGAGAGCCTGGCGCAGCGCGGGCTCATCGCGTCGTTCGACCTCAGCAAGGCGCGCGATCAGGTGGGCGTGGCGCGGAGCCAGGTGGACATCGAGCAGCGACGCCTGGCGGTGATCGCCGGCTCGGTGGACAGCCAGATCACGCTCCAGAAGGCGCAGATCGAGAAGCTGCGCGCCATCTCGCGCTTCCAGCAGGGCCGGATCGCCTCGATGCACGTCACCGCCGGCGCGGCCGGCGTGCTGCAGGATCTCAACCTCGAGGCGGGCCAGTGGGTGCAGGCGGGCCAGCAGCTCGCCGAGGTGGTGGAGCCGAGCCGCCTGAAGGCGGTGCTGCGCATCGCCGAGACGCAGGCCGCCGAGGTCGCGCCGCTGCAGGAAGCGGCGATCGACACGCGCAACGGGATCGTGCCCGGCCACGTGGTGCGCATGGACCCGTCGGCGCAGAACGGCACGGTGGCCGTGGACGTCGCGTTCGACGGGCCGCTGCCGCAGGGCTCGCGCTCCGACCTCAGCGTCGAGGGCACGATCACCATCGAGCGCCTGGCGAACGTCACCTACGTGGGCCGTCCCGCGTACGGACAGTCGAACAGCACCGTGGGGTTGTTCAAGCTGGTGGAGGGCGGCCGGTACGCCGTCCGCGCCAACGTGCAGCTCGGCCGCACGTCGGTGAACTCGGTCGAGGTCCTGTCGGGCCTCAAGCCGGGGGACGTCGTGGTCCTGTCGGACATGTCGCGCTATGACGCCGTGGATCGGGTGAAACTGGACTGACCAACAACGGGGAACGGACGATGACCGCAGTGAACGGGCAGTCGTTGATCAAGCTCGAGGGCCTCAAGAAGGTCTTCTACACCGACGAGGTGGAGACGCATGCGCTCGAGGACGTGCACCTCGAGGTCAAGCAGGGCGAGTACCTCGCGGTCGCGGGCCCCTCGGGCTGCGGCAAGACCACGCTGCTCTCGATCCTCGGCCTGCTGGACTCGCCCACCGAGGGCAACTACGTCCTCGGCGGGGAGCACGTCGCCAACCTGACGGCGTCGCAGCGCGCCCGGATCCGCAACCGCCAGATCGGGTTCATCTTCCAGGCGTTCAACCTGATCGGCGACCTCACCGTGGCGGAGAACGTCGAGCTTCCGCTCACCTACCGCGGGATGCCGTCCTCGGAGCGCAGCAAGCGGGTGCAGGACGCGCTCGAGAAGGTCGGGATGAGCCACCGGATGAAGCACTACCCCTCGCAGCTCTCGGGCGGCCAGCAGCAGCGCGTGGCGGTGGCGCGCGCGGTCGTCGGCGATCCGCTGATCCTGCTCGCGGACGAGCCGACCGGAAACCTGGACTCCAAGAACGGCGAGTCGGTGATGGAGCTGCTGCAGGACCTGCACCGCGCCGGCGCGACGCTGTGCATGGTCACGCACGATCCGCGCTACGCGCGGCACGCGGACCGGACGATCCACCTGTTCGACGGGCGGATCGTCGAGGAGTCGGTCGCGGTGGTTTGAGAAGCAGGGTGTGAGGGTGTGGGGTGTAGGGTGTCGTCCCCCCTCCCCACTCTCTCACACCCTACACCCTTACACCCTACACCCAGCCCCTTCATGGACACGTTGCTTCAAGACCTCCGCTACGCCGTGCGCGGGTTGATCCGGAGTCCCGGGTTTACTCTCGCCGTCGTGGCGACCCTCGCCCTCGGCATCGGCGCCAACACGACGATGTTCGGCGTGCTGGACACGCTGCTGCTGAAGCCGCCGGCGGGCGTGCGCGATGCGGGCCGCGTGCAGCGCGTCTACTTCCGCCGCCCCAACATGATCACGATCGGCGGCGGCGGGGGAACCGCCTTCGCCAGCACGTCGTTCCCCTCCTACGAGGCGCTGCGGGGCGTCCGCGGCTTCGCGGGCGTCGCCGCGTTCGGCGGCGGCAGCGTGAGCATCGGCACCGGCGCGGAGGCACGCCCCGCGAGCATCCGGGCGGTGACGGCGTCCTACGTCCCGCTCCTGGGCGGGACGACGGTGCTGGGGCGGTTCTTCGACTCGACCGAGGACCGGCTCGACGCCGGGCCGGTCGCGGTCGTGAGCCACGCCTACTGGATGCGGCAGATGGGCGGCGACCCGGAAGTGCTGCACCGGACGCTCGCGATCGGCCCCTTCCTCTACGCCATCGTCGGGGTCGCCTCGCCGGGCTTCGCCGGCGCCGAGCTCGACGAGCCCGACGTGTGGCTCCCGATCCACCAGGCGGCGCCGGTCCTCGCCGGGCGCGATGCGCTGTCGAGCTGGAACTGGTTCTGGGTGGAGACGATCGTACGGCTCGCGCCGGGCGCCACGGCCGCGTCGGCCGCCGCGGAGGCGACGGTGGCCGTGCAGCGCGCGCTGCCGGCGTCGCCGGTGCCGCCGGGCGCAGGACCGCGGCGGGGGCCGCTGGGCGCCGCGAGCGACCAGGTGGTGCTCGGCCCGATCCAGGCGGCGCGCGGACCCGGGATGACGGACGACGCCCGGGTGGCGCTGTGGGTGGGCGCGGTCGCGCTGGCGGTGCTGCTGGTGGCCTGCGCCAACGTGGGCAACCTGCTGCTCGCGCGCGCGCTGCGGCGCCGCACGGAGCTGGCGGTCCGGGCCGGCCTCGGCGCCGGGCGCGGCGCGCTGGTGCGGCAGGTGCTCGTCGAGAGCCTGCTGCTCGCCCTCGTGGGCGGCGCCGCGGCACTCCTCGTCGCGCTGTGGGGCGGGGCCGCCGTGCGCACCTGGCTGCTGCAGAGCCCCGTGCCGGGCGCGTCCGTCCTGGACCCGCGGGTGCTCGGGTTCACCGCGCTGGCGGCCCTGGCCACGGGGCTGCTCGCGGGCCTGGCGCCGGCGTGGCAGGCCGGCCGAACCGACCTCTCGGGCGCCTTGAGGAGCGGCGGCCGCGACGTGAGCCCGACGCGCGGGCGACTGCGCTCGGCGCTGCTGGCGACGCAGGTCGCCCTGACGCTGGTGCTGCTCGTGGGCGCGGGGCTGTTCGCCCGGAGCCTCAGGCACGCGCAGACGCTCGACTACGGTTTCGACGTGGACCACCTGCTGCTGGCGAACGCGCAGCAGCGGGGCGGCAACCTCTCCATCTCGCGCCAGCTCGCCGCGTCGCCGGAGGGCCCGGTGGACCCGCGGAGCGCGCGGCTGATCCGGATGCGCGAGAAGATCCGCGCCAACCCGCTGGTGGCCGGCGCCGACGCGCTGGTCGGCATGCCGTACCAGTCCGTGATCATGATGTCCATCCGGGTGTCGGGGCGGGACACCTTGCCGCGCCTGGCGGGCGGCGGCCCGTTCATGCTGGCCGTGACGCCGACCTACTTCGCCACCGTCGGCACGCACATCCTCCGCGGCCGCGGCTTCACCGACGGCGACGTGAAGGGCACGATCCCGGTCACGGTCGTGGACGAGTCGTTCGCGAAGTTCGCCTGGCCCGGCCGGGACCCGATCGGGCAGTGCGTCTTCCTGGGCGACACGACGTGCATCCAGGTCGTCGGCGTCGCCGCGGACGTCAGGGGCCGCTCGGTCACGCAGGCACGGTCGCTGAATTACTACCTCGCCTTCCAGCAACAGCTGCAGCCTTCCGAGATGCCGCTCGACGGCCTGGTGATTCGCACCCGCGGTCCCGCGGCGCAGGCCGAGGCGCAGGTGCAGCACGCGCTCCAGGTGTCGGAGCCCGACCTGCCGTACGTCCGCGTCCAGACGCTCGCCGAGCGGATCGCGCCGCAGTGGCGATCGTGGCAGCTCGGCGCGACGATGCTGAGCCTGTTCGGCCTGCTCGCGCTGGTGATCGCGTCGCTCGGGCTCTACGGCGTGACGGCCTACGGGGTCGCGCAGCGCACGCAGGAGATCGGCGTCCGCATCGCGCTCGGCGCCGGCCGGCGCGACGTGGTCGGCCTCGCCGTCACGCAGGCCGTGCGCGCCACGGCCGTCGGCGCCGCGATCGGAATGCTGCTCGCTCTCGCGCTCGGCCGGGCGGTGGCGTCGCTGCTGTTCGGCGTGACGCCGCTCGATCCGCTGAGCATCCTCGGCGCGGTCGCGGTCCTGCTGGGCGTCGCGGCGGCGGCGGCGTGGATCCCGGCCCGCCGCGCCGCGGCGATCGACCCGATGCGGGCGTTGAGAACCGAGTGAGGCGTTGGTGGGTGGTAGGTGGTGGGTCGTGGTTCCCGCCCACTGCCACCGACAACCTGCGAACCGCGAAGCGCCACCAGGCGTAAGGATGCCGTGGACACTCTGATCCAGGATCTGCGCTACGCCGCGCGCGGTTTGATCCGCACCCCCGGCTTCACCATCGCCGTGGTGGCGACGCTGGCCCTGGGCATCGGCGCCAACACGACGATGTTCGGCGTGCTGGACCGGCTGCTGCTGAAGCCTCCGGCGCACGTGCTCGACCCCGGCCGGGTGGCGAGGGTGTACTTCGAGTGGACCTGGGAGGGCCGCCCGGAGTTGGACCCCACGGCGTCCATCCCTTCCTACGAGAGTCTGCGGAGCGTTCCCGCATTCGCGGCGACGGCAGCGTCGTTCGACGCGCGGCTGAGCGAGGGCGTGGGCGGGGATGCCCGGCCGGTGAACGCGCGGGCGGTCACGGCTTCGTACTTTCCGCTGTTGGGGGTGCGCGCCGCGCGCGGGCGGCTCTTCGACTCCACGGAAGACCAGCCGGGCGCCGCGCCGGCCGCGGTCGTCAGCTACGGCTTCTGGCGACGTGATCTGGGCGGCGATCCCGGCGTCCTGCGTCGCACGCTGCCGATGGGGCGCTTCAACTACGCAATCATCGGCGTCGCTCCCGAGGGCTTCACCGGCGCCGATCTGGACGAGCCCGACGTGTGGCTTCCGCTGCGCGTGGCGACGCCCGATCTCTGGCCTTCGAATCCCCTCGCGCTCCGGAGCCGCGGCTCCCACTGGATTCAGGTGCTGGTGCGGCTCGCGCCCGAGCAGACGCCCGGATCCGCCGCGGCCCAGGCGACTTTCGCCCACCGCGGCGCAGCGCGCGGTTCGGATCAGCCGTCGGACAGCGCCGCCTCCATCGTGCTGGGTCCGATCCAGGAGGCCCGCGGACCCGAGATGCCCGGCAACGCGAAGGTGGCGCTGTGGGTGGGCGCCGTGGCGTTGATCGCGCTCCTGGTGGCCTGCGCGAACGTGGCCAACCTGCTCGTGGCCCGCGGGCTCCGGCGCGGCCGGGAGATGGCCGTGCGCGTGGGTCTGGGCGCTGGTCCGGCGCGCCTGGCCCGGCAGCTCCTGGTCGAGAGCCTGGTACTGGGGGTGGCCGGCGGCATCGCGGGCCTCCTGGTCGCGCTGTGGGGCGGGGCGCTGCTGCGCGTCCTCCTGCTGCCCGGCCTGCCGGCGAGCGCATCACTGACCGATCTGCGGGCGCTCGCGTTCGCCGCGATCGCCGCGACGCTGACCGGACTGGCCGTCGGCGTGATCCCCGCGTGGCAGGGCGGCCGCACCGATGTGGCGCGCGCGCTGCGGAGCGGTGGCAGGGATGTGGGCGGCGCCCGCAGCCGGTTGCGCTCCACGCTGCTCGCCGCCCAGGTCGCCTTGACCTTCGCCTTGCTTGCAGGTGCGGGACTGTTCGTGCGCAGCCTGCGCAACGTCGAGACCCTCGACTACGGCCTGGACGTGCGGCACCTGCTGACCGCGGACATGGACGTGCGGACGGCGGTGATGGGGTGCGCGGACTGCCTCCCGGGCCCGCTGGATCGTCAGAGCGCCCTGTACCTGGCGCTGCTGCGGCACATCCAGGCGGACCCCACGGTCGCGGCTGCGGCGGCCGCCGTGGGCACGCCTTTCGGCTGGCGGTTCGGTGTCCGGTTCAGGGCGTCCGGCGTGGATTCCCTTCCCGGCGGCGGCCCGTACGTCAGCGCGGTGAGCGCGGACTGGTTCGCGACCGCGGGGACGCGGATCGTGCGCGGCCGCGGCTTCGGGGCGGCCGACGATGAACCCACGGCTCCCCCGGTCGCGGTGGTGGACGAGACGCTGGCGCAGCGGGCGTGGCCGGGTCGGAGTGCCATCGGGCAGTGCCTCTATCTGAACGGCAACGACTCGACATGCGTCGAGGTCGTCGGCGTCGCGCAGCGGGCGAGGATGCGCGGCGCGAGCGAACCGCCCGTACCCATGTATTACGTCCCGCTGGGCCGGCGCCTGGTGCCGATGCCCGTCAGCGGCCTCGTGATTCGCACGCGCGCGCCGGCCGCGCTCGTCCAGGGGGAAATCCAGCGCGCGCTGCAGCGGGCCGAGCCGGGACTTCCATTCGTTCACGTCGCCGCCATATCGGACGCCCTCGTGCACGACTGGCGCTCGTGGCGCATTGGCGCGACGATGTTCTCGGCGTTCGGCCTGCTGGCGCTCGTCATCGCCTCACTCGGCGTGTACGCCGTGACCGCCTACGGCGTGTCCCAGCGCACGCAGGAGATGGGTGTGCGGATCGCGCTGGGCGCGCAGCGCGGCGACGTCATCCGCCTGGCCCTCGCCCAGTCGGTGCGCGCCACGGCCGCCGGCGCCGCGGTGGGGCTTGCCGGCGCGCTGGCGCTCTCCCGGGCCGTGCGCGCGCTGCTGTTCGACGTAGCGCCGCTCGACCTCGCGAGCCTCGCTGGCAGCGCGGCGCTGGTCGTCGTCGTCGCGGCGGTGGCGTCGTACGTGCCCGCACGCCGCGCGGCGGCCGTGGACCCGATGGAGGCGTTGAGAACGGAGTGATGCGTTGGTGGGTGGTAGGTGGTGGGTCGTGGTTCCCACCCACTACTACCCACAACCCACAACCCACCAACTCATGATCGCCATCCGGAATCTCGAGAAGTCCTACGACACGGGCGGCACCAGGACCTACGTCCTGCGCAACGTCGACTTCGACGTCGCGCCCGGCGAATTCGTCACCATCATGGGGCCGTCGGGAGCGGGGAAGAGCACGCTGCTGGCGATTCTCGGGATGCTCGACGGCCAGTGGACGGGCGAGTACGAGTTCCTCGGCGAGCCCGTGCACAAGCTCTCGGTGAAGCAGCGCAACGAGCTGCACAAGAAGAACGTGGGCTTCGTGTTCCAGCAGTACCACCTGATCGACGATCTCACGGTCGAGGAGAACCTCGACGTCCCGCTCTCGTACCGGAACGTCAGGAAGAGCGAGCGCCAGGCCATCGTCGCCGACGCGCTCGACCGGTTCCAGATCGTCGCCAAGAAGAAGCTGTTCCCGAGCCAGCTGTCGGGCGGGCAGCAGCAGCTCGTGGCGGTGGCGCGCGCCATCGTGGCGAGCCCGAAGCTGATCCTGGCCGACGAGCCGACCGGCAACCTGCACAGCTCGCAGGGCAGGGAGATCATGGAGCTGTTCAAGAAGCTCAACCGCGAGGGCACCACGATCGTGCAGGTGACGCACTCGGAGACGAATGCCGCGTACGGGAATCGGGTGGTGAATCTCCTGGATGGGTGGATCGTGAAGTGACGCGTTGGTGGGTGGTCGGTGGTGGGTTGTAGGCCCACCACCCACAACCCACCAACCACTAACCGTCTCTCGGGGCCTCGATGCATGGATAGCCTCTTTCAAGACGTGCGATACGCGCTTCGGACTCTTCGCAAGAGCCCCGGCCTCGCGCTCCTCGCCGTGCTGTGCATGGGGCTCGGGATCGGGGCGGTCACCAGCATGTACTCCACCGCGGTGGCGTTCACGTTCCGTCCCCTGCCGGAGGTTCGGGACGCGGGCCGGGTCATGCACGTCTGGGAGGGGCCCGCCAAGGCCCCCGGCGAGGACGACGGGATCAGTGCCGGCGCGCTCGAAGACGTGCGCACCCTGCCGGTGTTCAGCGGCGTGGTCGCTGCGCGATGGGCGACCGACAACCTCACGGGCAACGGCGTGCCCGAGCAGGTCCGGACCGCGCGGGTGAGCGCGGGCACCCTGCACGCGCTCGGGCGCCGCCCGATGCTGGGGCGCGAGTTCACGGCCGCCGACGAAGCGCCCGGCGCCGACCGCGTCGTGATGCTCTCGTACGGGCTGTGGCAGCGCCGCTTCGGCGGCGACAGCGCCATCGTCGGCCGCACGGTGCAGGTCAACGGTGAGGACTACGTCGTGCGGGCCGTCATGGCGCCCGATTTCGTCTTTCCGCCCGGCGTATCGTTGTGGACGCCGCTGGCGGTGGACGCCGCTGCGCGGGCGGACCGGGCCGCGCGGGACCGATTCGCGCTGGCGCGGCTGGCGCCGGGCGTCACGCCCGCGCAGGCCGAGGCCGCGGTGGCGGTCCTCGGCGAGCGGCTGGCGGCGCGCTACCCGGCGGCGAGCGACGGCTGGGTCATGCGCGCCGAGCTGGCGGAGCGGTACTTCGGCGCGGGGCCGCGGCCCTTCATGGTGGTGCTCCTCGCCGCCAGCGCCTTCGTGCTGCTCATGGCCTGCGCGAACGTCGCGAATCTCCTGCTGACGCGCGCGACTGCGCGTCGGCGCGAGCTGGCCGTACGCGTGGCCCTCGGCGCCGGGCGGGGCCGGGTCGTGAGCGGCCTGCTGACGGAGAGCGTCCTGATCGCGCTGGCCGGCGCCGCGCTCGGCGTGGTGCTCGCCGCCTGGGGGCTGGCCGGCCTGACGAACGGCGTGCCCGTGGAGGTGCGTGCGCTGATTCCCGGCTTCGGCCGCATGCACCTGGACGGCGAGGCCCTCGCCGTCACGGCGGCCGTCGCGGTCGGCGCCGGGCTCCTGTTCGGCCTCGCGCCCGTCTACGCGGCCACGCGGCTCGACGTGCAGGCCTCGCTCAAGGACGGCGCGCGGGGCGACACCGGCGGCTTCCACGCGGGGCGGCTGCGGAGCACCCTGGTGGCGACCGAGATCGCACTGGCGCTCGTGCTCCTGTTCGGCGCCGCCGAGATGCTCGCGACCTTCCGCCGCATCGCGCTGGCGGATCCCGGCTTCCGCCGCGACGGCATCCTGACCGCGACGGTGACGCTGCCCGCCGCCGACTACCCGCGCGACAGCAGCGTCGCGGCGTTCGACCGGAACCTCAAGGACCGGATCGGCGCGCTGCCGGGAGTCGAGGCCGTCGGCATGACCACGATCCTGCCGTTCTCGCTGAGCGAAGATCGCGAGGGCGTCGAGGTCGAGGGCCAGCCGTTGCGGCGCCCCGACGACGCGCCCCAGCTCGGATTGCGGGCCGTGTCCGCGGGCTACCTGCGCGTGCTCGACATCCCGCTTCTGGCCGGACGCGCCCTGGCGCTCCAGGACGACGCGGACACGCCGCCGGTGGGCGTGGTGAGCGAGGCGGCTGCGCAGCGGCTGTGGCCGGGACAGAGCCCGCTCGGAAGGCGCGTGAAGGTGCCACCCGGTCGCTGGGTCGAGGTCGTGGGCGTCGTCGGGAACGTGCGCGGCAGCCCGCTCCACGGCAGCGATCTGCGCCCGGTGATCTACCTGTCCGAGCGGCAGTGGCCGGCCCGGGGGATGAGCCTGGTCGTGCGCACGACCGGCGACCCCGTCGCGCTCACGCCGCTGATCCAGCGTGAGATCGGCGCCCTGGACCCGCGGCTCGCCGCGGGCGACGTGATGCCGATGCGGCGCGTGATCAGGATCTCCGTGTCGCCGTGGAGCGCCACCGCGCAAACGCTCGACGCGGCGGCCGTGGTTGCGCTACTCCTGGCCTGCGTGGGCATCTACGGCGTGGTGGCGCACTCCGTCTCGCAGCGCACTCAGGAAATCGGCGTGCGCGTCGCGCTCGGCGCGACGCCGGGCGGCGTGGTCCGGATGGTCCTGGGCGGGATGCTCCGCCTCGCGGGCGTCGGCGTCGTGCTGGGCCTCCTGGGGGCCCTGGCCCTGAGCCGCGGGCTCGCTGCCGTCCTCGTGGATGTCAGCGCGACGGATCCCGCGGCCCTCGCGCTCGTCGCCACGGTGCTGGCCGGCGTAGCGCTGGCGGCGAGCTGGGTGCCGGCGCGCCGCGCGGCGCGCGTGGACCCGATGGAGGCGCTGCGAAGCGAATGACCGTCCGTTTCCGGGAAGGGCGTTCCCGCAGCCGGACAGTCGCGGGCATGCCCCGTCGCCCAAGTGCTTGGGCGGCGGTGCGATGGTGGTGGCACGGGGAGTGAATAGTCAGGGTGTGGTGAAGCCGGCCCAGCGGGTGAAGGGTGTCTTCCACTCCGGCGGGCCTCGCGCGCGGCGGTGGCGTCGGGGGATCCCGATCTCCCGCTCGCCGGCGCGAACACGATGGAGACGCTCATCGCGCAGCGCACCGGTCCGCGCCGGTTCTCGGTGCTGCTGGTGAGCGGCTTCGCCGCGCTCGCGCTGGTGCTGGCCTCGATCGGCCTGTACGGCGTGATGAGCTACACGGTCACGCTGCGCTCGCGGGAGCTGGGCGTCCGCGTCGCCCTCGGCGCGGCCGCCGGCGACGTGCTGGGGATGGTGCTCGAGCAGGGGGTCCGGCTCGCGGTCGCCGGCGTGGGCATCGGTCTCGTGGCGGCGCTCCTCCTCACCCGGGTGATGCGCTCGATGCTCTTCGGCGTCGGGGTCGTGGATCCCGAGACCTTCGTGCTCGTGCCGCTCGTGCTGCTCGCGGTCGCCGCGCTCGCCAGCTATGTCCCCGCGCGGCGCGCGACGCGGGTGGATCCGATCGAGGCGCTGAGAAGCGAGTGACGCGTTGGCGGGTGGTGGGTTGTAGGTTGTCGTCCCCGCCACCCACAACCCACAACCTGCAACCCACAGACCGTCTCTCATGGCCGGCTACGCCGGAACGCCGCTCGTCAAGAAGCTCGGCCTCAAGCCCGGCATGTCGATCCTCATCGCCGGCGCGCCGAAGGGCTACGCGCGGGCGCTGGGGCCGCTCCCCGACGGCGTGGCCGTCGCGAAGGCCCCGAGGCCGGACCTCGACTTCATCCACTTCTTCACTGCCAGGCGCGCGGACCTCGAGCGCCGGTTCGGCGCCCTGAAGCAGGCGCTCGCGCCCGCCGGCATGCTGTGGGTCTCGTGGCCGAAGAAAGCTTCGGGCGTCGCGACCGACGTCACCGAGGACGTGGTGCGGGAGGTGGCACTCGTCGGCGGCCTGGTGGACGTGAAGGTCTGCGCGGTGGACGACACCTGGTCCGGCCTCAAGCTGGTGCGGCGGCTGAAAGACAGGGTGTAGGGTCTAGGGTGTGGAAAGGCCGGCCCTGCCCGTCACGCCTCGCCCGCTACACCCTACCCCCTACACCCTACACCCCATATCTCTAACCCCGTGACCACTCCTCGCATCCTCGTAGCCGACGACCAGCGCGACGTCCTCGAGGCGCTCCGCCTGCTGCTCAAGGGCGAGGGCTTCGAGGTCGTGACGGCCACGTCGCCCGCGACGATCCTCGCCGCGCTCGACGCCGGGGAGTTCGACGCCGCGCTGATGGACCTCAACTACACGCGCGACACCACGTCGGGCCGCGAGGGCTTCGACCTGCTGACGCGCATCCAGGCGCTGGACGCCACGCTGCCCGTGATCGTGATGACGGCGTGGGGGAGCGTCGAGGGCGCGGTGGAGGCGATGCGCCGCGGCGCCCGCGACTACGTCGAGAAGCCGTGGGACAACGCGCGGCTGCTGGCGCAGCTCCGGACGCAGCTCGAGCTGGCGCGCGCCCTGCGCCGCAGCGCCCGGCTCGAGGAGCAGAACCGGCTGCTCGGCCGGGACGGGTTCCCCGACCTGATCGCGGAGTCGCCGGCGATGCAGCCGGTGCTCCGGCTGATGGAGCGCGTGGGGCCCAGCGACGCCGCCGTGCTCGTGACCGGCGAGCACGGGACCGGCAAGGAGCTGGTGGCGCAGTGGCTGCACGCCTCCTCGCCCCGCGCGGCTCGGGCGCTGGTGACGGTGAACGTGGGCGGTCTCTCCGAGGGCGTGTTCGAATCGGAGCTGTTCGGCCACGTGAGGGGCGCGTTCACGGACGCGCGCGCCGACCGCACCGGCCGTTTCGAGCTGGCCGACGGCGGCACGCTGTTCCTCGACGAGATCGCCAATGTCCCGCTCGCGCAGCAGGCCAAGCTGCTGCGCGTGCTCCAGACCGGCGAAGTGGAGCGCGTCGGGTCCTCGCGCACCCGGCGCGTCGACGTGCGGGTCATCGCCGCGACCAACGCCGACCTCCGCTCGGAGGTCGCGGCCGGCCGGTTCCGGGAGGACCTGCTGTTCCGCCTCAACACCATCGAGATCCGCCTCCCGCCGCTCCGCGAGCGGCGCGAGGACATCCTGCCCATCGCGCTCCACTGCCTCCGCCGCTCGGCCGCGCGCTACCGGAAGCAGCTCGCCGGCTTCGACCGCGGGGCCATCGAGGCGCTCCACGCGCACGGCTGGCCGGGAAACGTGCGCGAGCTGGACCACGCGGTCGAGCGCGCGGTGCTGCTCGCGACGGGCGAGGTGGTGCGTGCCGGGGACCTCGCGCTCCAGGCTCCCTCTGGTCCCGCGCCCGGCCTCGAGAGCATGACCCTCGAGGATGTCGAGCGCGTCCTGATCCAGAAGGCGCTGGCCCGCTTCGGCGGCAACGTGAGCCAGGCCGCCAAGCAGCTCGGCGTGTCGCGCAGCGCGCTGTACCGCCGGCTCAAGTCGCACGGCCTCTGAGGCCATTCCGCTGAACCACGAGCGCCGCGTCTTCCTGCTGGCCCTCCTGTCCGGGCTGCCGGCGCTGGTCGCGGCGCTGCTGCTGCTGTGGACCGGCGATCACACGGCCCGGGTCGCGTGGACCGTCACCCTCCTCGTCGTGGCGGTGTGGCTCGGCGTTGCGGCGGCCCTGCGCGAGCGGGTCGTCCGCCCGCTGCAGACCCTGTCCAACATGCTGGCGGCGCTGAAGGAGGAGGACTTCTCGATGCGGGCCCGCGGCGCCCGCACCGACGACGCGCTCGGCCTGGCGCTGTTCGAGGTCAATACCCTCGGGCAAACGCTGCGCGAGCAGCGGCTCGGCGCGCAGGAGGCGAGCGCGCTGCTGGCGCGCGTGATGGCGGAGATCGACGTCGCAGTTTTCGCCTTCGACGACCAGCGCAGCCTCCGGCTCGTCAACCGCGCCGGCGAGTGGCTCCTCGCCGAGCCGGCGGAACGGGTGGTGGGTCGCGACGCCGCGTCGCTGGGCCTCGCCGAGTGCCTGGTCGGCGAGGTGCCGCGGGTGCTCGACGCCGGCTTCCCGGGCGGCGGCGGACGGTGGGAGGTCCGCCGCAGCACCTTCCGGCTCGGCGGGCGCCCGCACCAGCTGCTCGTGCTCTCGGACCTGTCGCGCGCGCTGCGCGAGGAGGAGCGCGAGGCCACCCGGCGGCTGGTGCGCGTCCTCGGCCACGAGATCAACAACTCCCTCGCGCCCATCAAGTCGGTGGCGGAGAGCCTGCGGCGCCTGGTGGCGCGCTCGCGCTCCGCGGCCGGCGTTCCGGGCGAGGCACGCGAGGCCGGGGCCGCACCGGGCCCTGCGGAGGCGGACGACATCGCGAGCGGCCTGTCGCTGATCGCGGGCCGCGCCGAATCGCTCAGCCGCTTCATGGCCTCCTACGCGCGGCTCGCGCGCCTGCCTCCCCCCAAGCTGCGGCCGCTCGACGTCGCGACCTGGGTGCGCCGCGTCGCCGCGCTCGAGCGGCGCATCGAGGTGACCGTGGACGCGGGCCCCGACGTCGTCATCGCGGCCGACGGCGACCAGCTCGACCAGCTGCTCATCAACCTGGTGGACAACGCGGCCGACGCCGCGCTCGAGACCGGGGGCGGCGTCTTGGTGGGCTGGCGGCGGGACCGGAGATTCGTGGAGGTGTGGGTCCGCGACCAGGGGCCGGGCCTCTCCGACACGGCGAACCTGTTCGTGCCGTTCTTCACCACCAAGCCGGAGGGCTCGGGGATCGGGCTGGTGCTGAGCCGCCAGATCGCCGAGGCCCACGGTGGCCGGCTGACGCTCGCGAATCGCGAGGAGGAGAAGGGCGCCGAGGCGCGGCTGCTGTTGCCGGCGATGGGCGGCCCGGCGGGCTAGAGCCTCGCGACGTGCGGCGCGCCGACCGACGCGCCGGCCCAGCGGGCCGCGGCGCTCCGCCGCGTCAGCCGGATGCCCGCCCGGTCACGGCCTCCGGTCGACGGTCACGTACACCAGCCGGAACGGGCCCGCCCCGTCGACGACGGGAGAGCGGGCGAACCCGAACGAGCGCGCATCCTGGCCCGTGGCCGCGGCGCCCGGCACCACGGTCTTGTAGTTCCGGCTGCCGATCGACTCGGGGAAGCTCTCGAGCACGCCGCTCGAGATGTACGCGCCGGTGGAATCCTGAACGAGCCACACACCGGCATCCTGGGGCCGCGCCAGCGCATTGATCGCCGCGGCGTGCCGTCGAACCGCCTCGCGAGTAGCCGATGTGTTCAGCACTCTCATGGCCGCCGGGCCGGCGAAGCCGCAGTTCCCCCGCGGCAGGTGCCGCAGGGCGGTCTGAATCGCCGTGCCGTAGATCGAGCCCACGGTGGCGGCCCCGGCCTCCGTCGGGAGCGTTCCCTCGTTGGACGAGTACATGCCGCCTGCAATGCCCGCGCGCGTGACGGTGGTGCGAGCCTCGGCGTATCCAGGCTTGAGCGTGAGCGCAATCTCAAGCCGCACCGGCGCGTGCGCCGCTGCGGGGCCGAGCGCGGGCGCGTAGCCAAGCTCCGCGGCCAGGATGCGCGGCACGGAGGCCAGGTCTTCGTCGGTCACGGTCACGGCACCCGCCTCGCGCGTCACGGTGAGTTGGATGCCCATCGTGTCGGTGCACGGCCCCTGCAGGCGCGTCGCGAGCCCGCCCGGCCGCGGGGAGGCCCGGAGCACGGGCGCCGGGCGCGGCACCATGCCGGCCAGCGCGACGGCGAGCAGGGCGACGGCCGCTGCGAGGGCGGCGCGCACGGCCGGATGTCTCGGTCTCGGAGCGATCATGGCCTCGATCCTCCTCCTCAGCAGCGATGGCGTTTCGGCGAACGACGATGTGGCGAGCAGTGGCCGCCAGACGCGGCGCGCGCCCACGCTCAGCAGCAGCGTGCCGTAGGCGTGCGCGTCGGCGCCCGCCCGCATCACGCGGCGGTCGCAATCGGTCTCCACGGCGAGCTGCAGGCGCCGGACCTGCCACCACAGCGCCGGGTTCCAGGGCATCAGCACCAGCGCCAGCGTCGCGCCGAGCAGCAGGTCGGGATCGCGCGCGGCGCAGTGCTCGCGCTCGTGCCGCAGCATCAGGGAGCGGGCGTCCGGCTCCGCCTCCAGCGCCCACGCGGGAAGGACCACCTGAAGGCCGCGCAGCCGGACGACCGCGGGTCCCACGTCCGGCGCCACCAGCACGGGCGAGCCCTCGAGAGCGGTCGCCGACCAGCCGCGGGCCCGGCGGCGGAGCGCGACGGCCGCCCGGATCACACCCAGGCCGAGCAGCAGCGACGCGGCGCCCCACAACAGGAGCAGCGGCGCGTCGAGCGCCGCGAGGCCGGTGGTCATCCGTCCGACCAGCGCGGCGGCGGGCTCCGTCGCCGGAGCGGCAGGCGCCGGGCGGGCGGCGGGCCCGATGGTCGTGGCCTGTGGGGTGACCGGTGCGCGCAGTGGCGCCGGGGCGCGGCGCGCCACCACGGCGGTCGACGGCACGAGCAGGGAAGCGGCCACGGTCGCGGCCCACAGGAACCGGGCGGGCTTGCCGGCCATCCGGCCTGCGAGCTCGAGTGCGACGGCCACCAGGCCGAGCAGCACGCCGAGCGCGACGGAGTAGGCCATCCACGAGGCGATCACGGCCGGCCTCCCTTCGCCCGGGCGTCGAGCACCTGCCGCAGGCGGCGCAGCTCCTTCACCGTGAGGTTGCGGTCACCGACCAGCTCGGTGAGCAGCAGCTCGGGCGAGCCGCTGAAGAACCGCTCCAGCAGCTGGCGCACCGCGCCGCGGCGGGCCGCGCGCTCCTGGATGCGGGCATAGTAGCGGTGGGCACGGCCCTCGCCCTCGTGGCGCACGTGCCCCTTGGCCTCGAGGATCCGCAGCACCGTCAGCACGGTGGTGTAGGCGAGCTCGTCCCGCAGCGCGGCCTTCACCTCGGCCACGGTCCCGGAGCCGCGCTCCCAAAGCACGGCCATCACGTCGAGCTCGCGATCGGTCAGGGACGCCGCCATGGATCCTCCGTCTACTAATGGGCTAGTAGACGGTACGGGCCGGCGCCCGGCTTGTCAACTATTCAATTAGTAGTAGCGCGCTCGGCTTGGGGGTGGCCGCCCGACTACCGGCCGTCGTACGCACGCCGCAGGGCGGCGACGTCGAGCTTGTCCATCTGGAGCATCGCCTGCATCGCGCGCTTCGCCCCCTCGGCATCCTGGCCGCCGAGCACCTCGCGCAGCACGGACGGCACGATCTGCCACGACACGCCGAACCGGTCGGTGAGCCAGCCGCAGCGTCCCGGCTTGCCGCCGCCCGCCGTCAGCTTCTCCCACAGCCGGTCCACCTCGGCCTGCGTCTCGCAGTCGACGAACAGCGAGATGCCGTCGGCGAACCTGAACGTCGGCCCGCCGTTGAGGGCCATGAACGGCTGGCCGTCCAGCTCGAAGCTCATCGTCATCACCGCGCCCTTGGGCCCCGGGCCCGCGTCGCCATAGCGCTGCGTGCCCGTGATCCTCGAGTTCTTGAAGACCGAGGTGTAGAGCTTGACCGCGTCCTCCGCCTGGTCCTTGAAGGTCAGGAACGTCGTGATCTTCTGCATGCGGATCCCCTCGGGGTGACTCTGGTGTGCGCCTGGCGTCGGGGCCGGGATGTCCGTCTCCATCCTTGCGACGAAGGCGCGGCTGGGGATGGACAGGAATCTGTCGGCCGCCGGGCTCCGAGGCCAGCATTCGGGAGGCGGACGGTGCAAGTGAGTGCCGGCTGGACGGTCCGCGGCGCTCCATTCGGGAGCGACCGGGCTGCGGGTCCGCGGAGCGGTCGACTGCGATGCGCGGCTGGCGGGCGACCGCTCCCGAACTAGACGGCCCTCAGGATCTCGACCGGGTTCGCGCGCACGGCCTTGATCGCGGGCGCGAGCGTGGCGGCGAGGCCCACGACCAGCAGCACAGCTTCCGCGGCGACGAGGCTGGGCGCGTCGGTCGGATAGACGCCCACCGACAAGGTACGGAGCAGCGGCGCCGCGGCGAGCGCGAGGAATGCCCCGAGGCCCGTGCCGGCGAGCAGCATCACCAGCCCGTCGTGCATCACCAGCCGGAACAGCACGCCCGGCTCGGCGCCGAGCGCGACGCGCAGGCCGAACTCCCGCAGCCGGCGCGTCACCGCATACGACAGCACGCCGTAGACGCCCAGAGCCGCCAGGCCCAGGCCGATGGCGCCCAGTGCCACGAACACGCCGGCGAAGAAGGTGAACATGGAGGCGAACGCGTCGCGCCAGTAGGTGAACGGCTGCACCGAGAGCCGCCCGACGCCAGGCGACGCCTTGATCGCGCGACGCAGGGCGACGCGGATCGTCGGGTCGCGCGACGCGGCACGGGCGAGGATCGTGGCGGAACGCCACTTGCCGACCGGCTGGACGACCCAGAAGGGCAAGGTGTCGGCGAGGCCGGCGACGGCCCCCGGGGTGTTCGGCGAGAACGGCGTGCGCGCCACGCCCACGATGGACACCCACGGCGCCGGCGACGCCGGGCCGCCAAGCTTGAGCATCCGGCCCACCGCGTTGCCGGCGGGGTAGAGCCGCGCGGCCGCGGCCGAGCTGAGGATCGCGACCCCGCTGCCGGCCGCATCGCCGGGCTCGAAGTCACGGCCGCGGAGGATCGGCAGACCGTGCACGCGGAGGTAGTCGGGCGTCACGACGGCGACGAGCTGGGTCGTGATCATCCGCGTGGGGCCGCCGCCGATCTCCGCGGTGACCGCGGCCCCCAACGCCCGCGCCTCGCCCTGCAGCGCGGCGCCCAGAATCCCCGGCGCGGCGCGCGCCGCCGCCAGGACCTGCGACCAGTCGAGCGACAGCGTCGTGTCCCTCCCGCCGGCACCAGGGATGACCATGCCCGGCTGGACGCTCGCTTGCAGCAGCGTTTCCGCCTCGAAGCCCGTGAGGGACGTACGCAGCCGGTGCACCGCGCGCAGCAGCAGGGTCGCGCCCATCAGCAGGGCGAGCGCCAGGGCGACCTCGGCGATCGCCAGCGGGCTGTAGCGGCGCGGCCGGCCCGTGGTCGTGCCGGCCTCGTCCTTGAGCGGCTCCGTGATCTGCACCTTGAACGCGACGCGCAGGGCCGGCAGCAGGCCGAACAGCACGGCCGAGACGACGGCGGAAACCGCGGCGAGTGCGAACACGCGCCAGCTGAGGCGCGCCTGGATGTAGCCGAGCGAGCTCAGCTCGTAGGGCAGAACGCTCTCGAGCACCCGCGATCCCCACGCCGCGAACAGCGCTCCGAGCGCGACGCCGGCCGCCGCGATCACTGAGCTCTCGGCGAGAATCACCCGCACGGCGCCCGCGCGGCTGACGCCGAGCGCCATGCGCACGGCCAGCTCACGCCGCTTGGCGAGCCCCCGCGCCAGCATCAGGTGGGCCAGGTTCACGCAGGCGATCAGGAGGATCGCGACCGCCGAGCCCACCATCATCAGGTGCATGCCGTCCATCTCGTCCAGGTTCTGCGCGTCCAGCCAACGCAGCAGATTGAGGGCCCACGGTGACTGCGGCGTCGCATAGGTCGCCGTGAGAAGTGCGGCCAGCGCAGCGAGGTCGCGCTTCGCCTGGGCGACGGTCGCGCCGGGTCGCAGCCGCACGATGGTCATGCCGAACGGTCGCATCGATGACTCGTCCGCCGGCAGCATCGGCAGGAGGGCTCCGGCGCCGCGCGCGATGCGCGGCATGACGCCCACCACGCCGTACGTGCGGTCCCCGATCGTGACACGGGCGCCTGCGAGATCACGCCTCCCGTCCAGGACGCGCGTCCAGACCTCCCAGCCCACGACGGCCACACCGTCGCCGTCCGCCGGCGTGAACACGCGCCCGAGGGCGAGCCGCACGCCCATCGTCTCGAACCAGCGGGGCGGCACGACCAGCTCCATCTGGTCCCGGTCTTCCGGGCCGAACGCGATCGGCTCGCTGCGTACGCCCGATGGGACCACGGCGTCGAGCGACGGCACCCGGTCTCGCACCAGCCGCAGCAGCTCGCCCGGCGGGAGCATCTTGCCGGCGCGGATGCTCATGCGCGGGTTGAGGAGAAAGATCCGGGACGCGTTGGCGTACGGCTGCTCGGGGTGCATCGCGGCGTCGATGACCGCGAACATCGTCGTCGAGAGCCCCATGCCCAGGCCGAGCGCCAGCACGGCCACCACCAGGAAGGCCGGCGAGCGGCGCAGGCTGCGCAGCGCGAGCACCAGGTCGCGGCGCAGGCCGTCCAGCCACTGGAGGCCCCACGTCTCGCGCGTGACTTCCTTCACCAGCGTTGCGTTGCCGAACTCCCGGCGCGCCGCGTACGCGGCCTCGTCCGGCACCTCGCCGCGCGCCTCGCGCTCGCGCGCGGCCATCGCGAGGTGGCCGGCGATCTCCTCGTCCAGCTCGGCCTCCCGCCGCGCGCGCCGCCAGAACGGGGTCATCGGACCGCCCCGATTGTGGCGGCCGGCGCCCACGTCGCGAGCGGCCAACCCGACCGCCACGCCCTCACGGC
>DASPTN010000029.1:0-6438 GCA_035623395.1 Gemmatimonadales bacterium | reverse complement strand
GGCGCGTCAGGCGCAGGCTCGCGGGGTCGTCGCCCGGCTCCACGCGCCAGGTCGTCCCCGCGTCCACCACCGCGACGATCGATCCGCCGGCATCCAGCACCCGGTACTGGCCGGTCGCGGTGAAATCGCCCGAAGGCTGGTCCACGACGATGCCCACCCGCACGACCGGCATCCCCTGCACCGGGCCGAACGGCGAGGGCCGCGGGCACCCCGCCAGCACCAGCGCCGCCGAGGCCGCGAGCGCCGCCCGGCGCACCCGGCCGCTCACCGCGCCACCTCGCCGACCAGGTCGAAGTCCAGGGCCTCCGCGATCCGCGCGCGGACGAAGCTGCCCGCCGCCGGCGCCGCGCCCGCCCGCAGGTGCGTGCACCCGTCCACATCGTCGGCCTGCCACACGGTGCGACCGACCGCCACGCCGGGGTCCTCGGGATGCGCCGGTCCGTCCACCAGCACCTCGACTTCCCGCCCCACCAGCCGCTGCAGCCGCTCGGCGGAGATCGCGCGCTGCAGCTCCAGGACCTCGGCCAGCCGCTCCTGCTTCACCGTCTCGGGCACGTCGTCGGGCAGCGCGGCCGCGCGAGTCCCCTCCTGCTCGGAGTAGGCGAAGGCGCCCACGCGGTCGAACTGCATCTCGTCGAGGAAGTCGAGCAGGGCGCGGAAGTCGTCGTCCGTCTCGCCCGGGAACCCGACCAGCACGGTGGTGCGGAGCGCCAGGTCCGGCACCGCCTCGCGCAGCCACCGCACCTTGGCGCGGATGGTGTCGGGCCGTTCGGGCCGGCGCATCGCGGCCAGCATCCGCTCGGTGGCGTGCTGGATCGGCATGTCCAGGTACGGCGCGACCCGCGGCTCGGCGGCCATCAGCTCGACCAGCGGCGGCGTGATGCCCGCCGAGTACACGTACAGGCAGCGGTACCACGCGACGCCCGTCTCCCTGAGCAGCGCCGCCAGCAGCTCGGGGAGCCGCGGCCCTCCCGGCACGTCGCGCCCGTAGTGCCCGAGGTCCTGGGCGACGAGGTTGATCTCGCGCGCCCCGGCCCGCTCCAGCTCCGCCGCCTCGCGCACCAGCTCGTCGACCGGCCGCGAGCGGTGCAGCCCGCGCATCAGCGGAATGGCGCAGAACGCGCAGGTGTGGTCGCAGCCTTCGCTGATCTTGAGGTAGCGGACGTGGGGCGTGGTGCCGAGGTAGTGGCGGACGCCCGGGTGCGCCGTCCCGGCGGGGTCGAGCAGGCCCGCCCGCGCCAGCCGCGGCACCAGCTCGGGCAGGTCGCGGAAGCCGAAGAAGTAGTCGACCTCGGGGAGCTCGGCCCTGAGCTCGTCGCCGTAGCGGGAGACCAGGCAGCCCACCGCGACCACGGCGCGGCAGCGCCCCTCCTTCTTCCAGCGGCCGGCCTCGACCATCGCCTCGATGGACTCGCGCTTGGCGGCGTCGATGAACCCGCAGGTGTTGACCAGGATCACGTCGGCCTGGTCGAGCGCGGGCGTCACCCGGGCGCCGTGGCCCACCAGGCCCGCGACGAGCTGCTCGGTGTCCACCGTCGCCTTGTCGCAGCCGAGCGAAATGACGCCGAGCTTCAACCTAGGTGAGGAAACTCTCGAGGGCGCGCGCCTTGGAGATGTGCCGCAGGCGCGACAGGGCTTTTTCCTTGATCTGCCGGACGCGCTCGCGGGTGATGCCCAGCAGACTCCCGATCTCCTCCAGGGTCATCGGCTCCTGGCCGTCGAGCCCGAAGTACAGCCGGAGGATCCTGGCCTCCCGCTCCTTGAGCGTGCCGAGCACCCGCTCGATGCTTTCGCTCAGCGCGTGCTCGAAGGTCTGCTCGTCGGGCGTGGGGTTCAGCGTGTCGGGGAGGTAGTCGAGCAGCTTGTTGTCCTCGCCCGGGCTCATCGGGGCGTCGAGCGAGAGATGGCTCTGCGAGATCGAGAGGGTCTTGGCGACCTCCTCCTCGCTGATGTCCATGCCCTCGGCGATCTCCTCGACCGTGGGCTCGCGCCCCAGCTCCTGCTGCAGCGCGCTCGACCGCTTGCCGATGCGGTGCAGCGTGCCCGCGCGGTTGAGCGGCACGCGCACGATGCGGCTCTGCTCCGCGAGCGCCTGGAGGATCGCCTGGCGGATCCACCACACCGCGTAGGAGATGAACTTGATGCCCTTGGTCTCGTCGAACTTGTGCGCCGCCCGGATCAGGCCGAGGTTGCCCTCGTTGATCAGGTCGGCGAGCGAGACGCCCTGGTTCTGGTACTTCTTGGCGACCGAGACCACGAAGCGGAGGTTGGAGCGGACCAGCTTGTCGAGCGCCTCCTCCTCGTTCCGCTTGATGCGGACGGCGAGGTCGATCTCGTCTTCCCGGCAGATGAGGGGGTAAGCACTGATCTCGCGGAGGTACTGATCCAGCGAGCCTTCGTCGACCGACGTCTTCCTGACGGAGGGTAAGTGCCTTGGCATTGAGCTCCGCTAGGGTGCGGTCATGCTTAGTGTAGTCAGGCAGTTACCAGTCTGCAAGCCACCAGATCGGTTGCCCGACGGCAACTAGCTCTCACCGTACGTGTCGATCTGCGCCCGCTGCAGCGTCCCGGAGTAGTCCACGTACACCGTCTTGATCTCGGAGAAGAACTCGTACACGGTCCACCCGCCCTCGCGGTGGCCGTTGCCGGTATCCTTCACGCCGCCGAACGGCAGGTGCGCCTCGGCGCCGATCGTCGGCGCGTTGATGTAGGTGATGCCCGCGTCGATCTCCTGCACCGCCTTGAAGGCCGCGTTCACGTCGCGCGTGTACAGCGAGCTCGAGAGGCCGTACTTCACGTCGTTGTTGACGCGGATGGCCTCGTCCAGCGAGCCGATGCGCGTGACTGCGAGCACCGGACCGAAGATCTCCTCCTGCTCCAGGCGCGACCGCGCCTTTACGCCGGCGAACACGGTGGGCCGGTAGAACCAGCCGCGCCCCAGCCGCTCGCCGCCCGCCCGCCGGCCGCCGACCTCCAGCGAGGCTCCCTGCTGCTTGCCGATCTCGACGTACTTCATCGTGGTCTGGAGCGCGCCCTCGTTGATCAGCGGCCCCACGTCGGTCGTCGGCTCGAGCCCGTCACCCAGCCGCAGCTTCTCCACCCGGTCGCACAGCATCCGCAGGAACCGGTCGTGGACCTTGCGGTGCAGCAGCAGGCGCGAGGTGGCCGTGCAGCGCTGGCCCGTGGTGCCGAACGCACCCCACAGCACGCCGTCCAGGGCCAGGTCGAGGTCCGCGTCGTCCATCACGATCATCGCATTCTTGCCGCCCATCTCGAGCGACAGCCGCTTGTTCAGCCGGCCGCACGTCTCCGCCAGCACGGCGCCGGTCTCGGTCGAGCCGGTGAAGGAGAGCAGCGGGACCTTGGGATGCTCGAGCAGCGCGTTGCCCACCGCGGAGCCGCGCCCGTGCACCAACTGGATCACCTCCGGCGGGAGGCCGGCGTCGAGCAGGGTCTCCACCAGCAGCGTGCCGGTGTGCGGCACGTCGTTCGCCGGCTTGAAGACCACCGCGTTCCCGCACAGCAGCGCGGGGAAGATCTTCCAGGTCGGGATGGCCATCGGGAAGTTGAATGGCGTGATGATGCCCGCGACGCCGATCGGCCGCCGGGTGCTCATCGCCCACTTGTCCCGCAGCTCGCTGGGCACGGTGTGGCCGAACAGCCGCCGGCCCTCGCCGGCCGCGTAGTACGCGGTGTCGATGCCTTCCTGCACGTCGCCGCGGGTCTCCGCGAGCACCTTGCCCATCTCGCGGGTCATCGCCCGCGCGATCTCCTCCTTGCGCTCGACCAGCAGATCGCCCACCCGCCGCATCACGTCGCCGCGCTGCGGGGCCGGGACCTTGCGCCACAGCTCGAAGCCCGCGACCGCGCTCTGCACGGCCCGCGCGACGTCGCGCGGGCCGGACTTGGGGAACCGGCCGATGAGGTCGTTCCAGTCGGCGGGGTTGCGGTTCTCCATGTAGTCGCCCGTGGTGGGCGCCACCCACTGTCCGCCGATGAAGTTCTTGAACGTCTTGGCCATGTCAGAAGGCTCCCTGGGGCTGCGTGCCAGCGGGGGACCGCGGGGCGCCGGGCTGGGCCGGGCCGGGATTCGCCGGGCAGAGCCACGCGGCGCGGGCGCGGGCGTAGCCCACGCGGGGCAGCACCTCGCGCGCGCCGAGGATCGCGCCCCACAACACCAGGCCCAGCGACAGCACGTGCGCGAGGCCCGAGCGCGTCCGCCACGACGAAATCCCGCTCCACAGGCCAGCAACAATCACGCCACCGACCGCGCCGAGATAGCCGAACAGCAGGACGCCGCAGCCGCGCGCGTACGGCCACTGGGTGATCCCCACCCCGACGGCCAGCCCGAGCAGCAGCCGCAGCCAGGTGAACACCACCGAGTGCCGGCGCGGCGCGGCCTCGACGGGAGCGGCGCCGCGCCGCGGCGCGGGCGCCGCCGCGGCCGCCGGCGCCGCGGCCGGCGGGTTCTGCGGGGCCCCGCCGCCCGCGGCGATCAGCTTGTCGATCTGCGCCAGCTCCTTGTCCCAGTCCCGCGCCTTCTGGTCGGCCGTCACGATGACCTCGACAGTCGGTAGCGTTCGATCTTCTTGTAGAGGTTGGAGCGCGGCATCTCGAGCCGCCGCGCGGTCTCGCTGACGTTCCAGTCGTGCTCCTTCAGCTTGGCGAGCAGGAACGCGCGCTCGGCGTTCTGCTTGAACTCCTCGAAGCTCGCCGACTCGAGCAGCGCGTCGCCGAGGCCGGCCTCCTCCGCCGCGGGACCCACCATCCGCGTCACGTCGGCCTCGTCGACCACCTCGCCGTTGGCCAGGATCATCAGGCGCTCGACGGTGTTCCGCAGCTCGCGCACGTTCCCGGGCCACTGGTGGCGCCGCAGCCGCTCCACGGCCTCCGTCGAGAAGCTCCGCGGGCCGAGCCCCTGCTGGGCCGCGAGCTGGGCGACGAAGTGCTCCACCAGCTGCGGGATGTCCTCGCGCCGGGCCCGGAGCGGCGGCACGTCGATCGGCACCACGTTCAGCCGGTACAGCAGGTCCTCGCGGAACCGGCCGGCGGCGATCTCGTCCTCGAGCTTCTTGTTGGTGGCCGCGATCACCCGCACGTCCACCTTCACGGTGCGCGCCGACCCGATCGGCGTGATGACCCCCTCCTGCAGCACCCGCAGCACCTTCGACTGGGCGGCGGGGCTCATGTCGCCCACCTCGTCGAGGAACAGCGTGCCGCCGTCGGCCAGCTCGAACTTCCCCACCCGGTCGGCGAACGCGCCGGTGAACGAGCCCTTCACGTGGCCGAACAGCTCCGACTCGATCAGCTCCGAGGGAATCGCCGCGCAGTTCACCTCGACGAAGGCGTGGTTGGCGCGCGGCGAGAGCCGGTGCACCGCCCGCGCCACCAGCTCCTTGCCGGTCCCGTTCTCCCCCGTGATCAGGAGCCGCGCCGGGGTCGGCGCCACCTTCTCGATCCGCTCGATCACCTGCCGGATCGCCGGCGAGGAGCCGACGATCTCGTGCCGCTGCTCGACCGCGGCCTTGAGCGCCCGCACCTCCCGCGCCAGCACCACGTGCTGCAGCGCGTTCTTGAGCGTCAGCAGGACGCGGTGCGTGTCGAGCGGCTTCTCCAGGAAGTCGTGCGCGCCGAGCTGGGTGGCCTCCACCGCCGTGGCGATGGTGCCGTGGCCCGAGATCATCACCACCAGCGCGTGCGGATCCGTCTCGCGCAGCCGCGCCAGCACCTGCAGGCCGTCCATGCCCGCCATCTTCACGTCGAGCAGCACCAGGTGCGGCTTGAACTCGGCGTGGGCGTCGAGCGCCTCGGAGCCGGAGTTCGCCAGCATCACCGTGTAGCCCTCGTACTCCAGCAGCTGGCGCAGCGCCTCGCGCACGCCCTGCTCGTCGTCCACCACCAGGATGCGGTGGCTCATCGGCCCGCGGCCCGGTAGAGGCGGACGGCCGACGGGCCGACGCGCACGTCGCCCACGCCCGCCGGCAGCGGGATCGGCACCGCGGCGCCCTGCGCGTCGCCCACGCTCATGGCACGGAGAATGGCCGGGATCACCTGCCGGGGGAAGTCGAAGTCGTGGATCCTGAGCCGGTCGATGGTCCACACCACGCGGCCGTCGGGGCGCGCGGCGAGGGTGCCGCCCGCCACGATCGGCTCCCGGCTCCCCAGGCCCTGCGACAGCGGGCCGAGCAGGCGGCGGGGCAGCACCGACATGTCGAGCGAGCCGCGCACCTCGACCCGCTGGTCGCCGAGCGCCACCGCCACCGAGTCGAGCACGCCCCGCGAGTCGCGGTCGAGCTCGCGCTGGATCAGCGCCGCCAGCTGCGACGCGGTCAGGTCCACGTAGGCGCTGCCCCCGCGCACCGGCCGGGCGAGCCCGGCCAGGGCCGCCTCCGCCTGCGCCGCCGCTCCGGGCACCGGCGCGACGTACACCACCGGCGG
>DASPTN010000028.1:0-42672 GCA_035623395.1 Gemmatimonadales bacterium | reverse complement strand
CGGCTGGGTCTCGGCGGTCACGCTGCTGCCTGTCACCACCGCCGAGTTCGTGCGCGGGCTGCGGCTGTTCTTCGTGCCGTTCGACGTCTGGTACGGGCTGATCAAGTCGGCGTCGTTCGGGTTCGTGATCACCCTGATCGGCTGCTTCCTCGGCTTCACCACGCGGGGCGGGGCCGAGGGCGTGGGCCGCGCGACCACGCGCACGGTGGTGTACAGCGCCGAGATGATCCTGGTGCTCGACGCGTACTGGGCCGTGACGCTGCTGCGCACCCAGGTCTCGTGATCGAGTTCCGCGACCTCCACAAGGCGTTCGGCGCCAACCGGGTGCTGGACGGGTTCTCGCTCACGGTCGCCGACGGGGAGACGATGGTGATCATCGGCTACTCCGGCACCGGCAAGAGCGTGGCGGTCAAGCATGTCGTGGGGCTGCTGGAGCCGGACGCCGGCGTGGTGACGGTGGACGGGCTCGTGGTCGGCGCGCTGCCGCGGCGGGAGCTGACCGAGCTGCGGGCCAACATCGGCTTCGTGTTCCAGTTCGCGGCGCTGTTCGACTCGCTCACCATCTTCGAGAACGTGGCCCTCGGCCTCCAGCGGCGGCGGTCGATGAGCGACGCCGACATCGCGGCGCGGGTGGCCGAGTCGCTGAAGCTCGTGGACCTCGCGGGCACCGAGCGGCACATGCCGGCCGAGTTGTCGGGAGGCATGCGCAAGCGCGTCGGCCTCGCGCGTGCCATCGCCCTCCGGCCCAAGTACCTGATCTACGACGAGCCCACGACCGGGCTCGATCCCGTGACGTCGGCGGTCATCGACCGGCTGATCGTGCGGACCCGCGAGGCGCTCGGCGTGACCAGCATCGTGATCACGCACGACATGCGGACCGCCTACACCGTCGGCGACCGGATCGCTATGCTGTACCAGGGCCGCATCCGGCAGGTGGGCCCGGTGGACGAGATCCGGGCCACCACGGACCCGGTCGTGCGGCAGTTCATCGAGGGCCGGCCCGACGGGCGGGCGGCCGAGCGCGCGAGCCTCGCGACCGCGTCCGGCCCGTTCGCCCAGGAGGGAGAGGAATGAAGCGCGCCAGCGAAGCCCTGGTGGGGGCGTCGGTGCTGTTGGCCATCGCCATCGTGGTGGCGGGCACCATCTGGCTCAGCCAGGCGCGGTTCGGCGGGAACGACTTCACCCGCGACGTGCGGGTGCGCACCATCGGCGGGCTGCTGCCCGGCGACCCGGTGCTGCTCCGCGGGGTGCGCATCGGGCGGGTCGAGACGATCGCCCTGTCGCGCAGCGACTGGGTCACGGTGTCGCTGCGGCTCAAGGGCTCCACCGTCCTGCCGCAGCGCCCGGTGGCCCTGTTCGTCGCCACCACCCTGTTCGGCGACTGGGGCGTGCAGATCATCTCGCGTGACAACCTCCCCGACGATCCCGAGATCCGGAAGGCCATCGCCGAGGCGACGCCGACGCGCGGCAGCGCGATGCCGGGCGCGGCGCTGCCCGACGTCGGCCAGCTCACCGCGCAGGCCGGCCGCATCGCGGGCGACATCGCCGTGATCGCCAGCCGCGTGAACGCCGCCTTCGATTCGGCCAGCGCCGCGCGGCTCAAGAGCGCCTTCGTCGACCTGTCCCGGCTGTCCAGCGTGCTGCGGACCATCGCGCAGGGACAGGAGTCGACGCTCACCCGGATCGGCGGCAGCCTCGACACCGGCACCACGCTGCTCGCCCAGACGGCGCGATCGATCGCGCGGACGGCCTCGCGGGTGGACTCGGCCACCTCGCGCGAGCAGCTGCAGCGCATCCTGGGCCGTACCGACACGGTCACGGCCAGCCTCACCGACGTGGCGGCCAACCTCCGCTCGCTGGCGCGCGCGGCCGCCGGGCAGCAGGAGGCGTTCCAGCGCATCGTCGCGCGCACCGACTCCATGCTCGCGCGGATCCAGTCCGGCGAGGGCACCCTGGGCCGGCTCAGCCGCGACACCACGCTGTACAGCGAGACGGTCGAGACCGTGCACACGCTGCGCGAGCTGCTGCAGGACATCCAGAGGAATCCGCGGCGCTACTTCTCGTTCTCGGTGTTCTAGTGGGCGAGCGTCCGACGCCGATCGAGGAGACCTCGGCCGGGGGCGTGGTGTTCCGCCGCCGCAACGGGGACCAGCCGGCGTTCCTGCTGATCCGCGACTCCTACCGCAACTGGGGACTGCCCAAGGGCCACCTCGAGGCGGGCGAGGCCGCGGCGGAGGCGGCGCTGCGCGAGGTGGGGGAGGAGACCGGGCTCAGCGACCTCGTGCTCCACGGGCCGATCCAGGAGATCGACTGGTTCTTCCGGTTCCGGCGCCGCCTGATCCACAAGACCTGCGTGTTCTACCTCATGGAAAGCGCGTCGGGCGAGGCCTGTCCCCAGCGGGACGAGGGCATCACCGCGTGCCGCTGGCTCCCCTTCGAGGCGGCGCTCAAGGCGGTCTCGTATGCCAACGCGCGCGAGGTGCTGAGTCGCGCGGGGACGCTGGTCGCCGCCCGCGGGGAGCCGTGAGCCAGCCCGCCATCGTCACGCTGCTCCGAAGCCCGGCAGCGCGCACGGCGTTCCGCCGCGCGATGCCCCGCGGCCGCGCACGCGTCGCCTCGTGCCGGTCCGCCGGCGCGGTCGAGCGCCTGCTCGGCGCGACCCTCGCCGACGCCGTGGTGGTCGACGCGCGGGTGCCGGGCGCGCTCGGGATCCTCGGGGCCTGTCGCGCGGCCTACCCCGGCATTCCGCGCTTCGCCTACTCGGCCTTCCGGCCCGACGAGGCGGAGCTGCTGGCCTCCTGCATCCGGAGCGCGGGGGCGCACCCCATCTTCGAGGGCGTCGAGGACGCGGTCCTGCCGGACCTGATCCTGCCGCGCACGGCGAGCGCGACGCGGCTCGCGCTGCTGGCGGGAGCGCCGCGGCTGCTGCGGCTCCTCGATCCGCTGCAGGAGGAGGCCTGGCGCGCCGTGATGCGGCGGGTGGGCGGGCGGCTCCGCACCTCGGACATCGCGGCCGAGCTGGGCGTCTCGCGCGAGCACCTGTCGCGCCAGTTCGGCGCGGGCGGAGCGCCGAACCTCAAGCGGGTGATCGACCTCGCCCGGGCGGCGACCGCCGCGGACCTGCTGGCCAACCCCGGCTATTCGGTCCGCGCGGTGGCGCGGATCCTCGGGTTCGCGTCGGCCAGCCACCTCTCCGGGGCGGCCCGGCGCGTGGCGGGCGTCACCGCGCGCGGCCTCAGCGCGCTCGGGCCGGCGGGCGTGCTGGGCTCGTTCCTGCGCGGCCGGACGCGGAGCCGCAGCTGGGGCGCGGCGCGCTGAGGGCCGCGGCGCCGGGAACGCGCTGAGGCTCGGTTGCCGGGCCCGCCGGGCCCCGGGTATTTTTCACAACTGCGTTCGAGCCGGATCCACCCTTCACACAGCGTCTCATGGCCAACGAAACGGTTCTGCGCCCCGGTGAGCTGAAGGACGTCCTCCTGAAGGAGATCGAGGCGGCCGATCTGGCTGCCGCCGACCTCGAGGAGGTCGGCACCGTCCTCGAGGTCAAGGACGGCGTGGCCCGCGTCTACGGGCTCACCGCGGCCATGTCCGGCGAGATGCTCGAGTTCCGCGCGTCGGCGACCGACGAGGCCATCAGCGGCCTCGCGCTGAACCTCGAGGAAGACAACATCGGCGCCGTGATCCTCGGGAACTACCTCGACCTGCGCGAAGGCGACGAGGTCCGCCGCACCGGGCGGGTGTTCGAGGTGCCGGTCGGCGAGGGCATGATCGGCCGGGTGGTGGACCCGCTCGGCCGTCCGCTCGACGGCCGCGGCCCGATCACCGCCCAGGGCGCGCGCCACGTCGAGATGGTCGCCCCCGGCATCGTCGTCCGGCAGCCGGTGAAGGAGCCGCTGCAGACCGGGATCAAGGCCGTGGACTCGATGATCCCGATCGGCCGCGGCCAGCGGGAGCTGATCATCGGCGACCGCGGCACCGGCAAGACGGCGATCGCGATCGACACGATCATCAACCAGAAGGGCGGCGACGTGGTGTGCGTGTACGTCGCCGTCGGCCAGAAGAAGTCCACCGTCGCGTCGGTGGTGGAGCGGCTGCGCCGCCAGGGCGCGATGGACTACACCATCGTGGTGGTGGCCTCGGCCTCGGACCCGGCGCCGCTGCAGTTCATCGCCCCATACGCCGGGTGCGCGATGGCGGAGCACTTCATGTACGCGCAGGGCCGCCACACGCTGTGCGTGTACGACGACCTGTCGAAGCACGCCGCCGCCTACCGCCAGATCTCCCTGGTGCTGCGCCGCCCGCCGGGCCGCGAGGCCTACCCGGGCGACGTGTTCTACCTGCACTCGCGGCTGCTCGAGCGCGCCGCCAAGATCGTCGAGGACCCGGCCGTCGCGAAGCTCGACCCGCGGATCGGCAAGCCCGGCGGCTCGCTGACCGCGCTGCCGATCATCGAGACCCTGGCGGGGGACGTATCGGCGTACATCCCGACCAACGTCATCTCGATCACCGACGGCCAGATCTTCCTCGAGACCGACCTGTTCTACTCCAACGTGCGGCCGGCGATCAACGTCGGCATCTCGGTGAGCCGGGTGGGCGGCAACGCGCAGATCAAGGCGATGAAGCAGGTGGCCGGCCGGCTGCGGCTCGACCTCGCGCAGTACCGCGAGCTGGAGGCGTTCGCCCAGTTCGGCTCCGACCTCGACCAGGCCACGCTGCGCCAGCTGGCGCGCGGCCAGCGGCTGGTCGAGGTCCTCAAGCAGCCCCAGTACGCCACCATGGACGTGGCCGAGCAGGTGGAGGTGATCTTCGCCGCCACCAACGGCTACCTGGACGACGTCGAGGTGCCCGCCATCAAGGCGTGGGAGACGGCGTTCCACGAGTACATGGCGGCCAGCCACGCCGGCATCGCCGCCGAGATCCGGAGCAAGAAGGTGCTCTCGGACGACCTGACGGCCCGGCTGCGCCAGGCGATCGAGGCCTTCAAGGCGCTCCGGAAGTAATGGCCAAGACGCGGGCGCTGCGGCGCCGCATCCGCTCGATCGAGAGCACGCGCCAGGTCACGCGGACGATGGAGATGGTGTCCACGTCCAAGCTGAAGCGCGCCCAAGACCGGGTGGTGGGCGCGCGGCCCTACGCCACGGCTCTCGCGGAGACCATCGGCGAGCTGCTGAGCCCCGAGCTGGCCGAGCGGTTCCCGCTGCTGCGGCAGCCGGCGCCGCCAGCCAAGGGGGGCCCGTCCCGCGCGGCGGTGCTGCTCGTCACCTCCAACCGCGGGCTCGCGGGCGCGTTCAACGCCAACCTGATCCGCGCGGCGCGCGAGCGGACGGCGGCGCTCGAGGCGGCGGGCTACGCGGTGGACCTGCTGGTCGTGGGGAAGAAGGCGATCAGCTACTTCAAGTTCGTGCGGCGCCCCCTGGCGCTGGCGCGCCTCGACGTCGGCGACCGGCCGACGGCGGCGCACGCCGCCGAGCTGGCGGGGCCGCTGATCGCGCAGTTCGAGGCCGGCGCCCTCGCGTCGCTCGACGTGGTGTACGCGCACTTCAAGTCGGCGCTGGCGACCCCGCCCGTGGTCGAGCGGGTGCTGCCCGTGCAACCCAGGCAAGCGGTGGCGCAGACGCCAAGCGGGAAGACCGCGCCTCCCCGCCCCGAAGGCGAACGGCGGACGCCCAACTTCATCCTGCGCCCGGGGCCCGGCGAGCTGCTGGAGGCGCTGCTGCCGCTGTACGTGCGGAACCTCATCTTCCGGGCGCTGGTGGAGACCGCGGCCTCGGAGCACGGCGCGCGCCGCACGGCGATGAAGAACGCGACCGACAACGCCGGCGAGATCCTCGACATCCTCCGGCGGACGTACAACCGCGCGCGGCAGGGCCAGATCACGCAGGAGCTGGCGGAGATCGTGGGCGGCGCGGAGGCGCTGAAAGGCTAGCTGGTGGGTTGTAGGTGGTGGGTGGCGGGGACCACGACCCACCACCTACCACCTACCAACGTCTGACGAGGATCTCATGGCAGAGAAGAACATCGGCAAGGTCGTCCAGGTCATCGGACCCGTCATCGACGTCGAGTTCGCGCCCGAGCACCTGCCGGAGCTGTACACGGCGCTCAAGGTGGACGAGGCGGGGCCCGCGGGCGAGCGGGTGCGCCTGGTCGCCGAAGTGCAGCAGCACATCGGCCGCAACCAGGTGCGCGCGGTGGCGATGAGCTCCACCGACGGCCTGGTGCGCGGGATGTCGGCCGAGGACACGGGCCGGCCCATCGCGGTGCCGGTCGGGAAGTACGCCCTGGGACGGATCCTCAACGTCCTCGGGGAGCCCGTGGACGGCGGCGCGGAGATCCCGGCCGACGCGGAACGGTGGCCGATCCACCGCGAGGCGCCGAAGTTCACCGAGCTCGAGCCCAAGACCGAGGTGTTCGAGACCGGCATCAAGGTCATCGACCTCATCGCGCCGTTCGCCAAGGGCGGCAAGATCGGGTTGTTCGGCGGCGCCGGCGTGGGCAAGACGGTCATCATCCAGGAGCTGATCCACAACGTGGCCATGGGCCACGGCGGCCGGTCGGTGTTCTGCGGCGTCGGCGAGCGGACCCGCGAAGGCAACGACCTGTACCTCGAGATGAAGGAGTCCGGGGTGCTGCCCTCCACGGCGCTGATCTACGGCCAGATGAACGAGCCGCCGGGCGCCCGGCTCCGGGTCGGCCTCTCCGGCCTCACCGTGGCGGAGTACTTCCGCGACGTCGAGGGCCAGGACGTGCTGGTCTTCATCGACAACATCTTCCGGTTCACGCAGGCGGGCTCCGAGGTCTCCGCGCTCCTCGGCCGCATGCCGAGCGCCGTGGGGTACCAGCCCACGCTCGGCACGGAGATGGGCGACCTCCAGGAGCGCATCACCTCGACCAAGCGCGGCTCGATCACGTCGGTGCAGGCGATCTTCGTCCCGGCCGACGATCTCACCGATCCGGCGCCGGCCACGGCGTTCGCGCACCTCGACGCGACGGTGGTGCTGTCGCGGCAGATCTTCGAGCTGGGGATCTACCCCGCGGTGGATCCGCTCGATTCGGCCAGCCGCATCCTCGACGCGCAGTACCTCGGCGACCGCCACTACAAGGTGGCCACCCAGGTCCAGCAGATCCTGCAGCGCTACAAGGACCTCCAGGACATCATCGCGATCCTGGGCATGGACGAGCTGTCGGAGGACGACAAGCAGATCGTGGCACGCGCGCGCCGGGTGCAGCGGTTCCTGTCGCAGCCCTTCCACGTCGCCGAGGTGTTCACCGGGCTGCCGGGCCGCTACGTGAAGCTCGAGGAGACGATCGAGTCGTTCGAGCGCGTGGTCTCGGGCGAGTTCGACGAGCTGCCCGAGCAGGCGTTCTACATGGTGGCCGGGATCGAGGACGTGGTCGAGCGCGCCAAGAAGCTCGAGGCGGCCTGATGGCCGCGGCCGCCGGGCCGGCGATGCGGGTGACGGTGGTGTCGCCCGAGCGGCAGCTGTTCGACGGCGAGGCCACCGCGGTCGTCGCGCCCGCGTACGACGGGCAGGTCGGCATCCTCCCGCGGCACGCGCCGTTCCTGACGCTGCTGGGCAAGGGGAGCCTGGTCGTCCGCCGCGGCGGGGAGTCCGAGACGTTCACGGTCGAGGGCGGCTTCGCCCAGGTGACCGACAACCGGGTTCGCATCGTCGTGGAGCGGGTGACGTCGGGAGGCTGACGTCCATCGGAGCGCGACCCTTGCTATCTTACGGCCGCCCGTCGCCGACGGTGGCCGGGCACTGACAGGAGGAACGCACATGAGGCGCATCGGCAAGGTGATGGTCGCAGCGGCACTGCCCCTGGTGGCGGGTGCGACCGCCGCGCGGGCGCAGCTGTCTGGCATACCGGTCTACTTCAATCCGCGGGGCGGCACCGGGATCGGCGTGTCGGCCGACCTCGGGTTCCCGAATTCCGACGCGGGCGGCGGGACGGCGTACGGCGTGGCCGGGAGCTTCGGCGCCGGTCCGGTGACGCTCACGGGCCTGGTGGGCGCGTGGAAGGGGACGGGCTTCGGCAGCGCCCAGACGTCGTTCGGGGCCGACATCGCGTACCGGCTGTTCGGCGGGGGCCTGCTGCCCGTGGCGGTGGGCGTGCAGGCGGGCTACGGGTCCATCAAGAACCCGATCTCCTCGGCCACGATCAGCACGATCCCGGTGGGCATCGGGCTCTCCGTCAATCCACCACTGTTCCCGCTCAAGCCCTGGGTCGCCCCGCGCGTGGACTTCGTCAGCGGCGGCGGCACCAGCAAGGGGTACTTCCGCGTCTCGGCGGGCGTGAACTTCAATCTGCTGCTCGGCCTCGGCGTGCACGCGGCGGTGGATTGGGGCCAGACGAAGGTCGGCACGGCCACGCTGAGCCCGCTGATCCTCGGCGTCGGCGCGCACTTCAACTTCCACGTGCCGGTGATGTAGTCGAGCTGTCCACACCCGGGGGCGCGCCGGCCCGGCGCGCCTCCCCGGGTCCCGCGTCTTCCTCGACCCCGGCACCCGTGACGAACACACCGCAGGACAACTGGCGCAGTCTGGTGTTGGCTCTCGCCGTCTCCGCGACCGCGGCCGGATGCGCGATGACGTTCGACGCCACGAGTCTCGGCGTGCCCGCGAGCCTGGCGTCGGCGGCGGCGCAGCCGGCGGCCGGCGACACGTTCAACGTCCGCACCAAGGCCGTCTATCTCTTCTGGGGACTCTACGCCTCCCAGGAGCCGAGCGTGCTGCGCGTGCTCGAGGGCCAGGTGGCCGGCGGGCGGGGCGTCCAGGACCTGCGGGTGCAGGTCGTGCGCCGCTGGTCGGACATCCTCATCACGGTGTTCACGGCCGGCGTGGTCTCGCCGGTGACCGTGACGTTTCGGGGCGTGATCGTGCCGGGCTCGCCGTAGCGCGGCACCCTTGACGCGCCCGCCGGACGGGCGTCATCGTTTGGGCCTCCCCAGGGCAGGGACCCGGAAGCGTTCAGTGCCCGCAACCCCCGTACAGGAGACACCAGCCATGGCAGGACGTCTGATGCACGTCGGGAAGAAGGTGCTGATGCTGGGCGGATTCGTGGCGCTCACCGCCTGCTACCACACCATCACCTCCACCAACATGACGAACGGTCCGACGCACGTTGAGGCGTGGGTCCCGACGTTCATCGCCGGCCTGGTGCCCGGCAAGGTGGACGCCGCGAAGCTGTGCGGCGGCAAGCCGATCGCGGCGGTCGACGCGCAGGCGAGCTTCCTGAACCTGCTCGTGGGCATGGTGACGTTCAGCATCTTCACCCCGATGCAGGTCACGGTGACCTGCGCGGGCTGACGCCCGGACGCCAGCGGAAGACGGGGCCGGCCATCGCGCCGGCCCCGTCGTTTTTCCTGGGGGGATCAGCGCATCCGCTTCCAGTAGGCGAGCCCGACCACCAGCAGCAGCGCCGGTCCGGCGAAGGCCGGCGCGTTCCAGGGCAGGTGTCCCGCCAGTCCGTAGCCGATCCGTGCGCCGAACAGCAGGGCGATCACCAGCACCCCCCAGCGGCGCATGGTCCACATGCCGTACAGGGCGGCCGCGGTCACGGCGAGGGCCGCGAAGGCCAGAGCGCGCTGTCCGGCGGCGGGCGGGACGGCCCACAGCGCGTCCACGCTGAACAGTACGGCGGTGAAGATCGCGGCGAGGGCGCCGAGGAGGCAGACGATGGTGACGGGAAGAGGGCGCGTGGCGCCGGCGGCCGTCGGAGCGTGCGGGTCCATGGGACGAACCTATCCGGGGAGGCTGCACCGGCTCAATGGGCCCCTTCCTGGGACCGGGGTCGCGCCCGGAACGTGATATGGATCAACAACATGGCCTCTGGTGAGCGCGGTCACTGTGCAGGGCGCGGGGGTGGGGGGTATCTTGACCCATGCCCCAGGGCCGGGTTCGGGCCCGGCGCCCCTCACTCGGGGCACCACCAATCAGGGAGGAAAGCGATGTCTCGGATGCACCGTGCGGGTATGGCGGTCGTGTTTGGCGTGCTCGCCGCTGGCGCAGCGACCAGGGCGCAGGCGCAGATCCAGGGGATGCCGTTGTTCACCAATCCCCGGTACGCGACGGGCTTCCGCATTCACGCCGACTTGGGGTTGCCGACCGACAAGACCACGAGTCTCGGCGACTACCAGGTGATCCAAGGTGGCGTGACGTTCGCCTTGTGGCGTCTGGGCATCGGGGCGAACCTCGGTACCACGAGCCAGACCTTCAAGGCGGTTCAGGGTGGCACGCCGACGAGTCTCGGATCGCAGAGCAAGTTCACGGCCAGCGCCCTGCTCCAGCTTCGCCTGATGGGGGGCGGCGCCAACCCGCTGGCCCTCTCGATCTTCGGCGGGGCGAGCATGGACGTGAACGCCTTCGATTTCACGAAGCTCAGCGCGTTCGGGTCGCTGCCGACGGCCATTCAGGATTCGATCAAGAGCGCCAATCCGAAGGTCCTGACGATTCCGGTCGGCGCGGCGCTCGGTGTCAAACTGCCGCTCGTGATCGTGAGCCCGAACCTGTGGGCAGCGCCGCGTATCAACATGACCAGGGTGGTCAACTGCCCGACCGGAGCCACCTGCAAGACGGATTCCGAGTTTCGGTGGGCCGTCGGCGTGGACGTGCCGATCTTCCGGATCATCTCCGTGCGCGCCGCGTACGACACCGGCAAGATCAAGGGCACCAGCGGAGCCACGACGACCGTGAGCAACTTCGGCGTCGGTGCCTCGATCGGCATCGGGGGAATGAGATAGCCGAGGGTCTAGGGTGTAGGGGTCGGGGGGCGATGTTCGACCAGGTCGATCACCAGCTGCACTGACCGGTCGGCCGCGCCCCGGCCGCGTTCGACGACCGCCCGTGCCGCCTGAGCAGCGGAGGCACGGGCGGCTTCGTTCGTGAGCCAGTCGGTGAAGGCGGCGGCGAGCTCGCGCCGGTCGCGGGCGCTCCTCGCGGCGCCGGCCTCGAGCAGCAACCGCGCGTCGCGGCTCCCGTGCCAGCGCGGCCCGAACAGGACGGGGACCCCGGCCGCCGCCGGCTCGATCACCGAGTGCAGCCCCTTGCCGTGGAACCCTCCGCCGACGTAGGCGAGAGACGCGATCGTGTAGAGCTCGGCGAGCAGCCCCACCTGATCGACCACGACCGCGTCCCAGTCCCCGGACGGCAAGTGGCCAGCGGCCGGTGGTCGCAGGTCGCCGGCTGCCAGCAGCGAGGACAGGCGCACGCGCCGCATCTCGGCCGGCATGCAGTAGTCGAGCTTGCCGTCCAGCGCCGCGAGGTGCTCCGCCGTCGGCTCGTGGGGCGCGATCACCACCCGGAACCGCGCGCCGGCGCGCTGCGCGGCCCGCAGCGCGGGCATCAGCACGCGCTCGTCGCTCGGCCAGGTCGATCCGGCCACGACGAGGGGACGGCGGTCGGGCCCGCCGCGCAGCGCGGCGAGGTGCGGCGCGTCCGCGGCGAGCGCGGCGATGCGGGCGTGGGCCGCGTCGTGGCGGGTATCGCCGGTGACGGTGAGGCGCGCCTTCGGCACGCCGCTGCGCTCGAGGGCGGCGGCGTCGGAGGCGTCGATCGCGCCGACGCGGTCGAGCGCCGCGTAGGCGGGGCCCAGGAGCCAGCGGGCGCCGGCCCGGCGCCGGCTGGAGGTCGGCGCCAGCGTCGCCGACACGAGTCCCAGGGCCACGTGACGGGACGCGGCCTGTCGCACCAGCTCCGGCCAGACGTCCGTGGTGGCGAACACCACGGCGGCCGGCCGCAGCGCGTCGAGCGCCGCGGCCGTCTCGCCCGGCGTGTCGAAGGGGACGTAGCCGGCGACGTCGGCCTGCAGCGACTCCGCCCACCGCGCCGCGGACGGCGAGCTGTAGGTGTAGGCGATCTGCCACGAGGGCCGCGCGGCGCGCAGGCGCGTTAGGACCGCCTCCGCCTGCCGGCCCTCGCCCACCGAGGCCGCGTGGAACCAGACCAGCGGCTTGCCCGGCTCGCGGGAGCGGCGGGCCCAATCGGCCAGCACGCGGACCGCGCCGCGGCGGCCGCGGACGGCGGCGCCGAGCTTGCCGCGGCCGTGCGCGAGCGCCGCCGCGAGGGGCCGCGCGACGGTCCAGGCCAGGCGATAGAGAAACGCGCGCACCGGCAGTACGTTACCGCCTGACATGCTGAAAGACTATCTGCGACGCTCGCGCTCGCCGCGCTACAGCATCCTGTTCGCGCTGCCGCTGCTGGTGTTGTACGAAGGGCTGTCTGCCCTGCTCACCCATTCGGCGGTGGCCGGGGTCAGGAACGGCGCCGACGTCCTCCTCAAGAGCCTGTTCGTCGCTCTGGGGGGCCGCGACGGCGTGGTCGTGTTCGGCCTGCTGCTGGTGGGCGGCGGCGCGTGGCTGGTGGTGCGCGACCTCAGGCGGAGCGGCGAGCGGCTCTCCGCCCGCGTGTTCGGCGCGATGCTGCTCGAGAGCGGCGCGTACGCGGGGCTGTTCGGCTTCGTCGTGGGCTGGCTGACGACCCTGCTGCTCGAGGGGCCCCGCCGACTGGCTGTCGGGCAGGGGGCCAGCGCTGCGCTCGACCTGCACACCCAGCTCGTGGTCTCGCTGGGGGCGGGGATCTACGAGGAGCTGCTGTTCCGCGTGGCGCTCGTGGGAGTGGCGATGTGGGGCGCCCGCCGGCTGCTGCACGCGGGTCCCGGGCTCGCCGCCACGATCGCCGTGGTCGGTTCCGCCGTGATCTTCTCGGCGTTCCACTACGTCGGCGCGCTGGGCGATACGTTCACGCTCGCCAGCTTCACCTTCCGGGCCATCGCCGGCGTCGCGTTCAGCGTGCTGTACGTGACGCGGGGCTTCGGCATCACCGCGTGGACGCACGCCCTCTACGACCTGGGACTCTCGCTGCTGCAGGCCTCCTAGCGCCCCGGAGCCGGGTGCTGGGTCTTGGCCTGGATGATGGAGTCGAGGATGGGCCGGAACACGTCCATCGGCTGGTCGCCGGCCATCAGCCCGCCCTCGATGTAGAACGACGGCGTCGAGTGCGCGCCGGTGCGCGCCGAGCCTTCGGCGTCGGCCTGGACCAGCGCGCGGGTTCCGTGGGTCGCCAGGCAGGTGGTCAGCTCCGCCCGGTTGGCTCCGATCGAGTCTCCCAGCGCCAGGAAGTAGGGGGCCGGGTCCTTCAGGTCGACCCAGGCGTCCTGGTGACCGAACAGCAGGTCGTGCATCGCCCAGAACTTGTTCTGCCTGGCCGCGCACATCGCGACCTCCGCGGCCGGCTCGGCGTTGGCGTGGATCGACGTCAGGGGGAAGTTGACGAACACCACCTTCATCTTGCCGGTGGCCACGTAGTCCCGCTCGATGGTGTGGAAGGTCCCGCGCGCGAAGTCCCCGCAGTACGGGCACTCGAAGTCGGACATGATGTACATCGTCACCGGGGCGGAGGCGCTGCCCTTGGTGCGTGCCTCGCGGAGGTCCTCCGACTGCGCGGCGGCGACCGGGGGCAGGGCCGCCGCGCCGCAGGCGAGCGCGGTGAGCACGCAGACTGACAGCCGGGCACGAGCGTTCACGGCCAGGACCTCGACGGGGGTGGACCGGGAGGTCGAATTCTATGCGGTGCGCCGGGGCGGCGGTAGCGGCTATATTGCGGCCCTGATGCCGTTCCCGGTCCTCCTCGCCCTGCTCCTCCAGCTGCAGCTGCCGGCCCCCACCGGCTACGTCAACGACTTCGCGCACGTGATCGACGACTCCTCGCGCACCGCCATGGCGGCGCTGATCGACCAGGTGCGCGCCGCGTCGGGTGGGGAGATCGTGGTGGTGACGCTCTCCGACATCGGGGACCGGGCGCCGATCGACGTGGCGCGCGACATCGGGCGCGCCTGGAAGGTAGGCGCGCAGGGCGCGGCCGGGGATCCGCGGCGCAACACGGGCGCGGTCGTGCTGCTGGTGCCCGGCGCGCATCCGGGCGACGGCAAAGCCAAGTTCGCCATCGCGACCGGCAGCGGCGCCGAGGGGTTCATCCCCGACGCGCTGGCGGGCCGGATCCGCGACGAGGTCGGGCGGACGTCGGTGAGCGCGGGCAGCTACGCGGCGGGCCTGGTGGCCGGCGTCGAGATGCTCGCGGGCGCGTACGCGAAGGAGTTCGGGTTCACGCTCACCGGCGCGCCGGCGCCGGCGCCCGAGGAGGCTCCCGAGGCCGGCCACCGCGGGGCGGGCGCGGCGAACCTGATCTTCTTCGCGGTGCTCGTGATCGTCATCCTGGCTCTCGGGCGGCGCCGGCGGGGTGTGGGCGGGGGCCTGGTGCAGGGGATGATCCTCGGGTCGCTGTTCAGCGGGCGGCGCGGAGGCTGGGGCGGCGGCGGGTTCGGCGGCGGCGGGTTCGGCGGGTTCGGCGGAGGCGGTGGATTCGGCGGATTCGGGGGCGGCGGCGGGTTCAGTGGTGGCGGGGCCTCGGGAGGGTTCTGATGGCGGCGGACAAGAAGCTCGGAATCGAGGACTTCGCCCGCCGCCTGGAGACGGCGCTCGGCGCGAACCTGTCGTCGCTGCTGCTGTTCGGCTCGGCGGCGCGCGGCACGCACGTCGCGGGCCGCTCGGACCTCAACCTCCTGCTCATCGTGAAGGACGCGTCGGTGGCCGCGCTCCACGCGGCCACGCCGGTGATCGCGCAGTGGGCCCGCGGCGGGCAGCCACCGCCGCTGATCTTCGCCGAGGCGGAGTGGAGCGCGTCGACCGACGTGTTCCCGATCGAGTTCGAAGACATGCGCGACGCGCACCGCGTGCTGGCGGGCCGCGACCCGTTCGAGGCGCTGGTCACCAGGCGCGCCGACCTGCGGCTGGAGCTCGAGCACGAGATCCGGGGCAAGGTGCTGCGGCTGCGGACCGAGTACGCCGCGGCGGCGGCCGACGGCAAGGCGCTCGGCCGCCTGCTGGTGCACTCGGCCGGCACCTTCTTCGTGCTGTTCCGGGCCGTGCTGCGCCTCGGCGGGGGCGCGCCGCCGGCCGAGCACGACGCGCTGGTGCGCGAGACCGCCGCGGCGGCGGGCCTGGATGCCTCGGCCTTCGACTGGGTGCTCGCGGCGCTGGACGGCAAGCGCGCGGCCGAGCTCGAGCCCTACGACCCCGTCGCGGGGAAGTACGTCGACACGATGGAGAAGCTGGCGGACTACGTGGACCGGCTGGAAACCTGAGCCGCGCTCCCGACTGCCCGATCCACTGACCGGCTGATCATTTCCTGCTGATCGTGACGTCCACGCTCATCCCCGGCCGGAGCGGGTGGAGCGTGTCCGTCTGGCTCTCGATGCGGATGCGCACCGGAATCCGCTGCACCACCTTGGTGAAGTTGCCGGTCGCGTTGTCCGGTGGCAGCAGCGAGAACTTCGCGCCCGTGGCCGGGCTCAGGCTCTCCACCGTGCCGGTGAAGATCCTGCCCGCGTAGGCGTCGGCCTTGATCACCGCGGGCGCGCCGGGCTCGATCGCCGCCACCTGGGTCTCCTTGAAGTTCGCCACCACCCAGACGTCCTCGAGCGGCACGACGCTCATCAGGGGCTGGCCGGCCTGGACGAGCTGGCCGATCTCCACCGACTTCTTGCTGACCACGCCCGAGACGGGTGCCGTCACGACGGTGTAGGACAGCTGCAGCGCGGCGATGTCGCGCACGGCGCGGGCCGCGGCCACGCGGGCCTCGGAGCCCGTGAGCGCCGCTCCGGCTGCGGTCACCTGCTCCTCTGCCGCCGTCGCGTTGCGCTGTGCGGCGGTGAGCTGCGCGTCCCCGGCACGCGCGGCGGCTTCCGCCCCGTCGAGCGTCTGCCGGCTCACGATGTTCCTGACGCTCAGCGCGCGGTAGCGCTCCAGGTCGTTGCGGGCCTTCTCGGCGTTGGCGGCGGCCTGGGTCACGGTCGCCTCCGCGGCGGCGGCCGCGGCGCGGGCCTGGTCGAGCTGTGCGACGGCCTGCCCTACCCGGCCCCGGGAGCCCACGGCCGCCATCAGCGCGGCCAGGTCCGCGTCGGCCTGCGCCAGGCGTGCGCGCAGGTCCCGGTCGTCGAGCACGACCAGGGTGTCGCCCGCCCTGACCTGCTGGTTGTCGCGCACCCGGATCCCCACGACGTAGCCGGAGATGCGCGGCGAGATGGGCGTGATGTGCCCGTCCACCTGCGCGTCGTCGGTCGAGACGTGCGTGACCGCGAACCACACGGCCCGCGCGCCGAGCGCCAGCACGATCAAGGCGATCGCGATGCCCAGGCCCAGGACCCACGGCCGGCGGCCGCCGTTGGCCCGGTCGTTCTCCTCGGGCGGCTCGGCGTCGCTCGGCCGGGGCGGGGTCGCGCTCTGCGGTGGGGGTGGGGCCGTCTGCGTCATCGTAGCCATCCGTCGCCTCTCACAATCTGGTCGAAGTTCCCTAGTGAATCGTATCCGCGACCCCGGTCGCCCATGCCAGGCCCACGCGCGCCGCGGCCGTCGCGTACCGGGAGTCGATCTCGGCGTCCCGTGCCTGGTTGAGGTTCGCCTGGGCGTTGATCACGTCGATGTTGCCGGCGACCCCGCTCGCGAACCGCTCCCGTGCCTCGTCCAGCTCCTCCACGGCCAGCGCCAGCCGCTGGGCGGCGACACCGTGCTGCTCGATCCCGGTGCCGATGTCGAGCAGGGCGGCGCGCACCTGCGCCGCGATCCGCCGCCTGAGGTCGCCCGCCCTGGCGTCGCTCTCCCGCGCCGCCGCCTGCTGCTCGGCGCCGCGCGCCTCCCGCCGGAAGCCGTCCAGCAGCGGGATCGAGACCACCAGCGCGACGTCCTGCGTCAGGCGCGTGGACGGCACGGTCATGCCGTTGGGCCCGTAGTCCGCGGCGAGGTCGACCCGGGGCAGCCGCTCGTACGCGATGGAGCGCCCCTCCGCCCGCGCGCGCTCCCCCGCGGCGGTCTCGGACGCCAGGTCGGCGCGCCGCTCCAGCGCGAGCGCCAGGGCCTGGGCCGTGTCGGCCGGCGCCAGCGAGGCCCCCAGGTCGCTCGTCAGGGTGTCGGCGAGCCGGTAGGCGGTGGCCGGGTCGGCGCCGAGCGACAGCGCCAAGTCGATGTCGGCCTTCTGGCGCTGGTTGCGGGCGACGATCAACGCGCCCTGCGCCGCCACCAGCTGGGTCCTCGCCCGCGTCACGTCGAGCGGTGCGCTCACGCCCGCCTGGACCTGCGCCTCGGCCAGGGACAGCAGCTGCGCCGCGATGTCCTGGTCGGCCTGGCGCGCCGCGAGCAGCGCGGCGGCGCGCACCGCGCGCAGGTACGCCAGCGCGGCCAGGTTGGCGGCGCTCTGCACGGCCGCCGAGCGGTCCGCCACGCTGCCGCTGGTCTGATACCCCTGGGCGCGCAGATGCTGCCACCCGGAGAGGTCGAGCAGCGCCTGATCGAGGTGGGCACGGGCGTCGTAGTTGTTGAACGGCTGCACAAAGCTCGGGAAGCCCGGAATCGACAGGCCGAACGACGCCAGGTTCTCGGAGCGGTTGAGCCAGGTGCCCACCACCGAGAAGGAAGGCAGCAGCCGGGCGCGCGCCTCGCCGGTGCGGGCGCTCGCCTCGTCCACCCGGTAGCCGGCCGCCGCGACGCCAGGCGCGCTCTCCGCGGCCCGCTGCACGGCGCCCGCCAGCGTCAGGCTCGCCGGCGGCGCCGACTGGGCGGCGCCGCGCGAGGGCGCCGCCAGCATCAGCGCCGCCAGGACTGCTCCAGGACTACGCATCTCGGGACTCCTTGCCGTTCCGCCGCGGCACCGTGATGCCCCGGAGGAAGATGTCCACCACCGTTCCCAGGTACGGCTCGACCGCGAACGACTCCTTCTCGCAGGCGTGGAACGAGTGCTTCCAGATCGCCGCCATCAGGACCGGCGCGAGGATCATGCGCACCGCGAGGTCCACGTCCACGGACCGGAACCGTCCGGCCTCGATGCCGCGCGCGAGCACCTGCGCGAACACGCGCCGGCCGCGCAGCACGACCTCGCCGTACCAGAACTGTGCCAGCTCCGGGAAGTTCTCCGCCTCCGACATCACGAGCTTGGGGATGCCCCCCAGGCCGGCGGGGCCCATCGCCCGCCACCAGTCGGCGACCATCTGCCGCAGCAGGGACTCGGGGTCGGCCGAGCGGTCGGCCGCGAGCTGCTCGGCGGTCGCGAGCATCGGCACCACGTTCGCCCGGACGACCTCCTTGAACAGCGCTTCCTTGCTCGCGAAGTAGATGTACAGCGTGCCCTTGGTGACGCCGGCCCGGCGGGCGACCTCCTCCAGCCTGGTGGCCGCGTAACCGTGCTCGACGAACGTCTCCAAGGCTGCCGCCAGGATCTCGCTCGGTCGGGCGTCCTTGCGGCGCTGCCAGCGCGGAGCGGGCGTCGTGGAAGGCGCGTCGGCGGGTCCCACGGATATCCCTCCAGGACGAGTTAATAACTGACTGGTTGGTAATTTCTCCATTCGAGGACCGGCTGTCAATCAGGGGCCGTGCGTCGCCGGTGGACCGACGGTGTCGCCACGATGCGCAGGCGACGGCGACGGCGGGCGGCGCGGCCACAGGCTCGTTATCTTCCGCCGCCGGCAATGCGGCATCGACGTCACCGAAGCTGAGGGAGGGACCGAGGGATGAAGCGCGCGCTGTTCGCGGCCGCCGCGGTGCTGCTCGCCGGGTGCGGGTACAACAAGATCCAGACGCTGGACGAGCAGGCCAATGCGTTCAAGAGCCAGATCGAGGTGCAGCTGCAGCGCCGCGCCGACCTGGTGCCGAATCTGGTGGAGACGGTGAAAGGCTACGCGCAGCAGGAGGTGACGATCTTCACCGCCGTCGCCGACGCGCGCGCCAAGCTGGGCGGCGCGGTGCAGAGCGGCGACCTCCAGCAGATGGCCCAGGCCAACCAGGGGCTGACGGGCGCGCTGGGCCGGCTGCTCGCGATCTCGGAGAACTACCCGCAGCTCAAGTCGAACGAGAACTTCCGGGCGCTGCAGGACCAGCTCGAGGGGACCGAGAACCGGATCTCGACGGCGCGCGGCGACTACAACGCCGCGGTCCAGGCGTACAACACGTACATCCGGCGCTTCCCGCAGGTGATCACGGCGAAGGTGATCGGGAAGCACGAGCGGGACTATTTCGAGCTGACCACGCCGGCCGCGGCGGAGGTGCCGAAGGTGGACTTCTCGGCGCCGGCGAAGAAGGCGCAGTGATCGGAGGGCAGTGAGCAGGGACGTTGCCAGAAGGCAGGCTGTCAGGTGTTGCCAGACGTCAGGGACACGGGGCCAGTCCGGTTGCCGGTACGCGCAACTGGTCTGGCCCCTCGAGTCTTGAGGCCGGTAACCACTTCAGTACTTGGCGTCCGGGAACTGCTCCGAAGTCTTCAGACTGCGGTCTGCCGTCCCAGCATCAATCCGTGATGGCGTCCGGCAGGATGTACCGCAGCGGATCGACCGGCCGTCCGTTGACGAGCACCTCGTAGTGGAGGTGCGGGCCGGTCGACAGTCCCGTGCTGCCGACCCACCCGAGGCGGTCGCCGCGCTTGACGTGCTGGCCGACGCCGACGGCCGTCCGGGACATGTGCGCGTACTTGGTCTCGAGCCCGTAGCCGTGGTCGAGCACCACCATCAGACCGTAGCCGTTCTCCCAGCCGACCTTGACGACCCGCCCCGCCGCCGGCGCGATGATCTGCGTGCCGTACGAGGCGGTGATGTCGATGCCCTCGTGCGGCCGGTTCTCGTGCAGGATCGGATGGTACCGGATGTAGGAGAACTTGCTGGTGAGAAAGCCGGTGGTCGGCGTGATCGAGGGCGTCGCGGCCAGCTGCTGCGCGTGGGAGGACAGGCTCTCGGCCGCCTCGCGGAACGAGGTCGCGAGCACGTTGGCCCGCCGGATCAGCGCGTCGAGGTCGACGTGCACGCCGAGCGCCTCGCGACCCGGCACGCCGCCGTCGGCGAGCAGGTGCTCGCGCTCGGGCCAGGCGCCCGTGGGGCCGCCGATGCCCGCGCGCCGGACCTCCGAGCTCAACGGGTCGAGGCCGGCCACCAGCCGGACCTCGTCGTCGCGCCGCGCGATCACCGCCAGGGTGTCCGAGAGCTGCCCGACCCGTTGCCCGAGGATCTGGACCTCGCTCGACAACGCCTGGTTGGTCTTCTCGATCCGCTGGCTCCGCGACAGGTCCACGGCGTGCGACACCACGCTGTAAGTCGCGGCGAGCATCGACGCCAGCGCCACGGCTCCCACGCCCGCGGCCAGCTTCAGCACGGTCACCGAGACCTTGAGTGATCTCGTGCTGCCTGAGCCGTGAGGCACAAGAAGAACCGTCCAGTGGCGACTTGGCATCTAACCCCGGGCACTTGAAAAGACAGAAAAGTCCGGCGTGGGTCTCACGCCGGTCGAGGGGGGTCAAGCGACGCGTGCCAACATTACCACCCCGGACCCCGCGGCGTCAAGAAGAAAGATGCCACATCCTAATCCGTTGCGGACTGTCGACTTACCCTATGCTGTGACTTTCTCCAACTTGGGGAAAAGGGGCGGGATCTTGTGCGTGGCGGCCCCGGCGACGCTCGGCCGGGAGGCGAGTTCCCAGGCCTGACCGGCGCCGTGGGACCCGTCGAGTCCGAGCGCCTGCCACAGCGTGCCGGCGGCCGTCGGGACGAACGGGCCGGCGAGCACGGCGAGCCGCACCAGGCACCGTGCGAGGGCGGCGAGGGTGCTGTCGAGCGCGGCGGCGTCCCCGGACTTGGCCTGCGACCACGGGGCCTGCCGCTCGACGAACGCGTTGGCCTCGCTCACGAGGTCCCAGGCGGCGGCGGCGCCGCGGTGCAGCAGCAGCGCGTCCATCGTCTGCGCGTAGCGGGACAGCGCGGCCTCGCCGGCCCGGTCGAGGGTCGTGGATTCACCCGATGCGGGAACCGCCCCGCCGCGATAGCGCTCGAGCATGGCGAGCACGCGCGAGGCCAGGTTGCCGAACGCGTCCGCCAGCTCGGCCACGTAGCGCTCGTCGAACCGCTCGAGCGAGAAGTCGCCGTCCCCGTCGAACGGAATCTCGCGCAGCAGGAAGTAGCGGAGCGCGTCCGGGCCGTGGCGGTCGATGGCCGTGCCGAGGTCCAGGCGGACGCCCGCGGACTTGCTGAACCGCTCGCCCCCGAAGCCGATGAAGCCGTGGGCCCACACCCGCTCGGGGAGCGGCAGGCCGGCCGCCTCCAGCATCGCGGGCCACACCGCGCAGTGGTGCCGGGTGATGTCCTTGCCGATGATGTGCAGCTGGGCCGGCCAGCGCCGCTCGTACCCGTCGCCCGGGTACCCGGTGGCGGTGAGGTAGTTGGGCAGCGCGTCGAACCACACCCAGGTGCCCTGCTGCTCGCCGTCGGCGGTCTTGCGCGGGAAGGGGATGGCCCACGCCAGGCGGGCGCGGCTGACCGGGATGTCCTCGAGCCCGCGCTCGAACAGGCCGAGGATCTCGTTCCGGCGGCTCTCCGGCTGGAGGAAATCGGGGCGCTCCTGCAGCAGCCGCTGCAGGAACGGTGCGTACGTCGACAGCCGGAAGAACCAGTTGCGCTCCGCGCTCCAGGCCAGCGTGCGGGTCGGGTGCAGGACGCACTTGCCGTCCACGATCTCGTCGTCGCGCTTGAAGGTCTCGCACCCGACGCAGTACCAGCCCTCGTAGCCGCGCTCGTAGAAGTCGTCGGGCCGGCGCGCGAAGATCCGCTCGATCAGCGCCCGGACGCCGGCCTCGTGGGCCGCGTCGCTGGTGCGGATGAACTGGTCGTAGGAGATGCCCAGGCGCGCCCACATCGCCTTGAACGCCTCGGCGAGCTCGTCGACGAGAGCCTGCGGCGCGATGCCGCGCTCCTGGGCGGCCTGCGCGACCTTCTGGCCGTGCTCGTCCATGCCGATGAGGAAGTGCACGTCGTCGCCGCGGAGGCGCCGGTACCGGGCGACGGCGTCGGCGCCGATCTTCTCCAGGGCGTGGCCGAAGTGCGGCTCGCCGTTGGCGTAGTCGATCGCGGTCGTGAGGTAGAAGCGCCGCCCGCCGGATTCCGACCCGGCCCGAGTGTCGTCGCTCACGGGCGGCGGCGGCGCCGGCGCCGTCCGCCGCGGCGGCCGCGGCGGCGCTCGCCCCGGGCGGGTGCGGCTTCGCTCGCGGCGGCCGGCGGCGGAGCGGGCGCGGGCGGCTCGGGCGGCGGCGTCAAGGCCGGCTCCGCCACGGCGGCGGCTCCCTCGGTCTCGCGCTTGAGGTCGGCGAGCGGCAGGGTGCGCGAGGTGCCGTCCTCCGCCCGCAGCGTCACCCGCTCCCGGAAGATGTCGATGCTCACGACCTTCTCGGTGCCGTGCGCCGTGGCCAGCGTCTTGCCCTCCTTGGGGAAGCGCTTGCGCGAGGCCACGTAGAAGTCGTGCTCGAAGCGCAGGCAGCAGAGCAGCCGGCCGCACGGGCCAGAGATCTGGGTCGGGTTGAGGCTGAGCCGCTGGTCCTTGGCGATCTGCAGGCCGATGGGCCGCAGCTCCGGCAGCCAGGTGCAGCACAACTGGCGCCCGCACCGGCCGATGCCGTCGAGCCGCTTCGCCTCGTCGCGCACGCCGATCTGGCGGAGCTCGATCCGGGTGCGGAACAGGGAGGCGAGGTCGCGCACCAGGTTCCGGAAGTCGACCCGCCGCTCGGCGGTGAAATACACGGTGAGCTTGTTGCGGTCCCACTGCCACTCGGCGTCCGCGACCTTCATCTCCAGGCCGTGCGCGGCGGCCCGCTCCCGCGCCTTGCGGCGCACGTCGTCCTCGACGCGTCGCAGCTCGTCCGCGACGCGGGTGTCGGCGGACGTCGCCCGGCGAATCACGCGGCGCTCGGCCTGCGGGGCCGCGGCGGCCGGCCGGTCGGGCGCGGGCTCCCGCGGCGGCTCGGCGGGCGTGGAAGCGTCGGACCGCTCTCCGCCTTCCGGCGCCGCGGCCCGCATCGCGCACCGCTCGCACTTGGTGGAGGCGGCGGCCCCGGTCGCCGAGACGTGGCCGAGGTCCAGGCCGCGGTCGGTCTCCACGATGACCGGCTCCTCGGGCCTGAGGGGCTCGGGCTCGTGCCAGCGGAAGTACGCCTTCCGGTTGCCCTTGAAGCGGATTTCGACGAGCTGTGCGGGCACGGCTAGGCTTCCTCGAACTTGCCCATCCTCAGGTACTTGTCGGCGCGGCGCGTGAGCAGCTCGTCGGTCGGGATGCCCGTCAGCTCCGCGAGGTGGCGCTCGAGGGCGGTGCCCAGCGCCTCGACCGCGCCGCCGGGATCGGCGTGCGCCCCGCCGGGCGGCTCGGGCACGACCTCGTCCACCAGCCCCATCGCGAGCAGGTCCGGGGCCGTGAGCCTGAGGGCCTCGGCCGCGCGCTCCTTGAGCGCCGCGTCGCGCCACAGGATCGCGGCGCACCCCTCCGGAGAGATGACCGAGTAGATCGCGTTCTCGAGGATCAGGACGCGGTCCCCGACGGCCAGCGCCAGCGCGCCGCCGGAGCCGCCCTCCCCGACGATGGCGACCACGATCGGCGTCCTGAGGACCGCCATTTCCTCGATGTTGCGCGCGATGGCCTCGGCCTGCCCGCGCTCCTCGGCGCCCAGCCCCGGGTGGGCGCCGGGCGTGTCGATCAGCGTGACGATCGGCAGGCGGAACCGCTCGGCCAGCTGCATGAGGCGCAGCGCCTTGCGGTAGCCTTCGGGGTGGGGCATCCCGAAGTTGCGCTTCAGGTTCTCCTTGATGTCGCGGCCCTTCTGCTGTCCGATGACCACGACGCTGCGGCCGGCCAGGCGGCCGAGCCCGCCGACGATGGCCGGGTCGTCGCGGTACAGCCGGTCGCCGTGGAGCTCGAGGAAGTCGCCGACCAGGCCGTTGATGTAGTCGAGCGCGTAGGGGCGCCGCGGATGGCGGGCCACCTGGACGCGCTGGTAGGGCGTCAGGTTGCGGTAGATCTCGGTCCTCAGCTCGGCCAGCTTGGCCTCGAGGGGCGCGATCTCGCGCCCCACGTCGAGCGAGCGCTGGCTGGCCAGGCGCTTGAGGTCCTCGATCTGGCGCTCGAGCTCGGCGATGGGCTTCTCGAAGTCCAGGGCGAGTGCTGTCGCCATCCGGCTACCCTGCCTTCACGAGAGTGACCGCGTCCCGTCCCAGGATGTCCCGCAGCGCGCCCAGCAGGTCCTCCTCCAGCGCGACGGTGAGGCTGCGCGAGCGCAGCCTCACGAGGTCGCGGCCGGTGCCGTCCTCGCTCCACTCCACGACCACCGGCGCGGGGCCCGGATGCGCCGCGCACAGCGCCGCCACCGCGCGCGCCGCTTCGCCGTTCCGGCCCGGGTGCGCCGACCAGCGCAGCGCCACCCCGATGCGGCCCGAGGCCTTGAGGTCGGCCAGGGACAGCGCGTCCTCCACGATGAACGGCGCGTCCTCCTCGCCCCGGTCGCGCGCCGAGTAGCCGCCCACGAGCAGGTAGGCGCCGTCGGCCGCGATCACCTTGGCGAGCTTGCCCCAGGCCTCGGGGAACACCAGGCACGTCGCGGTGCCGTGGAAGTCCTCGATCACCAGCTTGGCCCACTCCGCGCCGGAGCGCCGGGCGATCTGGCGCCGGACCGCGGTGACCACCGCCGCGACCGCGAACTTCTCGCTCGACCAGCGTCCGAGGTCGGCGGTGGTGTGCGTGCCGAACAGCGCCGCCTCGTCGGCGTAGCGGTTGAGCGGGTGCCCGGAGACAAAGAATCCCACCAATTCCTTCTCGCGCGCAAGGCGCTCGGCCTCGGTCCACTCGGGCACCGACGGCAGCGGGGGCCGCGCGGCCTCCCCGGGGCCCGCCTGCGGCCGCGCCGGGGACGGGGCCGCCTCGCCGAACAGCGTGCCCTGGCCCGCCGCGGTCTCGGCCTGCTTGAGGGCCGCCTCGGCGAGGACGCCGTCCACGGCGGCGAACAGCTGGGCCCGGTGGCCGCCGAGCGCGTCGGTCGCGCCCGACGCGACCAGGGCCTCGAGCACCCGCTTGTTGCAGACCCGGTGGTCGACCCGGGTCGCGAGATCGGCGAGCGAGGTGAACGCGCCGCCCGCGGTGCGCGCGGCGATCACCGCGTCGATGGCCCCGCGGCCGACGTTCTTGATCGCGCCGAGGCCGAAGCGGATCCGCCGGTCGCCGATCACGGTGAAGTGCCACCCCGACTCGTTGACGTCGGGCGGCAGCACCTCGATGCCGAGCGCGCGGCACTCGGCGATGTACGGCACGACCTTGTCGGTGTCGCCGATGGCCGAGGAGAGCAGCGCCGCCATGAACTCGGCCGGATAGTGCGTCTTGAGCCACGCGGTCTGGTAGGCGACGATCGAGTAGGCGACCGCGTGCGACTTGTTGAATCCGTAGCGGCCGAAGGTCTGGATCTGGGCGGCGATCTCCTCGATCACCTTCTTCTTGTGGCCGCGCTCGACGCAACGGGTCACGAACTTGCCCAGCTCCTTGTCGATCAGCTCCTGGATCTTCTTGCCCACGGCCTTGCGGAGCACGTCGGCCTCGGCCAGGGAGAAGCCCGCGAGCAGGCTCGCGATCCGCATCACCTGTTCCTGGTAGACGATCACGCCGTAGGTGGGCTCGAGGATCTCCTGCAGCTCCGGCAGCGCGTAGCGGACCGGCTCCTCGCCGCGCTTGCGGCGGATGTAGACCAGGTGCATCCCGCTGTCGAGCGTGCCCGGCCGCACCAGCGCGTTGGCGGCCACCAGATCGTCGAACCGGTCGCAGCGCATCCGCTGCAGCATGTCGGTGGCCAGGCTGGACTCGAACTGGAACACGCCGGACGTGCGCCCGGTGCGGAGCATCGCGTAGACGGCCGGATCCTCGAGGTCGAGGGCGTCGACGTCGACGTCCACGCCGTGCCGCGCGCGGATGGTCTCCACCGCGCGGCGGAGGATGGTGAGGGTCGTGAGGCCGAGGAAGTCCATCTTCAGCATCCCGACCTTCTCGAGCCCCACCATGTCGTACTGGGTGATGATGGCGTCGTCGGCCGCGCCGGCGCCGGAGGCCTTCCCGGTCATCGTGCACACCGGCACGTAGTCGGTGAGCGGGCCGGGCGCGATGACGATGCCGGCGGCGTGCACCGAGATGTGGCGGGACAGTCCCTCGATCCCGCTGCCGAACTCCACCACCTTCTGGTAGGTGGGGTTGTGCGCCACCATCTCCTTCAGCTCCGGCACCTTCTCGGCGGCCTCGCGCAGGGTGAGCGAGTAGGCGGGGCCGCTGGGGATCAGCTTGGTGAGGCGGTCCGCGTCGCCCGGCGGGACGCCGAGCACGCGCGCCACGTCCTTCACCGCAGCGCGGGCCTTCATGGTGCCGAAGGTGACGATCTGCCCGACCGACGCGCGGCCGTAGCGCTCGCGCACGTACTCGATCACCTCGCCGCGGCGCTCCTCGCAGAAGTCGACGTCGATGTCGGGCGGCGAGATGCGCTCGGGGTTGAGGAACCGCTCGAACAGCAGGTCGAACTTGAGGGGGTCCACGTTGGTGATGCCGAGCGCGTAGGAGACCAGCGAGCCGGCCGCCGAGCCGCGGCCCGGGCCCACCGGGATGCCGCGCTCGCGCGCCCAGCGGATGAAGTCGGCCACGATGAGGAAGTAGCCCGCGTAGCCGACCTTGGTGATCACGCCCAGCTCGTAGTCGAGCCGCTCGCGCACCGCGGGCGGCAGCGGGTCGCCGTAGCGCCGCCGCGTCCCCTCCTCCGCCAGCGCGATCACCAGCTCGTTGTCGCTGGCGTACTCGGCCGGTCGCGGGAACTCGGGGAGGAAGAACCGCTTCTCGAAGTCGAACTCGCACCGCTCGGCGATGCGCTGGGTGTTGGCGAACAGGTCGTCGCGCGCCGGGAAGGCGCGCCGCATCTCTTCCTCGGACTTGACGTAGCTCTCGCTGCCCTGGAACCGGAACCGCTTCGGGTCGTTCAGGTCCTTGCCGGATCGGATGGCCAGCAGCACGTCGTGCGCCGCGGCGTCCTCCCGGGTGAGGTAGTGCGCGTCGTTGGTCGCGACGACGCCCAGCCCGAGCTCCTCGGCCAGGCGGAACACCCCCTGCTGCACGCCCGGCTCCTCGGGCAGGCCGTGATTCTGCACCTCGAGCCAGTACCCGCCCTCGCCGAAGGTGCGCGCGTGCCACTCCGCCGCCTCCTTCGCGCGGTCGTACGCGCCCTGGCGGAGCCACAGCGCCACCTCGCCGGAGAGGCAGGCCGAGAGGCAGACGAGGCCCTCGGCGTGGCGCTCCAGCGTCTCGCGGTCCACCCGCGGGCGGCGGTAGTAGCCCTCGACGTAGCCGATGGAGGAGAGGCGGACGAGGTTCTTGTAGCCGACGCGGTCCTTGACCAGCAGCACCAGGTGCGCGTACGCGGCGGGCGCGTCGGCCGGCTTCTCCCGGGCCTGCCGCGGGCCGAACGCCATGTACGCTTCCATCCCGATGATCGGACGGATCCCCGCGGCGCGCGCCTCCTGATGGAACTGCCAGGCGCCGAACATGTTGCCGTGGTCGGTGATGGCGAGGCTGTCCATCCCCAGCGCCTTCACCCGGGCGATGAGGTCGCTGATGCGGTTGGCGCCGTCGAGAAGCGAGTACTCGGAGTGCGTGTGGAGGTGCGCGAAGGCCATCGTTTCGGGCAAGCTAGCGGCGCCCTCCGGGGCTGTCAAAGACGAGCGCGTTCCATCTTGACAGCGGCTGGCCCGGCCACGAGCGTACGCGAAGACCTGGTAGGGAGCATCGTGGCCCCAGTGCGGCGCGCGGCGCGCGCCTCCCGCGTTCCGGCAGTCCTCCTCCTGGCCGCGCTCGGCGGCACGGCCGCCCGGGCGCAGCAGCGCCCGGTCGGACCGACGGTCCGGTTCCTCGACGCGCTTCCAGCGGCGGAGCAGGCGCGGCTGATCCAGGACCCGACGGCCGCGCGACTGGTCGCCGTGACGCGCGACCTCGACGGGACGCCGGTCGCGCACGTCGTGGTCCGGCTGCGCGGCGGCGACGCCGCGGCACTGGAGCGGCTCGGCGCCCGGCTCGGCACGCGGGTGGGCGGGCTGGTGAACGCGCGGGTCCCGCTCGCGGCGCTCGGCCCGGTGCTGGCCGACCCGTCGGTGGCGGCGGTGTACGGCGCGCGGCGGTGGCCCGCGATCGGCGGCGCGCGGAGCGCCGGCGACGCGGGGATCGACAACGACGTGGGCACCGCGGACATCGGCGTGGCGGGGCTGCGCCGCATGCTCGGTCCCGACCGCTTCACCGGGTCGGTCGGCCGCGGGGTGATCGTGGGGCTGGTCGACACGGGCGTGGACTTCACCCATCCCGACTTCCTGGTCGATTCGCTGGGCCGCTCCCGGATCCTGTGGCTGTGGGACCAGACGCTGCCGGGCGCGGGGCCCGGCGTGGTCGGCGGAACGACGTTCGGCTACGGCGTGGAGTGCGTGCAGGCGAGCCTCACGGCGGCCGGCTGCGCCTCGCGCGACAGCGTCGGCCACGGGACCCACGTGCTCGGGACCGCGGCGGGAGACGGCAGCGCGACGGGGAACGGGCAGCCGGCGGGCCAGTTCGCCGGCGTGGCGCCCGGGGCGGACCTGATCGTCGTCAAGACCACGTTCCTCTCCGGCGACGTGGTGGACGGCGTCAACTACATCTTCAGCCGCGCCGCGCAGCTCGGCCGGCCGGCGGTGGTCAACCTCAGCCTCGGCGCGCAGTGGGGCCCGCACGACGGCACGCTGCCCGAGGAAGAGGAGCTCGATTCGCTGGCGGGACCGGGGCGGATCGTCGTGGCCGCCGTGGGCAACGCGGGGGACAACGGGAACGCCGCGCCGGCCGTGACGGCCGACGACCTGCACGCGTCCGCGCTGGTCAAGACCGGGCAGCAGGTCGCGTTCACGCTGACGGTGCCGCCGTACGTGCCCGCGCCCGGATCGAACAACGACTACGTCGTGCTGCAGCTGTGGTACGCCGGGTCCGACAGCATGACGGTGAGCGTCGACCGGCCGGACGGCTCGACGGTGACGGGGCCGGTCGGCGCCTCGGTCAGCCTGGACTCCACCGACGGGTGGGTCCACATCGAGAACGGTCCCGGCACCACGGTCGCCGAGACCCGGGACTATCTCGGGCTGATCGTGCTGGGCGATCTCGGCACGGCCGCGGCGCACCCGCCCGCCCCGGGGACCTGGACCATCCGCGTCAGCGCCGTGGCGTCGTCGAGCGGCCGGCCCGTGCACCTGTGGATCGCGGAAGCGGCGCTGGGCGCGGAGGGCTCCGCGCAGGGGATCTCGCTGGTGAGCGGTGCGAGCAACCGCTACCTGGTGGCGACGCCGGCCACGGCGACCCGGGTGCTGGCCGTCGGCGCCTACGTGACGCGCCTCAAGTGGCGGGACGTGAACGGGGAGCCCCAGCAGTACAGCAACCGAGAGGCGCTGGGCGACCTGGCGTGGTTCTCGGGCCCGGGACCGCGGCGGGACGGCGTCCAGAAGCCGGACCTCACCGCTCCGGGGCAGGGCGTCGCGTCGGCGCTCTCCGGCGCGGCGACGGCGCCCGCCGGGCGGGTGATGCAGGACGGCCGCCACTGGATCCTCGAGGGCACGTCGATGGCGGCGCCGTTCGTGACCGGCGCCGTGGCGCTGCTGCTGGAGCGCGACGCGCGGCTCACTCCGGAGGCCGCGCGCACGCTGCTGGTGGGCGCGGCGCGCATCGACAGCTTCGCCTGGCACCCCTACGACGGCCGCGCCAACGGCGCGCCCAACGCGTCGTGGGGCTACGGCAAGCTCTCCGTGCCGGCCGCGCTCAACGCGCTGAGCTCCGCGATGCTCGGCCCGGGCGGCACGATCAACCTCTCGGAGAACCCGGTTCGCGGCTCCTCGGTGGTCATCCACGTGTCCAGCCCGGCGGTGCGGGCCGCGATCTACACCTACAACGGAGCGCTGGTGCGCGAGCTCGGCGCGGCGCCCGCGGGACGGCTGCAGTGGGATCTCACGGCGGCCGACGGGCGCCCCGTCGTCAACGGCGCGTACCTCCTGGTGGTGGATCTCGGCGGCACGGTCCTGCGCCACCGCCTCTACGTCGCGCGGCGGAGCCCGTGACGCGGCGCGCGGCGGCCTTCGTGGTGGTGGCCGCGGCCCTGGGTGCGGCGGCACCGGGCGCCCGCGCCCAGGCCACCGGCACGACCTCCGGCGCCGTGCTGGCGATTCCCGCCACGACGCGCCAGCTCGGGCTGGGCGGTGCGTATACCGCGGTCATCGGCGATATCGGCAGCGTCTTCGTCAACCCGGCGGGGCTCGCCCCGATCCGCTCGGTGGCGCTGGGGATGAGCTACCAGCGCTATCTGCTCGGCTCCGATCTCGTGGCCGGGGCCGCCGCGTTCGGCCTGGGGCGCTTCGTGATCGGCGTGGGGGCGAATCTGCTGGACTTCGGCGGGGACACCGTGTACCGCCCGGACCCGGCGTTCGGCGGCGACCGCGGCATCGCCGATCCCGGCGGGGCGATGGCCGCGGCCTACAGCGCCGAGGCCGTCGGCTCGGTCGCGTACCGGCTGGGGATGTTCGCCATCGGCGTCAACGCGAAGTACCTCGCGGAGCACATCTCGGTCCCCGACACCACGGTGTACGACGCGTCGGGGCTCGGATTCGACGCGGGCGCCGCCCTCGCGTTCTTCGACATCGCGGCGCTGGGCGTGGTGGTGCAGAACCTGGGCGGCGACCTCAAGACCGACACGCGGACGGGAGCGCCCCTGCCGCGGACCGTCCGCGCCGGCTTCTCGCTCAACATCGTGGACCCGCAGGGCGTGCCGCGGCTGATGGTGGTCGGCGACTGGGTCTCGCCGCGCGGGACCAGCAGCTATTTGGCGTTCGGCGTCGAGGGCGGCGTGGTGGCGGACGGGATCGGACTGCTGGGCCGGGCGGGCATCGCGACCGGCGCCGCTCCCACCGACCAGAAATCGCTGGTGTTCGGCGGGACCCTGGTGTTCCACCGGCTCCAGCTGGACTACGGGTACGAGGGCTTCAGCAGCCTCGGGGGCGGCACGTCGCGGTTCGGCGTGAGGTGGTCGCCGTAGGCGGGCGGCTCCGGACGCTCCGGCGGGTCGTCGCGGCGCTGCTGGTCCTCGTGGTGGCCGGCGGCGCCGTCGCGTGGTGCGTGAGCCGCGACGTCCGCTACGTGGCGCGCGCGGCGGTCGAGGAGGCGCTGATCCTGGTGCGGCGGCGGCCGATCGCCGCCGTCGTCGCCGACCCGGCGACCGATCCGGCGACGCGCGCCAAGCTCGAGCTGGTGCTCGCGGTGCGCGGCTTCGCCGCCGGCTCGCTGCACCTCGCCGCGCGGCGGACGTACACCACCTACTCCCGGATACGGCGCGACACGCTGGTGCTGGTCCTCAGCGCGAGCCGCTCGGACCGGCTCGAGGAGCTGACCTGGTCCTGGCCGGTCGTCGGCCGGGTCCCCTACCAGGGGTTCTTCCACCGCGACGAGGCGCTGGAGGAGGCGCGGCGCCTCGAGCGGCGCGGGATGGACACCTACCTGCGCGTCTCCAACGCCTATTCGACGCTGGGCTGGTTCAACGATCCGCTGCTGTCGACCATCGTGCGCGAGGACTCCGTCGACCTGGCGGCGACGGTGATCCACGAGATCCTGCACAACACGATCTGGGTCAGGGGCAGCGTGCCGTTCAACGAGTCGCTGGCGGACTTCGTCGGCTTCCGCGGCGCGGAGGCGTTCTTCCTCGCGCGCGGCGACCACCGCAACGCCGAGCGCGCGGTGGCCCGCTGGCAGGACGAGATCCGGCTCGAGCACTTCTTCGACTCGCTGGCGGCGCGGCTCGAGCGGCTGTACGCGCAGGGCCTGCCCGGGCCGGCGCTCGGGGAGCAGCGCCAGGGGATCTTCGCCGCCGCGCAGGCGGACCTGGCCGGGCCGTTCGGGCAGACGCTGCGGACCATCGACGGCCGCTGGCTCGCGCGCCGGCCGCTGAACAACGCGGTGGTGATCGCGGCGCGGCTCTACCGGACGCATCTCGATCGCTTCGAGGAGCTGCTGGCGGAGGAGCACGGCGACCTGGTGCGCACCATCGGCGTGGTGCGCGACCGGGTGGCGGGCGCGGGCGATCCCTGGGTGGCGCTCGGCGTGGCGCCGGGCCGCTAGCCGCCCGTCAGGAAGGCGAGTCGGGCTTCGTCTGCCGGAACCGCCAGCGCGCGAGCGGGTTGGACGCGATGGCGAGGATCTCGGGATCGACCACGCCCGCGGCGAGCGGCCGCGCGATGGCCTGCGCCAGGTGCCGGTGCAGGGCGGCGGCGTCGCCCGCATACCTCCACGTCCCGAGCACGTCCGCCGGCTCGGCCGGATCGGCGACCTGCGCCAGCGCGAACGCGTAGCCGCTCCGCCACCGGTCCAGGCGCGCCACGTGGTGCCCCCACTCCCGGCCTCCCGCGTTCCAGACGGTCACGAGCAGCGGGTGGTCCGCCGGATCGAGCGCCGCCACCGGCAGCGGCTGCGCCCCGAGCGCGCGGGCCACCGCGGTGGCCAGCGGCTCGTCCTCCGGCGTCGCGGCCGCGCACACGGCGGGACGCCACTGCATCGACTGCACCAGGCCCACCAGCGAGCGGAGGCAGGAGGCCAGCAGGGCCGGAACGCCGTCCGACTGCGGCGCCGTCGCCTGCGGATCGGCCCCGGCGTCGAGCAGGACGCCTCCGGTCTCGGCGAAGGCCCGCTCCCGGGCGGTGAACCGCCGCGGCTTCTTCCCGCCGAGGGTGGCGGCGCGCCGGGTCGCCGCGACTTCGCGCTCGGCTTCGCGCCGCGGCACGTCGTGCTCGGCGGACTGCTGCGCGCCCTCGAACGCGACCTCGGCGGCGTCGAACTGGCCGGCCGCGCGCAGGATGTGTCCGCGCAGCATCAGCGTGTCGGTGTGCGGCTCGAGGGCGAAGGCCCGGTCGAGCACCAGCAGGGCGCGCGCGTACTCGCCGGCGCGGTACGCCGCGTACGCCATCTCGTGCCAGGCGAGGGCCAGGTTGCCGTCGATCTCGATCGCTTCCTCGAGCGCGGCGATGGCGTCGCGCGTCCGGCCCAGCTCCGCGAGCGCGGCGCCCTTGATCGCCCGCGGCATCGCGGCGTCGGGGCCGAAGTGGTCCTCGGCCCGCATCGCCAGCTCCAGCGCGTCGTGGAGGCGCCCGTCGCGGCGCAGCAGCTCGAACAGCTCGAGCCACCCCGAGCGCAGCTCCGGGTCGGCGGTGAGCGCCGCGCGGTAGGCCTTCTCGGCCTCCTCGGCCTTGCCCTCGCGGCTGTACCAGCGCGCCTTGGCGAGGCCTTCCTCTCCAGGCTTGAAGCGGAACACGGCATACGACGAGGTGAGGCGCATAGTCGGGCGAGGAAGAAGATACAGGCCGCGGGCGATGCGGCCAGTCCGGCGTGAGCCCGCGCTGGCCCGCCGGGTCGGCGGGCGCTACCTTGTGCCAACGATGATCTCCCCTCTCACCGCCTTCGTCGAGCGCGAGCGGCCCCGGCTGCTCGCGGATCTCTCTGAGTGGCTCAGGATCCCGAGCATCAGCGCGCAGCCCGAGCACGCGGCCGACTGCGGCAAGGCGGCCGCCTGGATCTCCACCCGCCTGCAGCGCCTGGGCTTCAGCGTCGAGACCCTGCGGACCGGCGGGCATCCGATTCTCTGGGCCGTCGGGCCGCAGGTGCCGGGGGCGCCGACTGTCCTGTGCTACGGGCACTACGACGTGCAGCCGCCGGACCCGATCGACGAGTGGGTCTCGCCGCCGTTCCAGCCCACGGTGCGCGACGGGAACCTCTACGCGCGCGGCGCAGCCGACGACAAGGGCCAGGTGTTCACCGTGGTCGCGGCGCTCGAAGGGCTCAAGGCCACGCAGGGGTCCTTCCCGGTCAACCTCCGGTTCCTGATCGAGGGCGAGGAGGAGACCGGCTCGAAGGGACTGACCGACCTCCTGACGCGCGAGCCGGAACGGACCCGCGCCGATGCCGTGCTGGTGACGGACGTGAGCTTCGTCGCGCCGGGACGGCCGAGCGTGGATGCGGCGCTGCGCGGCATGATCCACGCCGAGATCCACGTGCGGACCCTGAAGGCGGATCTCCACAGCGGCACCTACGGGGGCGCCGCGCCGAACGCCATCGAGACGCTGTGGCACCTGCTCGAGAAGCTGAAGGGCGAGGACGGGCGGATCCGGATCCCGGGCTTCTACGACCGGGTGAGGCGACCCACGGCGGCGGAGCTCAAGGCGTGGCGGTCGCTGCCCGTCACGGAGAAGGGGTTCCGGGAGGAGGCCGGGGCGAGAGCGCTCAACGGCGAGAAGAAGTTCGGGTTCCTCGAGCGGATCTGGGCGCGGCCGACCCTCGAGGTGCACGGGATCGTGGGCGGGTACACCGGCGCCGGGAGCAAGACGGTGATTCCCGCCGAGGCCACCGCGAAGATCTCGCTGCGCCTCGTGCCCGATCAGCGCGCGAAGGACATCGCGGCGCGTCTGGTCAGGGCCGTCAAGCGAGTGGCGCCGAAGTACGCCGAGGTGAAGACGACCGTGTTCGCGGCCGTCGATCCCGCACAGACGAGGCTGGACTCGCGCGCGTATCGCGTTCTGGACCGGGCGTTCCGGGAAGTGTGGGACCGGGGGAGCGCGCCGATCCGCGACGGCGCGTCGATCCCGATCGTGCCGCTGCTCCAGCAGCGGAGCGACGCGGTGCTGGTCTGCGGCGTCGGGCTGCCCGACGACCGTCTGCATGCGCCGAACGAGAAGCTCACGCTCGAGCAGATATGGAAGGGCGTCGTGCTGTTCGGGCGGTTTTTCGAGATGATGGGGGAGGATGAGAAGTAGGCAGCCCGCAGGAAGCGGCGTGCGGCTCGCAGCCGCCCCGTCCCCTGACTCCCCTGCCACTCTCTACTTCGTGGGCCCGCGTCGCATCCGCGCCGGATCCGGCCTGCCGTAGCGCTCCTCGGCCCACGGGTCGCCGCGCATGTGGTAGCCGTTCTGCTCCCAGAACCCCGGCCAGTCGCCCTCCATCAGCTCCAGGCCTCGCACCCACTTCGCCGACTTCCAGAAGTACAGATGCGGCACCAGCAGGCGCGCCGGGCCGCCGTGCTCGGGGAGCAGCGGCTCCCCCTCGAAGTGGGTCGCGACGAGGTTGGCGTCGCGGGCGAGATCTGACAGCGGGAGGTTGGTGGTGTAGTCCTCGTCCGCGTGCACCAGCACGTGAGAGGCGCCCGGCCGCACGCCCGCGCGCTCGAGCAGGAGCTGCACGGGCACGCCCGAGAACCGGTTGTCGAAGCGCGACCAGGTGGTCACGCAGTGGATGTCGCACAGCACGTCCCGCTTGGGGAGTCTCGCGAACTCCGCCCACGTGATCTCGAAGGGGCGCTCCACTTCCCCGAATACCCGGAAGGTCCACCGTCCCGGGTCCGCGCGCGGCACCCGGCCGTAGTGCAGCACCGGCCATTTCGCCGTCTGGATCTGGCCGGGCGGGAGCCGGGCCCGGTCGCGGGTGCGGACGTCGAGGCTGTCGGGCATGAACCCAAGATACAGGGGCAGGCAACGCCGGGCATTCGTGCTAGATTCGCTCGTGCCCCAGCGCGAACCGCTTTCTCCACCGCTGCTCGGCGTCGCCTGCGCCCTCGCGGCACTCCCCGCAGCCTGGCTCGCCCTCGCATCCGACGTGCTCATCGGCAGCGCCGCCGGCAGCCTGCTCGGCTTCGGCGGGACCGGCGTCGCGCTCTCGTCCTGGTTCACCGTGGTGCCCGCGCACGGCTGGAACGGCTCCCACCCGGCGGTGCCGTGGGTGCTGGCACTGCTGGCCGGGCCGGTGGGCACGGCGCTCGCCGGGCTGCTGCTGCACGGCGCGACGCGGCTGGTGCGGACCGCGGCCTGGCTGCGCGTCCTGAGCCTGGAGTGGACGGCCTTCGCCGTGCTCCGGCTTCCCGCCCTGCTGGTCGCCGGCGCCGCCGTGGGCGCCCCGGGCCCGATCGACGAGATTTACCGCCGCCTCGGCGAGCCGCAGGGCGGCCGCTGGGCGGTGGCGCTGCTGGCGTTCATCGTCCTGTGTGCCGCGGGGGCCTCGGTGTCACGGCTGGCGCTGGGAACCGGCGACGGCTGGATGCGGACGGACGGCCGCGCCTTCCGCCGCCGCCTGGTGCGCATCGTGGCGGGGTATCCGTCGGTTGTTGCGCTGGGGGGGTGGAGCGCCGTCGCGCTGTGGGGGCCGGCGCCCCTCATGGTCGGGTGGCTGCTGCTGACCCTCGGCGCGGTGCACGCCCTGACGCCGTGAGGGCGCCTGTAACCTTTTCGGGCTGTCGCGCGTCTTATACGGTGAAGGCCCTCTAGTCTTCCTTACAGTAACGCGAGTGGGGCGCCGGCCTCAACCGCCTCAGCCCCACTCGCGCCTCTCTCTACGCGGCCGTCGTCGCCGGGTCGAAGGCCTCGACGCCACCGAAGCCGAAGGTCCGCACGAAGCCGTCGACGACCGCCTCCCGCGTGCGGCGCATCAGCTCCGCGTCGCCCGCCGGGCGGAGTGGTGCGGCGCCGGCCGCCAGCTCCTTCGCCACGCTCGTCATCACCACGCCGGGAATGCCGCACGGCACGATGAGGTCGAAGGCGGACAGGTCGTCGGTGACGTTCAGCGCGAACCCGTGCCACGTCACCCACTGGCGCACGTGGATCCCGATGCTCGCGATCTTCCGCCCGCCGGTCCACGCCCCGGTGTAGCCCTCGCGCCGCTCGCCCGTGATGCCGAACCGCGCCAGCGCCGCGAACAGCGCCTCCTCCATCCGGCGCAGGAACCAGTGGAGGTCCTTGCGGTGCGCGGCGAGGTCGAAGATCGGATAGCCGACGAGCTGGCCCGGACCGTGGTAGGTCACGTCGCCGCCGCGCTCGATCTCGAACACGTCGATCCCGCGCCGCCGCAGCGCGTCGGGCGCGATGGGCAGGCTGGTCTCGCGGGTGCCGCGGCCCAGGGTGATCACCGGCGGATGCTCGAGGAGCAGCAGCACGTCGGACGTGAGCCGGCCGGCGATCCGGTCCCCGGCGAGTGCGCGCTGGCGGCTCAGGGCCTCGCCGTAGGGGACCAGGCCGAGCTGCGCGACGGCGAGCCGGCCCCCGTTCATCGCTCGGGGCCCGGGGCGTCCACGAAGATCCTGCGGGCCGCCACAGCGAGCAGCAGGCACAGCGCGGCCACGCCGGCGAGCCCCGCGCGGCCGGCGAGCTGATGCGCGGGCAGCGTGGCGCCGGCCACCAGCGCGGTGCCCATCACCGCCATCATCGCGAGCGCCGCGCGCCGGAACGCCCCACCGACGGGCCTGCCCACGGCCCAGGCGACCAGGGCGCCGGCGACGAGGCCGCCGAACCCGGCCACGGCCGGCCCGACGGCGGGCATGATGGGAGCGGACGCCTGCGACGGCGTGGCGGGGACGTAGCCGCTCATCGCGAACAGCACCAGCGCCACGACGGCGCCGCCCACGGCCGAGCCGACCACGATGGCGGCCAGCGCGCTCCCGACGGGCGGCGGCAGCTTCAGATGTGGATCACCCGGCCCATCGCGTCGAGCGCGGCCTCGGCGATGGCCTCGGACAGCGTCGGGTGCGCGTGGATCGCCAGCTCGATCTCCTCGACCGTGTACTCGTTGGCCCGCGCGACCACCAGCTCGTGGATCAGCTCGGTCGCGTGCGCGCCGGCGATGTGGGCGCCGAGGATCTCGCCGTACTTCCTGCCGCTGATGATCTTCACCAGCCCGTCGGTCTCGCCCGCGGTACGGGCGCGGCCGCTCGCGCTGAACGGGAACCGGCCGACCGCGTACTCCAGCTTGCGCTCCTTGCACTGCTCCTCGGTGAGACCGACGCTGGCGACCTCGGGGTGGCAGTAGGTCGCGCCCGGCACGCCGCTGTAGTCGATCGGGTGGGGCTTGAGCCCCGCGATCGCCTCGGCCGCGACCACGCCCTCCCGGCTGCCCTTGTGCGCCAGCAGCGGCGGTCCGGCGACGTCGCCGATGGCGTAGACGCCGGGCGCCGTCGTCTGCATCGCGCCGTCCACCTGGATGAAGCCGCGGTCGGTGAGCTTCACGCCCGCCGCCTCGAGGCCGAGGTTCTCCGTCAGCGGGGCGCGGCCCGTCGCGATCAGCACCTTCTCGACGGTCACGGTCTGCGGCTTGCCCCCGGCGGCGTAGCCGATCGTGACGCCGCCCTTGCCCTTCTCGACCTTCTGGATCTGCGCGCCGGCCACGGCCGTGATGCCACGCTTCCTGAAGGCCTTCGCGACCACGTCCGACATCTCGGCGTCCTCGACGGGGAGGATGCGCGGCAGCACCTCGAGGAGCGTGACCTGGCTGCCGAAGGCGTTGAACACGTCGGCGAACTCGCACCCGACGGCGCCCGCGCCCACCACCGCCACCGTCTTCGGCGCGGCGTCGAGCAGCAGCGCCTCGTCGCTCGAGATCATCGTGGTCCGGTCGATCTTGAGCCCGATCTGCGGCAGGTCCTTGGGGCGGGAGCCGGTCGCGAGGACCACGGCCCTGGCGGCGGCGAGCTCCACCGTCCCGCCCTCCGCCCTCGTGACGGCGACCTTGCGGCCCGGGAGCAGCTTCCCGGTCCCCTTGATCGTCTCGATCTTGTGCTTCTTGAACAGGAACTCGACGCCCTTGGAGTTCTGCTCGGCGACCCGCCGGGACCGCTTCATCGCCACGCCGTAGTCGGTCTGCACCTCGCCGGCGGTGACGCCGAGGTCCTTGGCGTGGCGCATCAGGTTCGCCACCTCGGCCGAGTGGAGCAGGGCCTTGGTCGGGATGCAGCCGATGTTCACGCACACGCCGCCGAGCTTGTCCTTCTCGACCACGCCCACGCTGAGCCCGAGCTGCGCGGCCCGGATGGCCGACACGTAGCCGCCGGGGCCCGCGCCGATGAAGACCACGTCGAATGTCGTCGCCACGGACACTCCTAGAGCAGCATCGCGAGGGGATTCTCGAGCATCAGCTTCACGGTCTGCAGGAACTTCGCGCCGGTGGCGCCGTCCACGACGCGGTGGTCGCAGGACATCGTCACGCGCATGGTGCGCCGCACGGCCAGCTGGCCGTCAGCCACCACCGCGCGCTGGGCGATGCGCCCCACCGCGAGGATCCCCGCCTCGGGCGGGTTGATGACCGCGGTGAACTCGTCGATGTCGAACATGCCGAGGTTGGAGACGCTGAAGGTCGCGCCGGTGTACTCCTCGGGAGTGAGCCGGCGCGCGCGCGCGCGCTCGGCCAGCGTCTTCGCCTCCGCCGCGATCTCCAGCAGTCCCTTGCGATCGGCGTGCCGGATGACCGGCGTGATGAGCCCGTCCTCGACGGCGACCGCCATGCCGACGTGCACGTCGCCGTGGTAGCGGATCCGGTCCTCGAGGAACGACGCGTTTACCGCCGGATGCTGCCGCAGGGCGAGCGCCACCGCCTTCACGATCAGGTCGTTGAACGAGACCTTGTACGCGTCGCCGAGGCCGGCGAGGTGCGCTCGCGCCTCCCAGGCCCGCTCCATCTCGATCTCGCTGGTGAGATAGAAGTGCGGGACCGGGCCGATGGACTCGACCAGCCGGCGCGCGATGGTCTTCCGCATCGTGGTGAGCGGGACGTCGCGCACGCCGCCCGGGGGCGCAGCCATCCCGGGGACCACCGCCAGGGCGGGGGCCGCGGGCGCGGCGGCGGCGGGACGCACCGCCGCACCGGCGGCGTCCACGTCGCGCTTGGTGATGCGGCCCGCGGGTCCGGTGCCGGGGACGAGGCGCAGGTCCAGGCCCCGCTCGGCCGCGAGGCGGCGGGCGAGGGGGGAGGAACGAACGCGGGACGAGCCGGGTGTAGGGTGTGAGGGTGCAGGGTGTAGGGAAGGCGCGGCCACGGTCGCCGGGGCCGGCGTCGCCGCAGCGGCGGGCGCCTTCGCTGTTCCCGGGGCCGCGCCGGCGCCCCTCGACAACCCACCACCCACCACCGGGGCGGGTGAGGTCGGGGGGAGGACCAACGATATGTCCTCGTCCTTGCCCCCGACGATCGCCACCAGCGCCCCCACCGGGACCGTCGCGCCCTCGCCGAGGACGATCTTGCGCAGCACGCCGTCTTCGCGCGCCACCAGCTCCATCACCGCCTTGTCGGTCTCGACCTCGGCCAGGGTCTCGCCCGCCTTCACCGCGTCGCCTTCCTTCTTCTTCCACGCCACCAGCCGCCCCTCCTCCATCGTGGGCGACAGCGCCTCCATCACGACCTTGGTGGCCACGGCGTCAGCCGGTGGCTGCCGCGCCAGGGCCGGATCGAGCCGGCGGCGCGAAACCAGCGTGCGAGGTCATGTCGGCCTAGCCCTGCGCGAGGTAGAGGACCCGCTTGGCCGCCGCGACCACCTTGGCCGCATCCGGCTTGGCGAGCTTCTCGAGCTGGCGGTTGTACGGCATCGGCACGTCGGCGCCGGTCACCCGCAGCACCGGCGCGTCGAGGTCGTCGAACGCTTCGCGCTGGATCCCGTCGACGACCGAGGCGCCGATGCCGGCGAGCGGCCATCCCTCCTCGACGATGACGCAGCGGTTCGTCTTCCGCACCGACTCGAGAATGGTGGGCAGGTCGAGCGGGCGCAGGGTGCGGGGGTCGACGACCTCCGCGCTCACGCCCTCCTTCTCGAGCTCCTCGGCGGCCTTGAGCGCCACCGCCACCATCTTGGCGTGGGCCACGATGGTGACGTCCGTGCCCGGGCGCTTGATGTCGGCCACGCCCAGCGGGATGAGGTGCTCGCCCTCGGGCACCTCGCCCTTCTGGTTGTAGAGCATCTCGCCTTCGATGAAGATCACCGGGTTGTCGTCGCGGATGGCGCTCTTGAGGAGCCCCTTCGCGTCGGCCGGCGTCGCCGGCGTCACGACCTTGAGCCCGGGGACGTGCGCGTACCACGCCTCGAACGACTGCGAGTGCTGGGCCGCCAGCATCAGCGCCGCGCCGCCGGGCCCGCGGAACACGATCGGGATCGGCACCTGGCCGCCCGACATGTACAGCATCTTGGCGGCCGAGTTGACGATCTGGTCGATGGCGAGCAGCGCGAAGTTCCAGGTCATGAACTCGATCACCGGCCGCAGCCCCGCCATCGCGGCGCCGACGCCCACGCCGGCGAAGCCCAGCTCGGTGATGGGCGAGTCCACGACCCGCATCGGCCCGAACTCCTCCAGCAGGCCGCGGCTCACCTTGTAGGCGCCCTGGTAGGCGCCGACCTCCTCGCCCATCAGGAAGACGTCCTGGTTCCGCGCCATCTCCTCGCGCAGGGCCTGGTTCAGCGCGTCGCGGTAGGTGAGGACCGGCATCAGGACGCGGTCTCGCGGTACACGTCGGTGAGCAGCGCTTCGGGCGCGGGGTCCGGGCTCTCGTCGGCGAACCGCACCGCGTCGTCGCACTCGTCCGCGACCTCGGCCTCCATCGTCTGCCACCGCTCGTCGTCCAGCAGGCCGTCGGCGCGCAGCCTGTCGGCGAAAGTGTGGATCGGGTCCTTGGCCTTGGCCTGCTCGACCTCGTCCTTGGTGCGGTAGTGGCCGTGGATCGGGTCGGACATCGAGTGGCCCATGAAGCGGTAGGTGCGGATCTCCAGCAGCGTGGGCACGTAGCGCTCGCGGGCGCGCTGCGCCGCGCGGGCCACCGCGTCCCGCACCTTGAGCACGTCCATGCCGTCCACCACCTCGGCCGGCATGTCGTACGAGCAGGCGCGCTGGGCCACGTCGTAGATCGCGGAGGCGCGCTCGAGCGCGGTCCCCATCCCGTAGCGGTTGTTCTCGCAGATGTAGATCGCCGGCAGCCGCCACACCGCCGCCATGTTCAGCGCCTCGTGGAAGGCGCCGTTGTTCACCGCGGCCTCGCCGAAGAACCCGACCGAGACCTGGTCGCCCTCGCGGTACTTGATCGCGAACGCCACGCCGGTCACCAGCGGGATGTGGCCGCCCACGATGGCGTGCCCGCCGAGGAAGTTGGTGGCGGCGTCGAAGATGTGCATCGAGCCGCCCTTGCCCGCCGAGCTGCCGGTCGCCTTGCCGAACAGCTCCGCCATCACCGCCCGCGCCGATACGCCGCGCGCCAGCGCCTGGCCGTGCTCGCGGTAGCTGGTCATGACGTAGTCGTCGGGGCGCAGCGCGGCCATCGTGCCGACGGCCACCGCCTCCTGGCCGATGTACAGGTGGCAGAATCCGCCGATCTTGCCGAGCGCGTACGCCTCGCCCGCCTTCTCCTCGAAGCGCCGGATCAGCAGCATGTCGCGCAGCATCCGGCGCAGCGCCTCGGGATCGGCGGGCGGCGCCTGGTCGACGGCGGTGGCGGTGATGGTCATCGGCTTCGCGCGCCTCACGGGACCGCGGTGGCACGCCGGGTCTGCTCCCAGGCGTGGTACGACGACCGCACCAGCGGCCCGGACTCGACGTGGCGGTATCCCAGGTCGCGGCCGATGCGCGCCAGCTCCGCGAACTCCCCGGGCGACCAGTAGCGCGCGACCGGGAGGTGCGAGGCCGAGGGCCGCAGGTACTGCCCGATGGTGAGGATGTCCACGCCGACGCCACGCAGGTCGCGCATCGCCGTGACGGTCTCGTCCCACGCCTCGCCGAGGCCCACCATCAGGCCCGACTTCGTCACCAGCGCCGGATCCATCGCCTTGGCCCGCGCCAGCAGCTCCAGCGCGCGCTCGTAGCGCCCGCCGGGCCGGGCGAGCCGGTACAGCCGCGGCACCGTCTCGAGGTTGTGGTTCAGCACGTCGGGCTTCGCCTCGACCACGATGCGCAGCGCGGCCTCGTTGCCCTTGAAGTCGGGGATCAGCAGCTCGATCGAGGCGCCGG
>DASPTN010000027.1:0-9559 GCA_035623395.1 Gemmatimonadales bacterium | reverse complement strand
CGCGGCGCTGGCCGCGGCCAGGTCGTCGATGAGGTGGCCCAGGGCCTCGCGGGCCTGCCGCTGCGCCTCCAGCACGCTGGGCAGGGCGACGGCTCCCTCCGCGTAGGCCGCGAGCGACATCGCGGCCACCCGGTCGGCGGCGGCCACCAGCGAGCGGTCGCGCACGGCCTTGGCGGCCGCGACGGCGAGGTCGCGCCGCGCCTGCGCGACGGCGGCCTCGCTCTCGCGCCGCGCGACGTCCAGCTGGGCCTGCGCCAGATCGCGCTGCGCCGCGGCCGCCGCGATCGCCCCGCCGTTGAAGTTCAGCAGCGGGAAGGTCAGCGCGAGCCCGAAGGTCGGCAGGATGCCGGGCTCGGCGCCGGTCGGGTCGTGACTGTCGAAGCCGAGCGTGAGGCTCGGCGAGGCGAGCACGCTGCGATGCGCCAGTGCCAGGGCGGCGTCCGCCGAGCGCGCCGACGCCTCGGCGGCCGCCACCCGCAGCGAGACTCCGGCCGCAGCCGCGGTATCGGCCGGGGGCGCCTCGAGCGTGTCGGCGAGCGCGATCGCGGGCCGGTCCGCGGCGAGCCCCATGACCCGCTGGACCTCGAGGAGCGCCGACACGGCGTCCGCCGAGTCGCCGGCCGCCTCGTTCGCCAGCTCGCCCGCGTTGACGGTGGAGAGCTGCACGTCGAGCTCGCTGGCGTCGCCCGCGTCGCGGCGCAGCACCGCCATCCGCAGCAGGCTGTCCGCGTCGAGGGCGTTGTGCCGCGACAGCCGCGCGTGCGCCGCCCCGGCGAGGGCGGCCGTGTACGCCTGCTCGGCGTCGAACCGCGCGCCGGCGCGCTCGAAGGCGAACCGCAGCCGCGCCGAGCTCCGCGCTTCGGACGCCACCCGGATGCGGGCGCTGCGGAGCCACGGGAGGTCGAGCGGCAGCTCGAGGCTGGCGTGGTACTGCGGCACGTCCTTGCTGTAGCCGGCGCTGACGGTCGGGTTCGGGAGCTCGCGCGCCGTGACGAGCCCCGCGCGCGCCGCCGCCGTGTCCGGCGCGGCGAGCGCGAGGCGCGGCCCGTGCGCCAGCGCCGCCGCCACCGCCTGCTCGCGCGTGACCGGCTGCTGGGCCGAGAGGGCGCCGGCGCCGCACAGGGTGACGGCGGCCGCGAGGCACGCCGAGGCGCGCGCGGCGGAGCATCGCAGGACGGACATCGCCGCCCAAGCTAGCGCAGGAACCTGTCGCCCCGATGACAGCCCGCGGATGGCGCCCCGCCGGCCTCCCGGACTGGACGGGGAACTGCCCCGGCGTCAGACTGCTGTGCGTGACGACGGTGCTGGGCGCGCTGACGCGCGACGGGAGGCTCCTCTTCTTCACGCGCTCGGTGCGCCTGTTCGCCTACGGCGCCCTGTCGGTCGTGCTGGTGCTGTACCTCACCGGGCTGGGTCTGACCGCCGGCCAGACCGGTCTCCTCCTCTCACTCACGCTCGCCGGCGACGTGGCTGTTTCCCTGTTCCTGACGACCCGTGCCGACCGGCTCGGCCGCCGGCGGACGCTGGCAGTCGGGGCGCTGCTCATGGCCGCCGCAGCCGTCGCGTTCCTCGCCACCCGCAACTTCGCACTGCTGGTCGTGGCCGGGACCATCGGCGTCGTCAGCCCCAGCGGCAACGAGGTCGGCCCGTTCTGGCCGATCGAGCAGGCGGGGCTCGCCGAGATCGTCGCGCCGCCGGCGCGGATCGGCGTGTTCGCCTGGTATCAGCTGGTGGGCGCGCTCGCCACCGCCGCGGGCGCCCTGGCCGGCGGATTCCTGGCGCAGGGCCTCCAGCGGGCGGCCTACACGCCGGTCGCGAGCTACCAGGCCGTCGTGCTGCTCTACGCCGCGCTCGGGCTCCTGCTGGCGGCATCCTTCCTGAGCGTGTCGAGGTCTGTGGAGCCGGGCGGGGACGCGTCGCGCGCGCCCGCCGACGCCTGGGGGCTGCATCGCTCGCAGCGGGTGGTGGCGAAGCTCGCCTCGCTGTTCGCGCTCGACGCGTTCGCGGGCGGGTTCGTGGTGCAGAGCTTCGCCGCCTACTGGTTCTACCTGCGGTTCGGGGTGCGGCCGGCGGCGCTGGGCGGCATCTTCTTCGGCGCGAACGTGCTGGCGGGCGTCTCCGCGCTCCTGGCCACGCGCCTGGCGGCGCGCATCGGACTGGTGCGCACGATGGTCTTCACCCACCTGCCTTCGAACGCGCTGCTGATGCTGGTGCCGCTGATGCCCACGCTGCCGCTGGCCGTGATCGTGCTGTTCGCCCGCTTCAGCATCAGCCAGATGGACGTGCCGACCCGGCAGGCCTACGTCCTGGCGGTGGTCGCGCCCGAGGAGCGCTCGGCGGCGGCCGGCATCACCGGCGTGGCGCGGACCGCGGGGGCGGCCATCGCGCCGCTGTTCGCGGGGTGGATGTTCGCGAGCGCCAGGATGTGGAACTGGCCGTTCTTCATCGCCGGCGGGCTCAAGATCGGGTACGACCTGATGTTGTATCGCGGGTTTTCGGAGCGGGACGCTCAGGTGAGAAGTGAGGGGTGAAAGGTGAGACGTTCGGCTCACTTCTCACGTCTCACACCTGCGCCGCGTCACCCCGCCCCCCCACCGCCGGGAACCTGACCGCCACCCGGGTGCCCTTCCCCACCTCACTCGTCACCCCGATCCGCGCCCCGTGCACGTCCGCGATCCAGCGGGCGATCGCCAGGCCCAGGCCCGCGCCCTCCCCGCCGTCGGCCCGCGCCCGCGCGGGGTCGCCGCGGTAGAACCGCTCGAAGATGTGGGGCAGCTGATCGGGCCCGATGCCGATGCCGGTGTCCTCCACCACCACCTCCGCCTGCCCGGCCGGCGCGGCGACGCCGAGGCGCACCCGGCCTCCGGCCGGCGTGAACTTCACCGCGTTGTCGAGCACGATCATCAGGAGCTGGCGGACCAGCGCCGGGTCGCCCTGCAGCACCGCCTCCTCGAACGTGCCGACCTCGAGCGTCACGCCGCGCCGCATCGCGAGGGCCCGCGCCCCCGCCGCCGCGTCCAGCGCGAGGTCGTCGAGGAACACCTGGCGGCGCTCCGGGGCCCGCTCGCCCGCGTCCGCCCGCGCCAGCGTCAGCAGGTCCTCCACCGTCGCGCCGAGCCGCTCGGCCTCGCTCTCGACGCGCCGCAGGGCGCGGGCGTAGCCCTCGCCGTCGCGCTCCCGCTGGAGCGCCACCTCGGCCTGGCTCCGCAGCACCGCGATGGGCGTGCGGAGCTCGTGCGCCGCGTCGGCCATGAAGCGGCGCATCGTGTCCATCGACCGCTCGACCGGCGCCGTCGACTTGCGCACCAGCAGCCAGCCGCCGAACGCCACCAGGACGAGGCCCGCCAGGGCGGCCGCGCCGAACGCGCCGATCAGCGACGCGTACTGGTCTTCCAGCTCCACCACGTCGGCGACCGCCGCACCCACGTACGTCTTCGGGCCCGGCACGGTGAACCGCGTGGCGTGGAGACGGAGCCGGCGATCGCGCGAGACGACCTCCAGGTCGGCGTTCCCCTCGCGCGCCGCCCGCCGCGCGGCGTCGCGGATCCACCCGTCGGCGACCGGGGGCTTCACCGGCGTGCCGTCGGGCTCGAGCAGGTACAGCGAGCGGTCGGGGATGTGCAGCTCGTCCACCGCGTCCACCACGGCGCCGCGGGCGGCGCGCGACTCGACCTCGCGGATCCTGGCCGCGCGGACCAGCTCGCCGGCCGCGAGCCGCAGCGAGTCGTCGAGGTGCCGCGAGATCTGCGAGCGGATGGTGAGGAACAGGCCCCCGCCCAGGAGCAGCAGGATGAGCCCGAACGTGGCCGCGTACCACGCGGTGAGCCGGAGTCTCAGCAGGTCGAGCGGGCGGATCACGCGCGCCTCAGACCCCGAACCGGTACCCGGCGCCGCGGAGCGTGTGGATCAGCTTCGGCTCGTAGGCGTCGTCGATCTTGCGGCGCAGCCGCCGGATCAGGACCTCGAGCACGTTGGTGAAGGGATCGTGGTTCTCGTCCCACACGTGGGCGGTGATCGCCGCCCGGTCCACCACCTGGCCCACGTGCCGCGCGAAGAACTCGAGCAGCGCGAACTCCTTGGCGGTGAGCCGGATCGGGCGGCCGCCGCGCCGCACGCCGCGCGAGGCGAAGTCCACCTCGAGATCGGCCACGCTCACGGTCTGGGGCACCAGCGCCGCCTCGCGCCGCGCGAGCGCGCGGATCCGGGCCACCAGCTCCCGGAACGCGAACGGCTTGGTGAGGTAGTCGTCGGCGCCCGCGTCGAGGCCGGAGACCCGGTCGTCCACGGTGTCGCGGGCGGTCAGCATCAGGATCGGCGTGCGCAGCCCGCGGCGCCTGAGCTGCGTGCACAGCTCGAAGCCGCTGCCGCCCGGGAGCATCACGTCGAGCACGATCACGTCCCAGGTGCCGAGCGCCGCGCGCTCCCGGCCTTCCTCGAAGCTGCCCGCGATGGTGGCGTCGACATGGTGCTCGGCGAGTCCGTCGCGCACGATCCCGGCCAGGCCGGCATCGTCCTCGACGATCAGCACGCGCACGGCGGATCCTCGCGCGGCGGCCCGCTGGCGGCGGGCCGGAAGCGCGGCCCCCCCCCTCGGGATGGGTTCAGTACTTCAGCCCCGCGGAATCGGCGAAGCTCTTGACCATGGCCTCCTGCTCCGGCGAGAGCTTGTCCGGTACCTCGACCTGGACCTCCACGAGCTGGTCGCCCCGCTGGCCGCCCTTTTCGATGCCCTGCGCGCGGATGCGGAACTGCCGTCCGGTCTGCGTGCCCGCCGGGATCCGGAGCACGATGTGCTTGCCGTCGAGCGTGCGGACCTTGAGCTTCGTCCCCAGCATCGCCTGGGCGACGTTGATCGGCACGGTGCAGTGCACGTCGAGTCCGTCGCGCCGGAAGAAGCGGTCCGGCTCGATCTGGAACGCGACCATCAGGTCGCCCGCCGGCGCGCCGCCCGTGCCGCGGGGCCCGTGACCCTTGAGGCGGATCTTGGTGCCGTCGTCGGTCCCGGGCGGCACGGTCACCATCAGGCGCCGCTCCACCCGGACCTCGCCCACGCCCCGGCACGTCGGGCAGGCCTGGGCCGCGACCTTGCCGCGGCCGCGGCAGGCGGGGCACGGCCGCTTCACGGCGAAGCCGCCGGCACCGAAGGAGATCGTGCCGCTGCCCTTGCACTCGGGGCAGGTCGACAGCGTCGAGCCCGGCGCCGCCCCGGAGCCGCCGCAGGTGCCGCAGGCCTCGGTGACCGGCACGGTGATCGGCACCTTGCCGCCGAGCGCCGCCACGCGGAACGGAATCGACACGACGGTCTCGACGCTCTCGCCCCGCTCCGGGCCGCCCTTCTTCCTGCCGCCGCCCCCGCCGAAGATGGACGAGAACAGGTCGCCCAGGCCGCCGAGCCCGCCGCTGAGATCGCCGAAGTCCATCTCCTCGAAGCGCTGCCCCGCACCGCCGCCGGGCCGTCCCGCGCCGGACGCGGGACGCCGCGCGCCCGGTCCCGCGGCGCTGAACGCGCCGTACTTGCGGAGGTCGTCGTACTGCTTGCGCTTCTTCGCGTCCGACAGCACGGAGTACGCTTCCGTGATGCCCTTGAAGCGCTCGCCCGCGCTCTTGTCGCCGGGGTTGGCGTCCGGATGCCACTTCTTGGCGAGCTTGCGGTAGGCGCGCTTGATCTGATCCTGCGTCGCGGCCGACGTCACGCCCAGGACGGAGTAGTAGTCCTTCTCCGGCGCCATCGGCTACTGCACCGCCTCGCCGGCCGCCGGCCCGGTCCAGGTCCGGACCGCGACGCGGGCGGGCCTCAGCAGCGTCCCGTTCAGCCGGTAGCCCGGCTGGAGCACCGAGCCCACCGTGTGGTCGGCGTCCGGCGAGCCGGCCGGCACGGTCATCACCGCTTCGTGGAGGTTCGGATCGAACGGCTGGTCCACCGGATCGACGCGCTCGAGCCCGATGCCCTCGAGCGCCTTCATCAGCTTCCGCTCGACCAGCCCGGCCCCCTCGTGGAGCGCCTGGGACGTGGTCTGCGCCGGATCGAGCGCCGCGATGCGCCCGAGATCGTCGAGCGCGTCGAGCGCGCGGACGATCAGGTCGCCCTGCGCCCGGCTCCAGATCTCCGTCCGCTCGCGCGCCGCCCGCTTCTTGAAGTTTTCGAATTCCGCTGCCGCGCGGAGGCAGCGGTCCTTCCACTCCGCCGCCTCGCGCTCCAGCCGTCGGAGCCCCTCCGCCATCGGCTCCTCGAGCGTCCCCGCCGCACCGCGCTCCCCGGGCATCCCCTCCGCGGCGGCGCCGGCGGCCAAGCCGGCCGCCCCCTCGGTCTCGGCCGATTCGGCGAGGTCGGGCGCCGCCGGCGGCGCCCCGCGCGGAGCGTCGTGTGGATGATGCTTCTTGGGCATTTCCCCTCTGCGCTTGAACATGCGTATGTTGGCCCTAAACAATAACGTAGCCGTCAATCGGTTGCGAGTTCACAGCCGCTGGAATCCAGTGGAGTTGCCGGGCGCCAGGTCGCCGGTGTTTGCCGGACGGGAGTCGCAAGGAAGAGACCATTGCAGCGCGCCAATCTGGCAGTGCCACGGGCATCCGTACGAGCGCCGGTGCGGGGCGTTTCGGACTGCGGCCGGCGGACAACCTTTCGGGTCACTGGCGCCACTAAACCACGGACCATGAGACGCCGTCAGCGCCGGACCGGGGCCTCCCGGTGAACATGGACGCCGCGCCCGATCTCCGGGAGGAGCCGGACCGGCACCTCGCCGAGCAAGTGCTCGCCGGCGACGAGGCGGCGTTCCGGAGCCTCTACCGGAGGCACACGCCGCGCCTGCTCCAGGTGGCGCTGCGGCTGCTGGCCGGGGACGAGACGGAAGCGGAGGACGTCGTGCAGGAGACCTGGATGACGGCCGTGGAGAAGCTGGGCGGCTTCCGCTGGGAAGCCGAGCTGGGGACGTGGCTCCACGCCATCGGCGTCAACGCGGCGCGGAACGCGCTGCGCCGCCGCAGCCGGCGGCGCGAGGTCGAGTGGCCGGAGGAGGACGAGCCGGGAGCAGTGCCGCCGCCGGAGCACGTGGAGCCGGTGGATCTCGAGCGCGCCATCGCGGCGCTTCCGGCCGGCTACCGCACGGTGTTCGTGCTGCACGACGTCGAGGACCTGACCCACGAGCAGATCGCCGAGCAGCTCGGCGTGACGCCCGGCACGACCAAGTCACAGCTGTTCCGGGCCCGGCGCGCCGTGCGCGCGCTGCTCACCCGGGACTCCGGGAGGCAGGCCACGTGAACGCATCCGACGACCTCACCCCGGCCGAGCGACGCGCGCTGGAGGGACTGCCCCGGGAGCGCGCCCCGCGGCCCGTGCTGGAGGACCGCGTCGTCCACGCACTGCAGCGGCGCGGGCTGCTGCCGATCCCGCTGGCGCTGCGGCCGGGCCGGCGGCACCTGGTCCCCTGGCTGGCGGCTGCGGCCTCGCTGGCGCTGTTCGCCGGCGGGTTCGCGGCCGGCGAGTTCCTCGGGACGCGGAGCGGCGCCGCGGCCGCGCTGTCGGGCGTGCAGGCCACGCGGGGCTCCGCGGCGCAGGTCGCCGCGCACGCGGAGCGCCTCGGCGCGCTGTACGTGGCCGCGCTGGCGGCGCTCAACCAGGTGAACGACTCCACCGACGCGGCGACGCGCGCCAAGGCGCGCCAGGCGGCCATCTCGGCGCTCGGGGGGGCGGCCTCGGAGGTGGCGCAGCTGGCGCCCGACGATCCGCTCGCCGCCGCGGTCGTGCGGGGCCTCGACGACAGGAATCGGGAGCAGCGGCCGGCGCCGTCCACCCGGTCCGTGGTGTGGTTCTGAACCAGGGAGGACGGAAGATGTGGCGGAGCATCGTCGTACTCGGCGCGCTGGCGGCGCTCGCCGCGCCCGGCCGCGCGCAGGTGGACACCAGCCGGGCCGGGGAGACGTACAGCATCAGAACCGGCGGCGAGGGTTGGCTGGGAATCGGGCTCTCGTGCAGCCGCTGCAGCATGACGGTCGCCGGGAGAGGGGACACGCACCGGTGGACCTTCTCGGAGCCGCCGAGCGTCTTCTCCGTGGACGACAACGGCCCGGGCGACCGCGCCGGCCTGCGGATCGGCGACACGCTTCTCGCGGTGGACGGCGTGCCGCTCACGACGGCGGAAGGCGGCAGCCGGTTCGGCAGCATCCGGCCGGGACAATCCATCCGGCTGACCTTCCGGCGGAACGGTCGCGACCGCACCGTCGAACTGGTCGCCGGCGCCCGGTCACAGTCGCGCGAGATGTCGGAGCTGACCCGGGCGTTGCGGCGCGCTCAGGAGGCGCAGGAGCACGCGCTCGAGACGTCACGCGCTCAGCTGGAGCGGTCGCAGGAGACCCTGGAGCGGATGCGCAACGAGCTGGAGGGCCGGCTCGAGGAAGCCCAGAGCCAGCGCGACTCGGCGAGCCTGGAGCAGCTGGCGCGCCTGCGTCGGGTGCTCGAGGACCAGCAGCGGGTGCTCGCCCGCTCGCTCGCCGAGCGCTCCGTGCTGGAGGGGCGCGAGTGGGCGGAGCCGACCCCTCCCCCGGCGATGCCCGCACCGCCCGCGACGCCGGCCCAACCCGCGGTGCCCGCGCCTCCCGTCGCCGCGCAGCCGCCGATGCCCGCGGAAGCGCCGATGCCGCCCTCCCCCCCCATCTCGTACCGTGAGCACCGCGGCTTCGGGCCGCTGCGCTACACCGGCCGGCTGGGCGACGTGGTGATCGAGGCGCGGGGACCCGGGAGCGTGACCGCGACCGAGGTATCGGACAGCGAGGTGGTCGTGACGTCCGGCGATCTGAGCGTGCGGCTCGCGCTCCGGCCGGTCGCGACGCCCTCGCCAGCGCCGCGGGCCAGGCCGCCGCGGGACTGAGCGGCCGGCGCGCTAGGCCCGCGCGCCGCCGACCGGCGCGAGCCGGGCGGTGAAATGCGGGAGCACGGGGGCCCGGGACACGATCCTGAGCCCCCGCACCGCGTCGCGCTGCTTCAGGATCCGGGCGCAGACGCTCACGACGTGATCGAGGTGGGCGTCGGTGTAGACGCGCCTCGGCACGGCCAGCCGCACCAGCTCGAGCTCCGGCCAGGTCCACGCGCCGGTGGCCTCGTCGAGCTTGCCGAGCATCAGCCCGCCGATCTCGACGCCGCGCACGCCGCCCTCGAGGTACAGCGCGCAGGTCAGCGCCTGGGCCGGGAACTCGTGCTGGGGGATGTGCGGCAGGAAGCGGCGCGCGTCGAGATACACGCCATGGCCGCCCACCGGCAGCACGATCGGGACGCCGGCGGCGCGCAGGGCCTCGCCGAACCGGCGTACCTGGCCGACCCGGTGCTCGAGGTACCGCTCGTCCAGCACCTCGTCGAGCCCGCGCGCGATGGCCTCCAGGTCGCGGCCCGCCAGCCCGCCGTAGGTGGTGAAGCCCTCGATCAGGATCAGCATGTTCGACAGGCGGGTCGCGAGGTCGTCGTCGTTGGTCGCGATGAAGCCGCCGATGTTCACCAGCCCGTCCTTCTTGGCCGACATCGTGCAGCCGTCGCCCAGGGCGAAGAACGCGCGCGCGATCTCCTCGACCG
>DASPTN010000026.1:0-46201 GCA_035623395.1 Gemmatimonadales bacterium | reverse complement strand
TCGTGCCACGATCCGGACCGCGACGCATCGAGCAGTTCCCGCCAGACCTTCTCCGCCGCAGCGTAGTCGTGCTGCCCGGCTGCCAGGTGACCGCGCTGGTTGGTGACGCCGAGGTCGCCCGGCCAGGCCCTCGCGTAGCTCTCGGTGGTCGCCGCGGCATCCGCGAACCGGCCCTGGTACATCTCGCTCTCGTAGGCGGACTGATAGAACGTGCCGCCGTAGCCCAGGTCCATTCCGCGCTTCACCAGGCTTTCCGCCACGGCGTACTGGCCCTGGAGATTGAGCAGGTTGGCGAGGTTGTTCAGCCCGACGTCGCTGTTGGGATCCACGTCCAGCGCCGAGCGATAGGCCGCGGCCATCCGCGCCGGATCCCACTCGACGATCTCGTAGTAGCGGGCCGCGGTGAGGTCGCGCTCCAGCTCGGTCAGGCGGTCGCTGTGGTGGAACGCCTGGGCGGCAGCGGCGACGATCTGGTCGGCGGCGCCGCCAGTGTTGCCCAGGGCCACGGAGAGCTTCCGGTACGCCATGGCGAACCCGGTGTCGAGGGCCGTGGCCTCGCGCAGGACGGGTATCGCGGCTTCCTGGTCACCCCGGTTGAACAGGCGGATCGCCTCGGAGTACTTGCGCAGCGCCTCCAGCGAGCCCGTCGTCACCTGCGCCAGCGGCGGCGAGGCGCGGATGGTCCGGAACGACTCGCCGATGCGCTCGCGCAGCGCGCTCGAGAGCTTGTCGAGCGCGTCGATCAGGTGGGCGCCGTCGGCGGCCGTGGCGCGCACGGCCGTGAGCACCCGGCCGTCGGCGGCGGAGACGATGCTCGTCGAGAGCACGTAGCCCGTGCCGACGGGATCTATCTGACCCTCCACCACGGCGGTCACGCCCTCGCGCTCGGCCACCTCGCGCGCCAGGTCCGGCGTCACGCGCGCACGGGGGTCGCGCTGCATCCGCGCCAGCGCCGCGCCCACCGCGTTGGCGTCCACCAGCTGCACTGTCGGCGACTGGGCGAGATCCACACGGAACGCCTCGGTCAGCGTGGGACCCAGGGTGGAGTCGGCGGCGCGGTTCGTGAACTCGGCGAGGATGACCTTTTGGCGCTCCTTGAGCGTGCCCGCGGCCACCAGCGTGCCCACCGGCCCGATGCCCAGCGCCCGCATGCCCATGTAGACGACGGTGCCGATGCCCAGCGCGCCGAAGGCGACGCCACCACCCGCGAACGCCCTGCGCCACGTGAACAGCGTGCGGACGCCCGCCGGCGGCGTCGCCGTCATGATGCCCGTCGTGCGGGCCACCGCGCGCCGGCGCTCGAACAGCCCCGTGACCAGCATGATGGGCAGGCCCGCTGCGAGCAGGACGACGGCGGCCCCGAACACCCATCCGGGCAGGCCGACCTTCACCATGGCGAGGTAGACCAGCGCCAGCACGGCGGCCGCCGCCGCCACGAACTCCACCGCCACGCGGCCCGGGTGGGCGCGCCGGATCGCGGCCTCGGTACCGGATGAAACGGTGGGCGTGGCGCCCGTGGGTGCCATGCCGCCCGACGGCGTCGCCATCGCCTGGAACTCGACCAGCAGCTCCTCGGCCCTCTGCGGGCGGTCGGCCGGTTTCTTCTCGAGACACCGCATCACCAGCGCGTCGAGCGCGGGCGGCACGCTGGGCCGGTGCGCGGCCACCGGGTCGGGCGCCTGGGTGACGTGGGCCGCGAGCTGCGCCTGCGGCGTCATCCCTGTGAACGGCGGCCGGCCGCACAGCATCTCGTACGCCATCGCGCCCACCGCGTACAGGTCGGCACGGTGATCCACATGCGGATCGGCCGCGGCCTGCTCCGGCGCCATGTACGCCGGCGTGCCGAGCGCGACCCCCAGCGACGTGAGGGTCGAGGAGCCGCTCGAGGCGCTCACCGCCTTCGCCACGCCGAAATCGGTCACCACGGCGTGGTGGCCGGAGATCAGGATGTTGTCGGGCTTGATGTCCCGGTGCACCACGCCGTGCGAATGGGCGTAGGCGAGTGCGTCCACCACGTCGAGCAGGATGCGCACCGTCTCGCCGACCGGCAGCTCGCCTTCGCGAGAGAGCTTGGCCCGCAGACTCTCGCCCTCCACGAGAGGCATGGTGTAGTAGAGGAGGTCGCCCGCCTGGCCGGTGGTGATGAGCGGCACGATGTGCGGGTGCTGCAGCGATGCCGCGAGCTGGATCTCACGGTTGAACCGCTCGCTGTTGACCCCGGCCGCCATCTCCGGCGGGAGGACCTTGATGACCACCTTGCGCCCGAGCCGGGTCTCCACGGCGAGGAACACGCGGCTCATGCCGCCGCCGCCGAGTTCCTGCTCGATGCGGTAGGCGTCACCCAGCGTAGCCTGGAGGCGGTCGACGAGCTCGGTCATGTGGCGGCGGAAAGATAGGGTTGCCGGCGCGGGGAAGCGAGCGGAGCGAGGCGGTCTCTAGTGCGGCCGGATGCGTCGCCCGGCGGAGCCGGCGCCGTTCCCCTCAGTTGCCGCGCAGCCCCATCAGACAGAGGCGCGGCCCCACGAGAAGTGAGGCCGCGCCTGGTGCTTGCTCCGAGTGCGCCGCCCGTGAATCGAACACGGAACCTACTGATTAAGAGTCAGTTGCTCTGCCAGTTGAGCTAGCGGCGCGTGGCGGAAAAACTCGCCAGGCCCATCGCGTTGCGCAAGCGGCCCGCCCGCGCACTGCGGCCCTTCCAAGCCACCGGAGACCGGATCGCGCGCACCACGTCCGGCGTCGCCCGAAACCGGCGCCCCCGCGCGGCGTAGGGTCTCGCGGCCCCCGGGCGTCCGCGGGCCACCCGCGACAACCATTTCGGCGCGCGGGCTGTCCAAGCCGAAGCGGCCGGCAACCGCCGGCCACCCCCCGACCACGAGTCGCCGATGCGCCACGTGAGGCTCGCCTTCCGCACGCTGCTCCGGACGCCGTTCGTCACCGCGGTGGCCGTGCTGTCCCTCGCCCTCGGCATCGGCGCCAACGCCGCGATCTTCTCCCTCACCGACCAGGTGCTGCTCCGGCCGCTGCCCGTCCCCGACCCCGACCGGCTCATCGACCTCACCGCGCCCGGGCCGAACCCGGGCTCGCAGTCGTGCAACACGACCGGAGGCTGCGACGAGGTCTTCAGCTACGCGATGTTCCGCGACCTCGAGCGCGGCCAGAACGTCCTCACCGGCCTCGCGGCGCACCGCATCTTCGGCGCGAACTTCGCCATCCGCGGCGAGCCCATGACCGGCGAGGCCGCCGAGGTCACCGGCTCCTACTTCCACACCCTGGGCCTCACCCCGGCCCTCGGCCGGCTGCTCGGGCCCGAGGACGACCAGGCCGTCGGCACCGGCTTCGTGGCCGTGCTGAGCTACGCGTTCTGGAAGGGCCACCTCGGCGGCGACCCCGCCGTCGTCGGCAAGAGCATCGTCGTGAACGGCCAGACGATGACGATCGTGGGCGTCGGTCCCCGCGGCTTCGACGGCACCACGTTCGGGTCCCACCCGCAGGTGTTCGTGCCCGTCACGATGGGCACCAAGCTCGGGACCTGGGGCGACTACGAGAACCGCCGCAGCTACTGGTTGTACCTGTTCGGCCGGCTCAAGCCGGGCGTCACGCCGGCGCAGGCGAAGAGCGCCCTGAACGGCGTCTACCGCCCGATCCTCAACGACGTGGAAGCGCCGCTCCAGGAAGGAATGAGCGCGGCGACGATGGCCAAGTTCAGGACCAAGGAGATCGGCGTCACGCCCGGCTACCGCGGCCAGAGCCAGATCCACCACGAGGCCAGGACCCCGCTCGCCATGCTGTTCGGGGTCACCGGCGTCGTGCTGCTCATCGCCTGCGCCAACATCGCCAACCTGCTGCTGGCGCGCGGTGCGGGGCGCGCCAAGGAGATGGGCGTGCGCCTGGCGATCGGCGCCGGCCGCCGCCACCTCGTGACCCAGCTGCTGACCGAGTCCGTGATTCTCGCGCTGATGGGCGGCGTCGCGAGCCTGGCGGTGGCCGCGCTCACCCTCAAGCTGCTGGCCTCGCTGATGCCGGCCGACACTTCGAACTTCATGCAGTTCACGCTGCAGCCCGCGGTGGTCCTGTTCACCGGCGCGCTGGCCGTCGCGACCGGGCTCGCCTTCGGCCTGTTCCCCGCGCTGCACAGCACGCGCGCGAACCTGATCGACGCGATCCGCGCCAACGCGGGTCAGATCTCCGGGCACCGGGGCGCCGCGCGGTTCCGCTCGGCGCTGGTGACCGCCCAGATCGCGCTCGCCACCGGACTCCTGATCTGCGCCGGCCTGTTCCTCAAGAGCCTGGTGAACGTGTCGCGCGTGGACCTCGGGGTCCGCGTCGACGACGTCATCACCTTCTCCATCTCGCCGCAGCGCAGCGGCTACGACAGCGCGCGCTCCGGCCTCCTGTTCGAGCAGGTGGAGGACGAGCTGGCGCGGCTGCCCGGCGTCACCGGCGTGACCTCGTCGCTGGTGCCGCTCCTGGCCGGGAGCAACTGGGGCACCGACGTGCACGTCGAGGGATTCCCGGAAGGCCCCGACGTCGACAACAACAGCCGCTACAACGAGGTCGGCGCCGGGTACTTCCGCACCCTGGGGATCCCGGTCCTGGCCGGGCGCGAGTTCACGGCGTCGGACTTCAGGGGCACGCCCCGGGTCGCGGTGGTCAACCAGGCGTTCGCCAGGAAGTTCAACCTCGGCGCGGACGCGGTCCACAAGTTCATGGGGACCGGCCGGCGCGACTCGCTCACCATCGAGATCGTGGGGCTGGTGCGCAACGCGAAGTACAGCCAGGTGAAGGACTCGGTGCCGCCGCTGTTCTATACGCCGTGGCGCCAGGACGGCGGGATCGGGGACCTCAACTTCTACGTGCGCAGCGCCGTGCCGGCGGCGCAGCAGATGCACGCCGTCACCGCGCTCCTCAAGCGCCTCGCTCCGACCGTGCCCATCGAGGACATCAAGACGATGCCGCAGCAGATCCGCGACAACGTGTTCCTCGACCGGCTGATCAGCATCCTGTCGGCGGTGTTCGCCTCGCTGGCCACGGTGCTCGCCGCGGTGGGCCTGTACGGTGTGCTCGCCTACACGGTGCAGCAGCGCACCCGGGAGATCGGGGTCCGCATGGCGCTCGGCGCCGACGCGTGGACGGTGCGGGGGCTGGTGGTGCGGCAGGTCGGGACGATGGCGGCGGTCGGCGGCGTCGTGGGGATCGCCTTCGCGCTGGGCACCGGCCGGCTGCTGCGGTCGCTGCTGTACGGGCTCGGGGGCCAGGACCCCGCGGTCTTCGGGCTGTCGCTCGTGACGCTCGCGGCGGTCGCGCTCGGCGCGAGCTACGTGCCGGTCGTCCGCGCGAGCCGGGTGGATCCGGTCGAGGCGCTGAGGTACGAGTGAGACAGGGAGGCCAGCCCCCGCCCTACCGCACCGAGTCCACCCGCGCGTTCTGCGCCGCCGCCGAGTCCTGCGCCTGCAGCGCGCGCTGGATCCCGCGAGCCCCCGGCAGCCGCGACGCGCCGAGGATGCTGTCCTTCTGGCGCCGGGTCAGCGTGTCGCCGGCGGCCCGCCCGGACGGCTGACCCTTCGCGCAGGCGGCCAGGAGTACACACAGCAGCAACGCGGTGCGGCGCATGGCATTCTCCGTGGAGCGGGATGAGTGGGCGGCGGAGCGCGGCGGGGACGATAGCCCTAAGGGGAATCGAACCCCTGTTCCCACCTTGAAAGGGTGGTGTCCTAGCCGTTAGACGATAGGGCCGAGTAGCGGTAACGGGATTCGAACCCGTGTTTTGGCCTTGAGAGGGCCACGTCCTAGTCCCCTAGACGATACCGCCGCGACCGACAGTTCCCATTGCAACTTGCTTCAAGCAGGCCCGGAGGGACTTGAACCCCCAACCCCCGGTTTTGGAGACCGGTGCTCTACCAATTGAGCTACGGACCTAGAGACAGCGGTGCCCGGCCATGGGGTGGCTGAGGGGAATCGAACCCCCAACCTCTGGAGCCACAGTCCAGCGCTCTGACCGATTGAGCTACAGCCACCGCGCGCCGGCCAAGCTATGGAAGCTAGTCGCCGGGCGGGAAGCCGGTCAACCGCGCAGCCGTCGCCGCAGATCCCTGTACGCCAGGTACCACCCCGACGTCTTGCGCACAAAGCCGGACAGGCTCGTCCGCGGGAAGACCTGCGCCCGGCGGATCTCGTAGAGGTCCTCCCCGATCCGGAGCGGCCCGCTGTCCGAGGCCACGCCGAACGCGTAGCCGGCGCGCTCGGCGGCCGCCTTGACCGCCGCGCTCACCGCGCCGTACGGGTAGCAGATCGACAGCACCGGCCTGCCGGTCCGCTCGGCGATCGCCCGCCGCGAGCCCTCCAGCTCCGCCGCGAGCCGGTCCGGGTCGAGGTCGGTGAGCCGCGCGTGGCTCAGGGTGTGGGAGCCGAACTCGACGCCCTGCTCCTGCATCTCGCGGATCTGGTCGCCCGCCAGGAGCGGCACCTGCGGCTCGCCGGCGGCCGCGTCCCACAGGTTGGCGGTGACGTTGCGGTCGCCGATCAGGAAGACGACCGCGCTCATGCCGTGCGCGCGGAGCAGCGGCAGCGCGTTGGCGTGGTTGTCGGCGTAGCCGTCGTCGAAGGTGAGGACGACGGGCCGGCGCGGCAGCTCGCGGGCGCCGGCCAGGTAGGCGTCGTAGTCGCCGAACGTGATGGGCGTGAAGCCGCGCCGCGCGAGCGAGGCCAGCTGCGCGGCGAACGCGTCCCTGGTGACCCAGATCCCGTGGCGGGTCGCCGGCGGCGCGTTCACGATCCGGTGGTACATCAGCACCGGGATCCGGCGCCGCGACCTCGCGGCGCGTGCCCGGCGGTACACGATCTCGACGCGCCGCCAGGTCTCGCGCACGTCGTAGTGCCGCTCCACGAACCCGCGGCCCCACGCCGCCAGCGAGCGCCGCCGCTCCGCGTCGCGCGCGAGGTCGGCGACGTCGGCGGCCATGCGCTCCGGGTCGGTGTCCCGCCGCGCGCCGGAGTCGCCGAAGTTGGTGTCGCGGCACTCGTCCGCCGTCGCCTCGGACACCACGCCGACGTAGTGCGTCTCCCCGTGCGCGACGACGGGCCGGCCCATCGCCAGCGCGTTGAGCGCGCTGCGGCCGGCGCCGATCACGATGTCGGCGGCCGCCAACGCGCTCCGCACGTCGGGTTGATGGCCGAGGTGGCGGACCCACCGCCCGCCCAGCCGCTGGTTGATCATCGACACGAGCTCGGGGAAGTCCTCGCCGCCGCGCATGCCGCCGACCACCACCAGGCTCGCGTCCGGGACGGTCTCGCGCACGCGCGGGAACACCGCCGACACCACGCGCTTCGCGATCGGTCCCCGCGGGCCCGACAGGCGGCCCACCAGCGCGATGACGATCCCCTCCGCCGGCAAGCCCAGCGCGCGGCGGGCGTCGGCTGCGTCCGCGCCGGGCCGGTAGCGCTCGAGGTCCACGCCGTTGGGCACGAGATGGAGATGTTCGCGCGGCAGGCCGAGGACGCGCAGCGCGTCGGCCTCCACGGTGGGCGAGACGGCCGTCACCTCCTCGCCGTACACGCTGAACGCGCGCACCGAGGGGTGGCGGGGCTGGAGCATGTGCAGGGTGGAGACGAGCGGCACCCGCGAGAAGCGGGTGGCGAAGAACGCGACCCAGCTGGCCGCCCGCGAGTGCGCGTGCACGACGTGGACGCCGCGCGTGCGGATGAGGCGGCGCAGCGCGAGCACGTTGCCGAGCCGCCGCAGGTAGGTGCGCCGGTCCAGCGGCAGGCTCACGTACTCGGCGTCCACCGCGGTGTGCAGCGTGTCCGAGACCACGGTCACGCGGTGCCCGTCCCGGGCCTGCTGGCGGATCAGCGACGAGGCGAACCGCTCGGCGCCGGTGACTTCGCGTTGCGAGAGGACGTGCAGGATGTTCACGGGAGCGTGCCGCCGGGCTCCTTCGGCGTTATCGTTGCCGACAATGGTGACGCTCGCCACGCCGTTCACGCAACAGGCGCACGTCGAGGTGCCGCTGATCTGCGGCGCCATGTACCCCTGCACCAACCCGGAGCTGGTGGCGGCCGTCTCCCAGGCCGGCGGGATCGGGATCGTGCAGCCGCTGTCGATGGTGTACGTGCACGGCCACGATCTCCGGGAGGGCCTCCGCCTCATCCGGCGGCTCACCGCGAAGCCGATCGGCATGAACGTGCTGATCGAGCGCTCGTCGCGCACCTACCTGGAGCGGATGCGGCGCTGGCTCGACGTCGCCCTCGAGGAGGGCGTGCGGTTCTTCGTCACCTCGCTCGGCAAGCCGCGCTGGGTGGTGGAGCGGGTCGCGGCCGTGGGCGGCGTCGTCTACCACGACGTGACCGAGCGGAAATGGGCCGAGCGGGCGCTGGAGGGCGGGGTCCACGGCCTCATCGCCGTCAACGACCGCGCGGGCGGGCACGCGGGCCCCAAGAGCGCCGAGGCGCTGATCGACGAGCTGAGCGGCCTCGGCCGGCCGGTGGTCTGTGCCGGCGGCGTCGGCGACGAGCGCGCGTTCGTGGCCGCGCTGCGGCTCGGGTACGCCGGCGTCCAGATGGGCACGCGGTTCATCGCCACCGACGAATGCCGCGTGCACCCCGACTACAAGCACCGGATCGTGGAGGCGGGCGAGGACGACATCGTCCTCACGGAGCGTGTGACGGGCGTGCCGCTGGCGGTGATCCGCACGCCGTGGGTCGAGCGCGTGGGCACGCGGGCCGGCCCCATCGAGCGCTGGATGCTGCGCGGCCGGCGCACCAAGTACCTGATGCGCACCATCTACGGTTTGCGCTACGTGCGGAAGCTCAGGCGCGCGGCGCTCGGGGGCGGCGGCGGCTCGTCGCGCGACTACTGGCAGGCCGGCAAGTCGGTGGCGGGCATCGACCGGATCGAGCCGGCCGGGGACATCGTGCGCCGCTGCGCGGAGGCCGTACGGGCGGCCGGAGCGCCGGCCGGGTAGAGCGATCCCGTCCCCGCCGGCGGCCGAGGGGGTTGCCCGGACCGCCGGCGGGGCGCGCCGCTAGGGCGCCTGGGCCCTCGGCCGCCCGTAGCTGGTGTTCTCCACCATCGAGTCGGCCTGGGCCAGGAGCTTCATCGCCTCGGGCCGCGCCGTCTGCAGCAGCATCAGGCCCAGGGTCTGGTACAGGAAGGCGTAGGTGGCCGGGATGTTCTCCGACGGCACGTCGATCCAGCCCTTCGGCCGGTGCCGCGCCGCGGTGTGGGCATGGTACACCTGCTCCAGGAGCGCGCGCGAACGCGGCAGGTTCACCAGCCCCAGCTCGTTCGACTGCTTGATCGTGTCGTTCACCACCACCGGCGAGGGCACGAGCACCCGGACCATGCCCTGCCCCACCAAGTTGGCGGTGAGGCCGAAGCGGTCGGGGTAGCCGGCCACCGTCCGCGCGAACACGATCGGCCGCTTGCCGAAATCGTCCTGAATGGCGCGCAGCACCATCACGTCGGCCCGCTCGATCCACGGCCGGCCGAGCCGCTGCGGGTCGAGCACGATGTCGAACCCGGCGAGGTTGAGCCCCCGCTTCTCCTGCATCTCGTAGTACGGCGGGATCGAGTCGAGGGCAGGGATGCTGAGGTTCCACAGCGGGCCCGCCGGCTTCGGATACGAGCGGGTGCGCCAGATCGCCGGTGCGCTCGCCGAGTCGAAGGTGGCCAGGGGCCGGCGCTGGAGCTGCCGGTCGTACCAGTCGGTGTTGGCCAGCGAGAGGTTCAGGACCGTGACGTCCTGGCGGATGTGCTCCACCTCCTGCGCGTACCACAGCGGGAAGGTGTCGTTGTCGCCCGCCGTCACCAGGACCGCGTACGGGTCGCACGACTGGAGCATGTCGTAGGCGAAGTCGCGCGCGAGCCACTCGCCGCTGCGCGGGGCGGAGAGGCGGTTGCCCGCCAGCGGCACCAGCGCCACCAGCAGCACGGGCGTGGCGAGCCCCCAGCGGCGGTTCGCGTCCGGGACCCGCTCGCGCAGCGCCGACTGGACCCATTCCATCAGCGCCGCAAGGCCCATCGCCGCCCACAGCCCCCACACGGCGAACGAGACGATGAAGAAGTAGTCGCGCTCCCTGACCTCGCGCGGCAGCGTCGGCCGGTCGGGGTACTGGGAGAAGCCGTACTTGAAGTTGAGGTAGAAGACGAGCAGCGGGACCAGCGTCACCATCAGCGCCGTCATCGCCATCGCCGAGCGCTTGTCGGCCTTCCAGTGCCGCCACGCGCCCACCACGCCGAGCAGGCCGAACAGGGAGGCGAGCGCGCGCTGCACCCCGGCGGCCCAGTCCCGGCCCCACTGCCAGCTGAAGTACTGGAGCCACATGCCGAGCTGCGCGCTGAAGTCCGCCTGCCGCTGCGTCACCGGCGGCTTGGCGTACTGGGTGCGGTTGAGGACCGAATCGAGCGCCGCCCAGCTGGTGGGCTCGCCCTCGTTGATGGCCGGGAAGTGCGGCGAGCGCAGCAGCAGGAACAGCCACAGGCTCACCCCGAGCACCACCGCCACCGCCGCCCAGGCGAGGAACTTCGGGCTGATGAAGACCTTGGGGTCGGTGTACAGCACGTACACCACCACGGCCGGCGCCACCAGCAGGCCCATCAGGTGGTTGGTGGCGGTGAGCGCGAGCAGGTAGACGATCACCAGCAGGTGGTGGTCCCGCCCGCTGCCCTCCCGCTCGTCGCCCCAGCGCACCGCCAGCCACAGCACCAGCGCGATCGAGAGCAGGCTGACCGTGTACACCTTTTCGTTCACCACCGACTGGTTCCACACCGTGAACGCCGTGGCCGCCATCACCGTGCCGGCCAGGGCGGTCACGCGCCGCGGCCACAGGGCCGGAATGATGGGCCGCAGCCACCGCTCGCCGATCAGGAACCAGAAGCCCGCGGTCAGGGCGCTCATCACCGCCGACATCAGGTTGATGCGCGCGGCGTAGTGCTGCATCCACGGCACCAGGCCCCAGGTGTGCGCCAGGATCACGAACAGCGGGTTGCCGGGCGGGTGGGGGACGCCGAGCACGTAGGCCGCGGCGATGTATTCCGGCGTGTCCCAGAACTGCGCCGTCGGTGCCAGGGTGGCGACGTAGAGCACCAGGGTGGCCAGCGTGACGGCCGCGGCCATCAGGTACGGGGGCCGCTGGGCCGCGATGTCGGACTCGGTAGAGGTCATCCGTTCCTCGCGAAGTGCCGGAACATATCCCCGCCCCGGGCGGAGGCCAAGCGGGAACCTCCCGCGTTGGCCTGGTTATACTTAGGGCTCGATGGGACGCGCCCGCGGAATCCGGTTCCCGGCCGCCCTGGTCGCCGCGCTGCTCCTGGGCGGCGCCGGCGGTACGGCCGACCTGGACGCCCTGCTGTTTCACCGGGCGGGGGGCCCGGCGGCACCCGCCGTCGCGCACCTCGAGGCGGGCGGCACGACCACGCACCACGCCGACCAGTGCCTGCTGGCGCTCCGGCTCGCGAGCGGGCGGCTCACCGCCGCGTTCGCCTTCCCGGTCCGCGTCGAAGGCCTGCCGCTCCGTGGCGCCGCCCCGGCGCCGGCCGCCGCGCCGATCCGCTTCTACCCCGGTCTCCACCAGCAGTCCCGCGCACCGCCTCCGGCCGTTCCGATCGCCTGAGCAGCCCGCATCCAGCAGCTTCGGCACCGACCCGCGCGGCGGACGCGCGGGCGGCGCGCACTCGGAACGGCACGACCGGAGGCAGGCGTTGAACTGGGGAGCGATGAGCATCGCCCTTGGTGTGGCGGGCACGGCGCTGGCGGCCGCGCCCGCCGCGGCACGCGCGCAGGGCGCGGGCGAGCCGCTCCGCCTCACGCGGCGGCAGGCGGTGGACACGGCGCTGGCGAAGAACCCGGCTCTGGTAGCGGCCTTCGAGCAGGTGGCGGAGGCGCGGGCGCAGCGGGTGCAGGACGTCGCCTTCCCGGACCTGACGCTCAGCGCCGACGTCACCGGCGAGCCGAGCCTGGCGCGGCCCGGGAGCAACACCGGCCACGACCTGGGCCTGGGCCTCTCGGTGCCGTTCCCCACCAAGTTCCACTGGCGCGGCGTGATGGGCACCGCCGGCGTGGAGGCGACCGAGGCGGCCTGGATCCAGCTGCGGCAGCAGACCGCATCCCAGACCGCGCAGGCGTACGACGCGCTGCTGGTCGCGCTGCAGCACCACGCGGACCTCGTCGAGGGGCGCCGCCTGGCGCAGGAGTTCCTCGACAAGACGCAGGCGCGCTACGGCGCCGGGACCGTCGCCGGGCTGGACGTGCTGAAGGCGCGGGTGGACCTGGCGCAGTCGGACAACGACCTGATCGCCAACGAGCGCGACCTGGCCAACGCCCGCGCGGGCGTGAACCGGATGATGGGGCGGACGCTCGGCGCGGGGTTCGAGCCGGCGGAGTCGCTCGAGGCGCCGCCGCCACTCCCGGACCTGGAGGCGCTGGAGGACACGGCGCGCGCGGCGCGGCCGGAGCTCCGGGGACTCGCGAGCCAGCGGCGCGGCGCCTCCGCCGCGACCTCCCTGGCGCGCTCGTTCTGGATGCCCGACCTCGCCATCGGCGTCGCGCAGAACTCCGCCCCCGGGACGGCGTCCACCTACACCACCAGCGTGGGCTTCACCGTGCCGCTGTTCTTCTGGAACCACACCGGCGGCGAGGTGGCGCAGGCGCGCCACCACGAAGACGAGCTGTCCGCCAGCTACGCCGACCTGGTGCTGCAGGTGGACCAGGACGTGCGCACCGCCTACGCCGCGGCCGCCACCGCGCTCCGGCAGGCGCTGTTCCTCCGGGACCAGCTGCTGCCCGAGGCGCGCCGCGCCTACCAGATCGCGCTGACGAGCTACGGCCTGGGCGGGTCCTCCGCCCTCGACGTGCTCGACGCGCGACGCACCCTGCTCGACGCCGAGAGCCAGCTGGCCGACGCGCTGGGCGCCGCCAACGACGCGCGCGCCGACCTCGAGCGCGCCGTCGGCCGGCCGCTCGCGCCCGCATCCGGAGGGACCACCGGTGAACACTAGGGCCCTCGCACTCGCCGCCCTCGCCGGCCTCGCGGCCACGGCCGCCGGCTGCGGCCGCGGCGCCGACGCGAAGGACGGGCCGGCCCGCGCGGCCTTCGGCCTCACGCCGGAGCAGCGCCAGCGGATCCACGTGGCGCGCGTGCCGGCCGACACCTTCTCGCCCACCGCCGAGGTCACCGGCACGGTGGCGTTCGACGGCAACCGCAGCACCCAGGTCCTGGCGCCGATCTCGGGCCCGGTGACGCGCCTGCTGGTCGAGCTGGGAACGCATGTCGCCGCCGGCCAGGCGCTGGCGAGCGTGGCGTCGCCGGACTTCGCGGCCGACGTGGCCCAGTACCGCAAGGCCATCGCGGCCGCCGAGAACACGCGGCGCATCGCCGACCAAGACCAGCAGCTGTGGACGAACGACGCCATCGCGCGCCGCGATCTGGACCAGGCCGAGACCGACGCCACGCAGGCGGCGGCGGACCGCGACGCGGCCGCCGAGCAGCTGCGCTCCATCGGCGTGGACTCGGCGGGCGTCGCCGCCATCGCGCAGGGCCGGACGATCGTGGCGCCGCAGGGCGTGATCCGCGCGCCGATCGCCGGCGTGGTGGTCGAGCGCCTGGTGACGCCGGGCCAGCTCCTCACGGCCGGCACCACGCCGTGCTTCACCCTGGCCGACCTCGCCACCGTGTGGGTGATGGCGAACGTGTTCGAGGCCGACCTGCCCGGGGTCGCCGCCGGCGACCCGGCCGACGTGACGCCCACGGTGGGTGACGAGCGGTTCACCGGGACGGTGGACTACGTCGGCGCGCTGGTGGACCCGCAGACCCGCGCCACGTCGGTGCGGATCGTCGCCCGGAACCGGGACGACTTCCTGAAGCGCGACATGTTCGTCCGGGTGGCGATCCACTCGCGCCGGCCGCGGCGGGGCCTGCTCGTGCCGGCCTCCGCCGTGCTGCGCGACGCCGAGAACCTGCCCTTCGTGTTCGTCGCCGCGGCCGACAGCTCGTTCGCGCGGCGCCCGGTCACGCTCGGCCAGCGGGTGCGCGACCGCATCGAGATCGCCGCGGGCCTCACGCAGGGCGAGTCGATCATCGTCGAGGGCGGCCTGTTCCTGCAGTTCGCCGAGAGCCAGTGAGCGAGCCGCGCGGGGAGACGCCGGAGGGGGCGCCGCCCACTTCCCTCATCCACCGCCTGGTCCAGGCGTCGCTGCGGCAGTGGTTCCTGGTGCTGCTCGGCGCGGCGCTCATCCTGGGCGTCGGACTGTGGTCGTTCTCGCGCCTGCCGGTGGACGCGTATCCCGACCTCTCGCCGCCGATGGTGGAGATCATCACCCAGTGGCCGGGCCACGCGGCGGAGGAGGTGGAGCGGCTCATCACGGTGCCGCTCGAGGTCGAGATGAACGGCCTGCCGCGGCTGCGGATCATCCGCTCGATCTCGCTGTACGGCCTCTCGGACCTCCGGCTGACCTTCACCGACGGCACCGACAACTACTTCGCGCGCCAGCAGGCCTTCGAGCGGCTGCCCGACGCGGCGCTCCCGGACGGCGTGAGCCCGGACATCGCCCCGCTGTTCTCGCCCTCCGGGCTGGTGTACCGCTACGTGCTCGACAGCCCGGACCGCTCTGCCTCCGACCTCAAGATCCTCGACGACTGGGTTGTGACCCGGCAGTTCAAGTCAGTGCCGGGCGTGGCCGACGTGGCGGCCCTCGGCGGCGAGACGATGCAGTACCAGGTGCTGCTCGACCCGGCGCGCCTGGCCGGCGCCAGCCTGGCGGTCGCGGACGTCCAGAACGCGCTCGCCGCCAACAACGGCAACGCGGGCGGCGGGTTCTACTCGGAGGGCGGCCAGTTCTACTACGTGCGGGGGCTGGGCCGGGTGGCAACCACCGACGACATCGGCAACGTCGTCGTCGCCGTCCGGAACGGCACGCCGATCCTGGTGAAGGACGTCGGCCAGGTGGTGATCGGCAGCGCGCCGCGGCTGGGGCAGTTCGGCTTCAACAGCCGCAACGACGCCGTCGAGGGCGTCATCCTGATGCGGAAGGGCGACCAGGCCCAGGTGGTCCTCAAGGGCGTCGAGGCCAAATCCCGGGAGCTGAACGGCTCGGTCCTCCCGAAGGACGTGAAGGTCCACACCTACTACGACCGCACCGACCTGGTCGCGCTCACCACCCGCACGGTCGAGGACAACCTGCTGCGCGGCATCGTGCTCGTCATCGCGGTGCTGATCTTCTTCCTCTACGACGTGCGCTCCGGCCTGATCGTGGCCGTCACCATCCCGCTGTCGCTGCTGTTCGCCTTCATCTGCCTGGACCTGCGGCGCATCCCGGCCAACCTGCTCTCGATCGGGGCGATCGACTTCGGGATCCTGGTGGACGGCGCGGTCGTGATGGTGGAGAACGTCCACCGCCAGCTCGCGCTCCGGCACGGCACGACCTACCGGATCACCGAGGCCATCGCCGCGGCGGCGGCGGAGGTGGACCGGCCCATCTTCTACGCGGTCGCCGTGATCGTCGCCGGCTTCCTGCCGATCTACGTGCTCAGCGGTCCCTCCGGCGAGCTGTTCAAGCCGATGGCCGACACGATGATCTACGCGCTGGTCGGCGCGCTGGTCCTGACACTCACGCTGCTGCCGGTGCTCGCGTCGGTGGTGCTGCGCCGGGGCGTGCGGGAGCGCCGCAACGCGCTGTTCGAGCGGCTCAAGGCGCAGTACGGCCGCCACCTCGACTGGTGCCTGGCGCGCCCGTGGCTCACCGTCGGCCTGTCGGCGGCGGCGTTCGCGGCCTCGCTGCTGCTGGTGCCCTTCATCGGCGCGGAGTTCATGCCCCACCTCGACGAGGGAGCGATCTGGGTCCGCGCCACGATGCCCTACACCATCTCGTTCGAGGAGTCGTCCCGGTTCTCGCCGCAGATCCGGGCGATCCTCCGCTCCTTCCCCGAGGTGACCGACGTGGCGTCGGAGCACGGGCGGGACGACGGCGGCACCGACCCCACCGGGTTCTTCAACGACGAGTTCTACGTCGGCCTGCGGCCGTACGGCGAGTGGCGCTGGGGGCACCGCAGCAAGGCGGAGCTGATCGCCGACATCGACCGGAAGCTGTCGGGGTTCCCGGGCATCATCTTCAACTACACCCAGCCGGCCGAAGACGCGGTGGACGAGGCGGAGACCGGCCTCAAGAGCGCGCTGGACGTGAAGGTGTTCGGACCGGACCTGGACGTGCTCGAGGCGAAGGGCCTCGAGATCAAGCACGCGCTCGAGAAGGTGCGCGGCATCACCGAGGTCACCCTGGTCCAGGAGCTGGGCCAGCCGAGCCTCACCGTCACGCCCGACCGCGCGCGCATCGCCCGCTACGGCATCAACGTGGCCGACGTGAACGGCCTGATCGAGGCCGCGGTCGGCGGGAGCGCGGCGACCCAGGTGGTGCAGGGCGAGCGGTCGTTCGACCTGGTCGTGCGCCTCCAGCCGCGCTACCGCCAATCGCCCGAGGCCATCGGCGACATCCTGGTCGCGACGCCCGGCGGGCAGCAGGTGCCGCTCAAGAACCTGGCCGACATCCGGATCGCCAACGGCGCGTCGTTCATCTACCGCCAGAACAACGAGCGCTTCATCGGAATCCAGTTCTCGGTCGAGCACCGCGACCTGGCGGGCGCGGTGCAGGACGCGCAGCGCCGGGTCGCCGCGGCCGTGCAGCTGCCCCAGGGCTACCGCACCGCGTGGGGCGGCGAGTACCAGGAGTACACCGCCTCGCGCCGGCAGCTGCGGGTGATCGTCCCGCTGACGCTGTTCCTCATCTTCCTGCTGCTGTTCGCGCTGTACAGCAACTTCAAGTTCCCGGTCATCACCGTGGCCGGCGTGCTGCTGTCAGCGCCGGTCGGCGGACTGGTGGCCCTCGCCGCCACCGGCACCCCGTTCTCGGTCTCGTCCGGCATCGGCTTCCTCGCGCTGTTCGGCGTCTCGGTGCAGACCGCGGTGGTCTACATCTCGTACGCCAACGAGCTGCGGGCCGCCGGCATGGGGATCGCCGCGGCGACGCGGGAGGCCGCCCTGCTCCGGCTGCGGCCGATCATGATGACCGCGCTCGTGGCCGCGCTCGGCCTGCTGCCGGCGGCGCTCTCCACCGGCGTCGGATCCGATTCCCAGAAGCCGTTCGCCCTGGTGATCGTGGGCGGCATGTTCTCCCGGCTCCTGATCAGCGTGCTGCTGATGCCGGCGCTGTATGCGCTGGTGGCGCGGCCCGGCGACCGGCTCGAGGTGTGACGGGGAAGAGCGCGCCGCCGCACGGACCCGGGCCGCGACGGCCACGCGTCCGGGCGTGCCGGCCGGCGCACCGCGCCTGGCGCCGGCTCGCGGCGCCGGCGCTCGCCGTGCTCGTCGCGGTTGCCGCCGCGCCGCACGCCGCGTTCGCGCAGCTGGCCCTCGGCGTCCAGGGGATCGGGGTCGTCACCCGGGCCCAGGCGCCGGGCGACGCCACCATCACCGAGGCGCGGCTCGTGGAGCCGGTGGCCTTCGGCTCCTTCACCGGCCTCGGCGGCCGGTTCACCGTGCAGGCGATGCTGGACGGCGAGGGCTGGACGATGCGCGGGGGAGCGCTCGCGCCCGGCGACTGGGGCGAGGGCTACTACGACCGCCGCCACCCGCACACGCTGGTCCACGAGGTGATCGCGACGCTGGCCGACCCGGTCCCGCTCCCGGGCGCGGTGCACTGGTCGCTGGCGGCCGGCAAGGGCTTCGCCCCGTTCGGCACCGACGACCCGATGAACCGGCCCGCGCTGCTGTTCCCCGTCGACCACCACTGGTCGCAGATCCTCGAGCGCGCCGTCGCCGTCCTCGCCGTGCGCCGCGGGCCGGTCACGCTGGAGGCGGGGACGTTCGACGGCGACGAGCCCGAGCGCTGGGACGAGTGGCCGAAGTGGAGCCGGTTCGGCGACTCGTGGTCGGTGCGCGGCCTCGTGCGGCCCGCGGACGCCATGGAGCTGCAGGCCTCGTACGCGCGGGTGAAGTCGCCCGAGGACCGCGCCGGTGCCGGCCCGACGAGCGAGAAGGTGAGCGTCTCGGCGCGGCTGGAGCGCACGCTGGCGTCGGGCAGGTTCTACGGCCTGGCCGAGTGGGCCTCGAACTCGGAGAGCAACGGGTTCTACGTCTTCCACGCGGTGCTGGTGGAGGCGCAGTGGCAGCGCGGGCGATGGCGGCCCTACGCGCGGCTGGAGATCGCGGACCGGCCGGAGGAGCAGCGCAGCTTCGGCGACCCGTTCCGCTCGCCGAGGCCGCCCAACGACAACTCGCTCCTCGGCGTCACGCGGTGGCGCACGCTCCTCGCCGGGCTCGGCGCGGGCCTGCCGCAGGCCCTGCGCGGCGTCCGCGCCGAGGCAATCGGCGAGGTGGCCTGGGCCCGGGTGACGAGCCTCGAGGGCGTGTTCGACCCGGCGTCGTTCTACGGCCGGACGCAGCTGTGGACCGTGAACCTCGGACTCAAGCTGGCCGCCGGCGCCGGGATGCACCGCATGGGACGCTACGGCGTCGCGGCCGGCGCGATGTCCGGCATGACGGAGACGGGCCGGATGCCGGGAATGGACCACCCGTGAGGGCACGCCCATGAGACTCCGAACGGCCTCACCCGGGCTCCTGGCCCTCGGGCTCGCGGCGTGCTCCGGGAAAGGCGAGACGTCGGTCGTCACGCCGCCGCCCGACAGCGTCGCGCTGGTGGCCACGGTGCCGGTGCCGGCGAACTACGGGCAGCACGACCAGTTCGCGCGGGCGGGTCTCGCGTTCCTGTGCTCGTGGAACACGGGCCTCCAGATCTACGACGTCGGCGACGGGCGCGCCGGCGGCAGCCCGCAGCATCCCGTGAAGATCTCGGCCGTCGTGACGGGCGGCGGGCAGGTCCACAACGCCTGGTGGTTCTGGGCGCCCGACGGCCAGAAGCGCTACGTGTTCGTCGGCCAGGAGGGTCCCGGCTCCGTCGGCACCAGCTCGAGCGGCGACATCCACGTCGTGGACATCTCGAACCTGGCCGCGCCGGTCGAGGTGGCGTCGTACCACATGAGCGGCGCGGGCACGCACAACTTCTGGGTGGACGAGGCGAGCCAGATCCTCTACGCGGCCTACTACAACGGCGGCGTGGTCGCGCTCGACGTCTCGGGCACCCTGAGCGGCGACCTGGCGAGCCGGCAGATCGCGGCCGTGCAGCCCGGCGGGACCGGCGACACGTACGTCTGGGGCGTGATGCTCTCGGGCGGATCGCTCTATGCCAGCGACATGCTGAGCGGGCTGTGGCAGCTCAAGCCGGGCGCCGGCGCGCTGCAGGTGGCCGGCGGCGGCAACAACGTGCCCGAGCGCTACACGTCCGATCTGTGGGTCGTGAACGGCTACGCCTACACCGGGACGTGGGGCACGCGGGGCGCCAACACGGGAAACGTGCTGAAGATCTGGAAGCTGGATTCGGCGGGGGCACCGGTGCTGCACGATTCGATCGTGACGCCGGGCTTCACCACGGTGAGCGACGTGCGCGGCAGCGCCGACGGCCGGGAGCTGGTCTTCAGCGGGGAGTACGGGCCCAAGGCCGGCCTGTACTTCTACAGTCTGGTGTCCGACCCCGGCCACCCGGTGTTCCTGCGCTACTACCCGGTCGTCGACAACGCCCAGAACGGGATCCACACCGTGACGCTCGCCGACATCGGTGGCCGGCGGTACGCCCTGGCCGCGGAGGATCCACCGACGCCGGCGATGCTCGTCGTGGACGTGACCGCCATCAACCCCTGAGGAGCGGGCCGACCCGGCTCCGGCCCGTCGCGTCCGGCGCGCACGGAGCTTCCCCGCGCCGCCGGCGGGATGCCGGCCCGCGACGGCTACGGCGGCAGGAGCAGGGCCGCCGGCGTGAGCAGCGCGAACAATCCCTGGTACAGCCGCTGCTGCCCGTTCTCCAGATCCAGAATCGCCTGCACCTGCGACGCCGTGAGCGTGGCACCGCCGATGCCGGTCACGGCCGGCGTCGTCCCGGTGCCGTTGGTGACGGAAGCGAAGGCCTGGCCGCTCACGCTCGCCGCCAGGCCGACGTCCGGGATGAGGCAGTAGGTCAGGATGTGACCGGTGAGCCGGACCGTCTCGCCGCCGTGGGTCCAGGCGAAGTCGAGGGTGTCATTGTAGTCGAACGGGTCGAAGCTGGTGCGCGCCGCGTACATCTGGAGCCGGACGTCGGCCGCGCTGTCCGCCGCGGTCGCGGCGATGACCGTCTCGAAGCCGGCGTGGGCCGTCGAGTCCCGCCAGGTGAACGTGTGCACCCCGTCGGATATGGTCCCCGACAGCACCGCGGTGTCCGCGGCCTGCGTGCCTGAGAGCGTCACCAGGTAGTCGGCGAGGCCGGCCGCGGCGCCCTGGATGTGCGCCTGGGCGGCGAGCGACCCCCCGGCGCTGCGGTCGCTGAGATCCAGCCATCCCACGGTGGTCAGCGGGATCAGCGCGCGGGCGTACTGGTTGACGGCGTAGAGCAGGAACCTCACACCCTGCGCCGGGCCGCCGGTATCGGCGGCGAGCCGGTAGCCGCCGGCCGCCGTGTCGTACACGAAGACGTGGCCGTAGAGGGAGTCGGCGATCAGGCTCGCCTGGCCAAGCGGTGCCCTCGCGTCCCTCGCCGGGAACGCCGCCGCGGCGGGGCCCGCGGCCCTCCCGACGCTCGCACAGGACAGCGCGGCCGTGACGGCGGGCTGTGCGGGCGTCGACGTGGCCACCATCAGTCCGCCCATCGCGATGAGGCCCAGGAGGGGAGGCGTCGCGAGGACGCTGTCGAGGGTCGCGATGCCCGCCGACACGGCGGAGGCATCGGTGAACGTCGGCGGGGCCGGAGCGGTCGACTTCGCGGCGCCCGTGTCGCATCCGGCGGCGGCCAGCGCCAGCGCGGCGACGAGCGCCGCGGCGGATCCCAGGGTGAACGGGCGGGCACCGGCAGGCACGCCCTGGATACTCCGGACGCCGGACGCGGTTCCCGCGGGGCCTGGAACCTTTTCCCCCGGCGTGGTTAGTCTAGGTCCGATGCGCCGCACCATGGCCCTTCGCCTCCTCGCCGTGCTCGTCACCGCCGTGCTCCTGGGCGGAGCGGGCGGCGCGGCAGACGTCGACGCCCTGCTCTTCCACGGGGCGGCGGGAAGGGCGGCCCCCGCCACGCCGCACTTCGAGGCGGCGGGCCGGACCGGCCACCACGCCGACCAGTGCCTGCTGGCGCTGCGCCTGGCCACCGGCACGCGGGCGGCGCCGATCGTACTGCCGCGGCAATTCGAGAGCCTGCCGACGCGCGGCGGTGCGCGGCGTCCGGCCGCCGCGCCCGAGCGGCACGATCCCGCGCTCCACCAGGAGTCCCGCGCCCCACCGTCCGTCCTCGCCTGAGTCAAAGGTAGTCGCCTGCTCATGCCCGCGCCCGCAGGATCGGGGCGGCGGGCGCGCCGCGCACGGCCCCGGCCGTGCGCCGACTCGACGCGAGGACGAACGACCATGCGAACGTCAACCATGGGCCGCGCTATCGCGCTGCTGGCCCTGCTGATCGCCCCTGCCACGGCCGCGGCACAGGAAGCCGCGACGCGACCGGCGACGCTCCCCGCCACCACGCGGGCCGACACCAACCCGACGGCCGACGTGCTCGGCACCGTCATCGACACCACGACCGGCGGGCCGCTGGCCGGCGCCGAGATCCAGATCCTGCGCGCCGGCCAGGTGGTCGCGCAGGCCCAGACCGACCGGCTGGGCGCGTACCGGATCCATGCCCTCCGCGGCGGGACTTACGCGGTCGAGGCCCGGATGATCGGGTTCTCCCCCGGGACGAAGCGGATCCGAGTCGACGGCACCGGCGGCCTGGTGGACGCGTCGTTTCGGCTCGCGCCGGCGCCCATCACGGTGTCGGCCATCGACGTGACGGCAGCGCCGATGGCCGTGGACACCCGGACCGGCGACCAGGTGTTCAAGCAGGACGAGTTCCAGGGCAGCCCCGCCCTGACGACGTCGCAGATCGTCCAGCAGGCCATCGCCGGCGCCGCCCGGGCGCCGACCGGGGAGGTGCACATCCGGGGACAGCACGCCGAGTACACGTACTACATCGACGGTGTGCCGGTACCGCCGGGCATCTCGGGCAGCCTGAACGAGCTGTTCGATCCGACCATCGCGGACCAGATCGACTTCCAGACCGGCAGCTGGGACGCCGAATACGGCGGCCGGAACGTCGCGGTGATCAACGTGACCACCAAGATCCCCTCCGGCGGCTTCCACGCCAGCGCGTCGAGCTACGCCGGCAGCTACGCCTCCGACGGCCAGACGCTCACGGCCAGCACCAACAGCGGAAAGTGGGGGTTCTTCGTCTCCGGGACCCGGACGGAGACCGACCTGCGACGTGAGCCGGTGGTCGCGCTCGGCGACACCAACGCGAGCGGCGTCATCACCCGGGTCACGGGCTTCAAGAACTTCAGCAACTACGGCCAGGACGCGTACGGCTTCGGGAAGATCCAGTACACCCCGACCGGCCACGACGTGGTGAGCCTCGACGCCAACTGGTCGCGGAGTCATTTCCAGACCCCGTTCGACTCCTCGGCCGGCGTCATCGACGACTGGGAGCAGGACATCAACGACTTCGTGAATCTCGGCTGGCAGCATTCGGCCATGGGCACCGCGGACCGCGGTACCGAGCTGTTCGCCTCGGCGTTCTACCGCCACGGAAGCCTGAACTACGTCCCGGGCGCGAGCGATCAGCCGAGCTTCACCTTCGCGCCGGACACCACGCCGTACAACATCAGCGAGGACCGGACCTTCGACATCTACGGCGTGAAGGCGGACTACACCGTCCACCTCTCCGAGCCGCTGACGTTCAAGTTCGGGACGCTGTCGACGCTGACGCGCGGGAGCGAGAACTTCCACGCCTTCAACGCGTCCACCGCGAACGGCCCCACGTCGGCCTCGCCGCTCGACGGCAACGACGTCGGCGTGTACGCCGAGACCCAGATCGCGCCGAGCGACCAGTGGCAGCTCAAGGCGGGCGTGCGCTACGACAGCCACTACTACCCGGTGTCGGCCACGGCCCACGCGACGGCGGACCAGGTGAGCCCGCGGCTGCGGCTGAGCTTCTTCCCGGACCCGGCCACCAGCCTCTGGATCTACTACGGGCGGCAGTTCATCCCCACCAACATCGAGGACCTGCGCGCCATCACCAGCGCCTCGCAGGGCGGCGTCGTCAGCGCGCCCACCCTGCCGGAGCGTGACGACTTCTACGAGGTCGGCCTCACGCACCGGTTCCCGGCGGGCGTGGTGCTGAAGCTCTCGGGCTACCACAAGAAGAGCAGTCCGGGGACCGACGACACCCAGGTGCCGGGCACGGCCATCACGACCGACGTGAACATCGCCCAGATCCGGGTGACCGGCATCGAAGGCGTGCTGGAGGTGCGGCCGCCCGGTCCGCTCAGCGGGTTCTTGAACGTCGCGATCGCCCACGCCTACGGCTACGGCGCCGTCACCGGCGGCTTCTTCACCGCCACCCCGCCGCAGCAGCCGTTCGACCTCGACCACGACCAGCGGCTGTCGAGCACCGTGGGCGTGAGCTACGCGCGCAAGGGCCTGCTGGTCACGGCCACGGGCATCTACGGCTCGGGGCTCAACAGCGGAGTGGTGCCCAACAGTCCCAGCCTTCCGAACTACGATTCCACCCTGGCGACCACCGCGCCGCTGGGCAAGGGGCTGTTCGACTTCGACCGTCCGTTTCACGTGAGTCCGAGCTTCATCGTGAACGCGACGGCCGGCTACACCTTCCTCCTGGGCAACGTCGAGGTCCGGCCGCAGGTCTTCGTGGACAACCTGTTCGACCTGAAATACACGCTCAAGGGCGCGTTCTTCGCCGGCGCCCAGCTAGGCAAGCCGCGGACCTTCCAGTTCAAGGTCACGCTCGGGGTCTGAGCTGCCCCGCGCGGCGTCCAGGACCACGCCCGGGCCGGCCGCCGGCCCGGGCGGCCGGCCGCGGCCCGCGACCGGCAGTTCCCGCACCCGCCGGCGGCGTTACGCCGCCCGGGCCCGGGCGGCCTCTCTATCTGGATGCCGCGGTCGCTGGTGTTCGCCCTGGGCGCCTCCCTCGCCGCCGGGTGCACGTCGTCGGACCGGACGCTGACGCGCGGGCCGTTGCCGCCGTGCGCCGCCGCCTCGACGGTGAGCCTGGGCGCCGGCGCCTACACCACGTACGACATCGCCTCCGATTCGGGCTGTGCCCTCTTCCAGGCCAACGCCTCGACGTCGGATTCCGCCGAATACCTCGTGGTGGTCCAGGCGGCCGGCGGCTCCCCGGGTGACTCCGCCTCGTACCTGATCGAGGCTGACCTCGCGACGTCCCGGCCGCCGCGCGGCGCCGCCGCGGTCCCGCCGCGCACCGCGAGCGCACGCGGGTCGATCCACGCCGCCTTCGAGCGGGGCCTTCGCGCGCGCGCCCGGCAGAGCGCCGCGGCGGCGGGCGCGGTCCTCCGCGCCGCCGCGGCGGCCCCCGTCGGCGCCCCGCCCACGGTCGGCAGCCTGCGGTCCTTCTCGGTGTGCTCCAACCTCGACTGCACCGCGTACCGGCCGGTGACGGCGCGGGCCCTGATCGTCGGCACCCACATCGCGCTGTACGAGGACACGCTCGCCCCCGCCGACGGCTTCGGCCCGGCGGACCTCGCCGGGCTGGAGCGGGTGTTCGACACCCGCGTCTACCGGCTGGACACGCTGGCATTCGGCCGCGAGTCGGATGTCGACGGCAACGGCGTCGTCATCGTGCTGCTCACCACGCTGGTCAACAAGCTGGTGAGCTCGGCCCAGTGCGACACGGGCGGCTACATCACCGGCTTTTTCGACGCGGCCGACCTGGATCCCTCCACCGCAGCGACACACAACCACGGCGAGGTGTTCTACGGGATGGTGCCGGACCCGTCCGGCTCGCTGAGCTGCGCGCACAGCACGGCCAGGGTGGCTGCCGTCCTGCCCACCACCTTCGCGCACGAGTTCGAGCACATGATCAACTACGTGCAGCACGTGCTCGTGCGCGGCGGGCCTCCCGAGGACGACTGGCTCGACGAGTCGCTGGCGAAGCTCGCCGAGGAGCTGACGGCCGAGAGCTACCTGCCGGGCGACACGGCCACCTTCGCCGGCGACGTCTACGAGGACCTCTATTGCGCGGGCCAGTACCTGCTCGCGCCCGAGTCGCACTTCCTGCTCACCATCACCGACCAGAGCTTCGGCGACGTGGGCGCCGGCTGGCTGTTCGTGCGCTGGCTGGTGGACCAGCGCGGCACCGGGATCACCCGCCCGCTGGTACAGACCTCGCTGACCGGGACGGCCAACGTGACCGAGGCCGCGGGCCTGCCGTTCGCCACGCTCGCCTCCCGCTGGGCGCTGGCCAACTGGGTGTCGGACCTGCCAGGATTCGACGCGCCGGGTGAGCTCAGGTACGCGTCGTGGCGCTTCCGGACGGCGCTCGCCGCGCTGCACCTGCGGGACTCACTGGACTTCCCCCGCCCGTTTCCGCTGGTGCCCGCATCCGTATCGGCCGGGAAGCCGGACCTGAGCGGGTGGGTCCGAGCCGGCTCGGGGGTGTACCTGCTCGTGCACCAAGATCCCGGGGAGGGACCCGACACGCTGCTCGTGAACCCGGGGACCGCGGCGATCCCCGCGTCGCTGGAGCCGCGGCTCGCCGTCATCAGGCTCCACTGACCGGCTGCGGGACGGCACCGCAGCGTCCGGCGGCGACGCTGCGTGCCCTGAGGCCTCGTCCCGGAGCCACGCCGGCGGCCTGCGGCTCCGGCCGCCCGCCGCTCAGCGGATCCGGATCACCGACAGGCGCGGCACGGCGATGCTCGCCGGGAGCCCTCCGGCGGCGCCGAACAGCACGGTGAAGCCGGCGCCGCCGGGTCGCTGCAGCGCGCGGACGAAGCTTCCCGAGCCCGCCCGCAGGTAGCCCGCCAGGCTGATCCCGGTCCCGGAGTCGGCCGCCGGCACCAGCGGGTAGGGGGTGGGGAAGTCCGCCGGATCCTGCTGGTTCAGCGCCGCGAAGATCGGCCGGAACGAATACGAGGAGTACGTCAGCTCGGGTGGCGGCGTGAAGCCGGGAAGATCAGAGACCCACAGCGCGAGCGCCCAGCGGGTCACCGTGGTCGCGAACGGCAGGCCGGTCTGCGCCGCGACGTTCGCCGTGCCCGTGAGCGTGGTCGCCTCCAGCCGGTTGGTCAGCCCGCTGCCGAACCGGTCCACCAGGTACCGGACGTAGAGCCAGCCCGCCCCGAACTCGGCCAGGACCGTATCGCCCGTCTGCTCCAGGAAGTAGGCCTGGGGCGCCGCCAGATACTGGCCCGCGTCGTACAGGTCCCCGGCGAGGTACTCGCCGAACGTGGTGCTGTCGGGCAGATAGCTCCGCCCGCCAAGCTCCTCGGCGAACGACGAGAGCGCCTCGTCCAGCCACAGGTCCTCGACCGGGCCTCCCCGGACCAGCACGTGCTGGTTGAAGCTGATGAGGTGCTGCAGCTCGTGCAGAAACGTCTCGGGCAGCGTCGTCATCACGTCGGACACGGTGTGGGCGCAGCTGAGGGCGCCGGTCGGATCCGGGACGACGGTGTAGAAGATCTCGCCGTCGTTGTACTGGGACGCCGTGAAGGGGTCGAGGTCGGGCGGGAAGAAGAACCCCGCCACGTAGCCCCCGCTGTTGCACTCCGCGGTGGTCACGATGGCGTTCACCACCGGCGTCATCAGCACGATCACCACGCCGTTGCTGTCGATGTCCGACACGCCGCCGAATGCCGTCGTGTCCACCGTGTACACGTGGGTGTCGAAGGTCTGGGTGAGCGCGGCGATCTGGGCGGAGTCGAGTCCGCCCGCCGGCGCCAGCGTGTCGATGTACACGGCGACGTGCGCGCCCAGCGCGCGGACGCGCGCGGCGACCGGCTTGAAGACGCTGCAAGCGTTGTTGGCACACACGGTGAAGGTCCGCAGGCTTCCCACGGCAGGGGGAGTCACCGCCTGAGCGATTCGCGCCTGCCGGCCCGCGGGCGCGGCCGCCTGCCGGGCGCGCAGTCCTGCACCGTGCGTGCGCCCCAGCTCGCGCAGAAATCTGTCGAACGACCGCGCGACCGGCGCGCGACTGAGCAGCGCCGCCGGAAGCCGGAGCCGCGCCCCCGGGACCGGCGTCCGCGCAGCGGCGGCGACACCGGCGAGCCCGCCGCTCTGGAGCTGGAACGCGGCCGAGTCGCCCGGCGGCCCGCCGGCCGACTGCGCGACCACGAGGTACTCGGCCGAGTCGCCGGCGGAGGCGTTCTTGGGGAACGCCACGCACCCCGAATCGGTCGCCGGGTCGAGCACCACGTAACCGGCGAGCCCCAGCGCGATGGACGTGGTCGATGCCGAGGAACAGGGTGGCAGTGCCGTGCCCGTCGTGCTGGCGTGCTCGCCGCTGCAGGCGCTCACGAGCGCGAGCGCCGCGAGGAACGGTACGACCCGGGAGCGCATGTCGTGGCCCGAGTAGGTTTGGTATGCGCGACACCACCGCGTCCGCGGCGGGCCGCTCACTGTGCGGGCGGCTACCCCCGGTCGTCGTACGGGGTTCCGCGTGCCGGCCCGCGCGAACAAACGGCGGCGCGCGGCGTCTAATACAGGTTGGTGCCGGAGCGGTCATGGTCCGCGTCCGGCCTGAACCGGGACGGCAACAACGTGGAGCCGTGATGGATCGAACCTGGCTGGCGATCACGACGCTGGGGCTGGCGGCCGCCGCGGCCGGCGGCTGCTCGGAGAAGAGCGCGACCGCGCACGGCCCGCTCCCGACCTGCGCCACGGCCGCCTCGACGGTGAGCCTGGGTGTGGGCGCCTACGCGGCGTACGACATCACGGCCGACTCGGGCTGCGCCGTCTTTCCGGCGAACGCGTCCACGACCGACTCGGCGGAGTACCTCGTGGTGGTGCAGTCGGCCGGCGGGCCGCCGGGCGATTCCTCGGGCTACGGGGTCGAGGCGGATCGCGTCGCGGCCGCGGCGGGCGCGGCGCGCGGGCTGCACGCCGCGCTGGTGCTCGCCAGGCGCAGCCACGCCGCGCAGGCGTCGCTCGACCGGGCGCTGCACGAGCGTGCGCGCCGGCTGAGCATGGCCGCGAGCCGCCCGGCCGCGCCCCAGAGCCGCAGCGCGGCGGCCCTCGCCGCCGTCACCCCGCCGACCGTCGGGAGCCTGAAGGCGTTCTCGGTCTGCGCCAACATGACCTGCACCGCCTACTCGCCGATCACGGCGCGCGCACTGGTCGTCGGCGTCCACGTGGCGGTCTACGAGGACACCCTCGCACCCGCCAACGGCCTGAGCGCCACCGACATCGACTCGATCGCACAGGTCCTCGACACGCGCGTCTATCCGCTGGACACGCTGGCGTTCGGCCGCGAGTCGGACGTGGACAGCAACGGCGTGGTCCTGGTGGTGCTCACCAACGTGGTCAACAAGATGGTGACGGCCTCCCAGTGCACCTCGACCGGCTACGTGACCGGCTTCTTCGACGCCACCGACCTCGCGCCGGCCACCGCCGCACAGCACAACGACGGCGAGGTGTACTTCGGCCTGGTGCCGGACCCGTCCGGGACGCTGAGCTGCGCGCACAGCGTGGCGGAGGTGGTGAGCGAGACGGCGCCGTCCTTCGCGCACGAGTTCGAGTACCTGATCAACTTCGTCCAGCACGTCCTGGTGCGCGGCGTGCCGGCGGAGGACGAGTGGCTCGACGAGGCGCTGGCGAACTACGCGATCGAGCTCGTGGCCGACAGCTACCTGCCGGCCGACACGACCTCCTGGATCAACGGCGTGTTCAACAACCTCTACGACGCCTACCAGTACCTGAGCGCGCCGGACCAGCACTTCCTGCTCGCCACCGCCAACACGGCCCCGGCCGACGACGGCGCGGGTTGGCTGTACATGCGCTACCTGGTGGACCAGATGGGGTTCGGGCTCACGCGCCAGCTGGTGCTGTCCGGCTCGAGCGGGACCGCCAACGTCACCCAGGCGACCGGCCTGCCGTTCGGGACCACGGTGGAGCGCTGGGCGCTGGCCAACTGGGTGTCCGACCTCTCGGGCTTTTCGCCGCCCGGGGAGCTGACCTACACCTCGTGGTCGTTCCGCGCCATCTTCGGCGAGCTGGCCTCGCTGGACCCGACCGACTTCCCGCTGGGCTTCCCGCTCGCCCCGGCCGTCGTGACGCCCGGCTCGCTCGACGCGAGCGGCTCGCTCCGCGCCGGATCCGGCGTGTACCTGCTGGTGCACCAGAACGCGAGGGGCGGGCCGGACACGCTGCACGTGAACCCCGGGGCTGCCGCGCTGCCGGGGGGGCTGGTGCCGCAGTTCGCCGTGATCCGGCTGTACTGACGCCGGCCGGGAAGGAAGACGCCGCGGCGCAGGCCGCGGCGTCCCGGTGCTCCGTCGCGCATGGCCGGGCCGGCCGGCCCGGCGCCCGCGGTCAGCGCCGCAGCACCGCCAGGCGGCCCGACGCGTCGATCGAGTACAGCGGTCCGCGGCGGATGTCGTTGCCCAGGTAGAGCGGCGCCGCCCCGCCCGCCGGCGGCGCGGTGAACGTGTGCACGTAGGCGTCCGCGCCGTCGTAGTTCACCGTGTAGCCGAGGTCCTCCTGCGACGCGGCGGTCACAATGCTCAGCGGATTCGCGCCCGCGTTGACGAACCCCGTCATCAGCTCGTTCCCGAACACGGTCTCCCGCCAGTGGCTGTTCACGGTCCCCACCCCGCAGGTGGGGGGCGTGTACGGCGCGTTGGCGCAGTCCTCGACCGGGACCTTGTTGCCGCCGAGCGTCTGGCCCGCCCCGGTGTACGACGTCCCGCCGACGGAGTCGAACGCCGCCCGCGCCTTGGGGCAGCTGAAGTAGGTGTCCTGCGGGCTGCCCACGATGGAGGTGTCCTGGAGGCAGTTGGCCAGGACGCCGAGCGACGGCTGCGGCGGGCCCCACAGGGTCCCGAACCCGATCACGTGCCCCATCTCGTGCAGCATGACGGTGTTCAGCTCGCCGTTCGTGTTCAGCGTGGCGATGTCGGCGGAGTCGAACTCCATCACGCCCACCGCCGTCAGGCCGTTGCTGGTGCGCACGATGCACGGGGCCGCCTGCCCGAGGATCTTCCCCGGACCGTCGATGGAGTCGAACGTGGCGAGGATGAGCAGCCCGGGGACCGTCACGTTGACTGCCGGCTCCCCGGCCCCGCACAGGCCCGCGGCCTTGTTGATCGCGATCGAGCCCACCGACCGGTAGATGATGTGCTGCCACTTGGTGACGGCGGCCGTCATCGCCGCCTGGGCCGCCGCCGAGGGCGTCGGGCCGTAGTACTGCACCGTGATCGTGTAGCTGCCGGCCACCGCCGTGTCGGTGATCGTCGCCGGGTTGGCGGTGAGGCCGGTGGCCGCGGCCGTGGCCTCGAGCGTGTTCACGCCCGCCGAGCCGCCGAGCGTCCACTTGCCCAGCTGCGCGACCCCGCTGGCGTTGGTGGTCACCGTGCCGCCGGTGACGCTGCCGCCGCCGCCCGTGACCGCGAAGGTCACCGTGGCGCCGGGAATCGGCACGCCGGTCGTGTCGGTGACGCGCACCGCGGGCCGGACGTTGACGCCGTAACCCGCCAGACCCGCCTGGTGGTCGCCCAGGATGACGACGATGTTCCCGTTCGTGGGGCCGCCGGGCGGCGACGTGCTGTTCTTGCTGCCGCACCCCAGCACCAGCAGGGGAGCCGCGGCGGCCGCCGCGGCCGCCCGCGTCCAACGTGTCATGCGCCGCATGTCCGCTCCAGGGAGTTGCCTGCCCTCGCGCTCATCGCCGGACCACCGCCTTGAGGTTGCCGAGCGCGTCCACGAAGTACATCGGCCCGTGGCGGGTGTCGTCGCCCAGGTACAGGCGCGCCGCGCCGGCCGCCGCGGGCGCGGTGAAGACCGCGCTGTACGGGTCGGCCGCGTCGTAGTTCACCGTGTAGCCGAGATCCTGCTGCGCGGCGACCGACAGCACGCTGAGCGGATTGGTCCCGGCGTTGATGTAACCCGTCATCAGCTCGTTCCCGAACACCGTCTCCCGCCAGTGACTGTTGACGGTCCCCGCGCCGCAGGTGGGATAGGTGTAGGGTGCGTTGGCGCAGTTCTCGACCGGCACCTTCTGGCCGCCGACGGTCTGGCCCGCGCCCGTGTACGACGTGCCCCCGATCGAGTCGAAGATCGCCACCGCGTTCTGGCCCCCGTTCGCGCAGTCGAAGTACGTGTCCAGCAGCGTCCCCGGCGGGCTCGAGGGCAGCTGCAGGCAGTTGTAATCGAAGAACGGCGACGGCATCGACCACACGGTCCCGAAGCCGAGCACGTGGTTCATCTCGTGCAGCACCACCTCGTTCAGCTGCCCGCTGCTGACCAGCGAGCCGACGTCGGCGGTGTCGAACTTCATGATGCCGACCAGCGCCTGGGTGTTGGCGATCCGCAGGAAGCAGGGGCCCGCCTCCGCCAGCGTCTTGCCCGGCCCGTCGATGGAGTCGAACGAGGCCAGGATCAGGACGTCCGTGACGCTGGTGTTGAGCGCCGGCTCGCCGGCGCCGCACGTGTTCGCGGTGTCGGAGACCGGGACGGCGGGACCGTAGTGGCGGTAGATGATGCTCTGCCACTTGGCGACCGCGGCGTTGAAGGCGGCCTGCTCGGCCGAGGTCGGCGTCACGTGCCCGTAGTACTGCAGGAGGATCGTGAACTCGCCGGCCACCCCGGTGTCGCTGAACACCACCGGGTTGCCGGTGATGCCGCTCCCCGCGACCGTGGCCGACATCGTGTTGACCGCCGGGGAGCCGCCGAGCGTCCACTTGGTCGGCTGCGCGATCCCGTTCGCGTTGGTGGTGGCCGTGCCGCCGGTGACGCTGCCGCCCCCGCCGGTCACGGCGAACGTGACCGACGTGTTCGGCACGGGATTGTGGCTCGCGTTCGTCACCAGCACCGCCGGCCGGAGGTTCACGCCGTATCCCACCAGCCCGGGCTGGTTGTTCCCCGAGAGCACCGCCACGCCGGTCGGGGCTCCCGCCGACACCGAGGTCGCCGTGAAGATGGCCGGATTGCCGGTGATGCCGGTGCCGCTCACGGTGGCGGTGAGGGTGTCGGTGCCCACGTTGCCCAGCGACCACCCGCCCACGGTCGCGATGCCGCCGGCGTTGGTGGTCTGCGTCCCGCCCGTGACGCTGCCGTGGCCCGTGGCGGCGGAGAACGTCACCGTCACGCCGGCCTTGGCGTTGTTGAACGAGTCCCTGACGATCACCGCCGGCGGGATGGGCACCGCCGCGCCGGTCGTGGTGCTCTGCAGGTCGCCCGCCTGCTTGGCGACGCTCTTGGCGGCCGCGGCCGTGCCCGTCGCGGCGAACGTCGCGGCCGGCGCGCCGGCGACGGACGCCGAGACGGTCTGGCTGCCCGCCGTGGTCCCCAGCGTCCACGTCGTCTGCGCCTCGCCGTTGGCGCCGGTCGCCGCCGACGGGCTGCCCACGCTGCCCGTGCCCGACGTCACCGCGAAGCCGACGGTGGCGCCGCTGATGAGGTGCGCCGTCGAGTCGCTCACCTGCACGATCAGCGGGTTGGCGAGCGTCTGGCCGACGACGCCGCTCTGCGCGTCGCCGGAGATCTTCACCACCGCCGCCGCCACCTGGCCGACCGTGATCCCCGCGTTCTGGGTCGCGCTCCCCGACGCGGCGGTGAGCTGCGCGGTCCCGTTCGCCACCGCCGTCGCGAGTCCCGTGGTGTCCACCGTCACCACCGCGCCGTTGGTGGTGCTCCACGCCACCTTCACGCCGGTCATCGGATTGCCGTGCTGGTCCTTCACCACCGCGGAGAACCGCTGGGTGCGGCCGAGCGCTCCGAAGACGAACGAGCCGGGCGATATGGTGATGGCCGTCGGCACGCTCGGCGCCTCGCTGCTGCTGCAGTTCCACAGCACCAGCGGGGCACACAGGGCGACGGCGACGAGGCCCGTACGATACGTCATGGGGTGCATGAAGGCTCCACGGCGAGTGGACGGCGTCCGGGGGGGATGGCGAATCTCAATCGTAGACGGGACCGGGGCCGCCTGCAAGTGATCCGCGTCACCTCGCACGCAGTCCGGCGTGGGGCCGCCGGGCGTCCCGCGGGCGGACCAGCACACGCGCGGCCAGCGCCGGCCCGACCACCCGCGTCGCCCGGCCGATCGCGAGCGTGATCGGGCCGCCGAACGGCGCGCGGTCCACCACCCGGACGGTGCCGCCCGGCCGGATCGCGAGGTCGTCGAGGTAGCGGAGCAGCGACGCGTCCTCGTCGGACACGCGCATCACGTCGGCCGTGGCCCCGGCCTCGAGATCGGCGAGGCTCCGGTACCGCGCCTCGTCCACCGCGCCCTCCCGGCTGGGGATCGGCGCGCCGTGCGGATCGGTGGTGGGCTCGCCGATGGCCTCCGCCATCCGGTCCACGAATCCGTCCGAGGCCGCGTGCTCCAGCCGCTCCGCCTCCGCGTCCACCTCGTCCCAGCGGTAGCCCAGCGCGCGCACCAGGTAGGCCTCGATGACGCGGTGGCGGCGGATGGTGCGCAGCGCCGCCCGCCGGCCGCGCGGCGTCAGCCGCACCCCGCGGTAGCGCTCGTGGGTCAGCAGGCCCTGCCGCGCCAGCCGCCGCACCATCCCGGTCACGGAGGCGGGCGCCACCCCGAGCGCCTGGGCGAGCGCGGTGGTGCCGGCCGGCTCGCCGACCCGCTCCAGCTCGTAGATGGCCTTGAGGTAGTCCTCGACCGGGGCGGTGAGCGGGCCGGCGGGGCCGCGCGGCGCGGCGGGAGCGGCGGCCGTCTTCACTCGGGCGGCGCGCCGGCGCGCACCAGCAGCACCGGCACCATGGTGTGGTGGCGCACCTCGTTGGCGACGCTGCCCCGCACCAGGTCGTTGAGGAAGCGGTGGCCGTGGGTGGCCATCGCGATCAGGTCCGCGCCCTCCCGCTCGGCCGCGGCCACGATCTCCTGGGAGGGATTGCCCGAGGCGAGCACGGCCTCCGCCGCGACGCCCGCCCGCTCCAGATCGGCGCGGCACTGCTCGATGTACTCCCTGTCCCCGCGGATCTCCTCCGACTCGCGGAGCGTGAGCGCGTTGACGTTGCGCGCCGCCCACCCGTCGGCCACGTGGATCAGGACCACCGACGCCTTGCAGCTCTGCGCCAGGCGCCGCACGTGGGCGAGAATGGCCTCGTCCGCCTTGGAGTGCTCGAGGGTCACGAGGATCCGGGAGTACACACCCACCCCCCGCGGGCCGGAGTGCTCAGCCACGGAAGACCTGCACCAGCAGCCAAACATTGAGCGCGGCGATCAGGTACGCAACGGTCCAGGCGAGCCACTTCAGCCACGGCGCGTTGACGAACTCCCCCATCTTGGCCTTTTCGGACGTGAACTTCACCAGCGGGAAGACGGCAAACGACAGCTGCATGCTGAGGACGACCTGGCTGAGGATGATCAGCTTCGCGGTGCCGCGCTGGCCGTACAGGAACACCACGATCACCGCGGGCGTGATCGCCAGCGCGCGCGTGATCAGCCGCCGCAGCCACGGCCGCAGCCGCAGGTCGAGGAAGCCCTCCATCGTGATCTGGCCGGCCAGCGTCCCGGTCAGGGTGGAGTTCTGGCCCGAGGCCAGCAGCGCCAGCGCGAACACGGTGCCTGCCCCGCCCCCGAGGAGCGGCGTCAGCAGCCGGTAGGCGTCCTGGATCTCGGCGACCTCGTGGTGCCCGGTGCGGTAGAACACCGCGGCGGCGACGACCAGGATCGCCCCGTTGATGAACAGCGCCATCATCAGCGCGAAGGTGGAGTCGAAGATCGCGTAGCGGATCGCCTCCCGCTTCCCCGCGCTGGTCTCCTCGTACTTCCGCGTCTGCACGATCGAGGAATGCAGGTAGAGGTTGTGCGGCATCACCGTCGCGCCGAGGATGCCGATCGCGATGTACAGCATGTCCCGGTTGCGCACGATCTCGGCCGAGGGGAGGAAGCCGCGCAGCGTGGCGCCCAGGTCGGGCCGCGACAGCAGCAGCTCGAACAGGAAGCTCACGGCGATGGTCGCGATCAGGGCGACCACCAGCGCCTCGAGCAGGCGGAAGCCGCGGTGCTGGAGCAGCAGCACGACCAGCACGTCGAGGCCGGTGAGCAGCACGCCCAGCGCGAGCGGGACGTGGAACAGCAGCTGGAGCGCGATGGCCGACCCGATGACCTCGGCGAGGTCGCAGGCGGCGATCGCCAGCTCGCAGATCACCCAGTGGAACAGCACCACCGGCCGGCGGTAGTGGTCGCGCACCGCCTGGGCGAGGTCCCGTCCGGTCGCGATGCCGAGCTTGGCCGCCAGCGCCTGCAGCAGGATCGCCAGCAGGTTCGACACCATGATGACGCTGAGCAGCGCGTAGCCGAACGCCGACCCGCCCGCCAGGCTGGTGGCCCAGTTCCCCGGGTCCATGTAGCCCACGGCCACCAGGTAGCCGGGCCCGGCGAACGCCAGCGCCTTGCGGAACCAGCCGCGGCCGGCCACCGGGATCGAGCGGTAGACCTCGGCGAGGCTGGGCGCGAGCCGGGCGCGCCGCCACCCGGGCTCCCGGTCCGCCCGCCGCCGTCCCTGCCCCTCCTGCCGTACCGCCGGCTCCGCCATGGGCGAGAGATAATTTAGTGCTGACGAAAATACAAGATTGTGCTTGCGAAAATCCCCGCGCCCGGGTTAACGTCCGCCACCGATGCGCGCCGCCCGGTTCCCGCTGCCGCTGCTGCTGCCGCTCCTGGCCGTCCTCCCGCCGGCCGGGGCGCGCGCGCAGCTGCTCGGCGCCCAGATCAACCTCATCGGGCAGCGCCTCGAGCCGCTCCACAGCCCCTACGCCGGCCCCCTCAGCCTGCGCTGGTGGGGCGACGACGAGATGAGCCAGGCGTTCGGCGCGTATTTCGGCGCCCGGCTGCCCGCCGGCCTCCAGGCGTACCTCGACGTCGAGATGATCCGCGGCAACGGAGTGAGCGGCGCCAGCGGCCTGGCGGGCGTGACCAACGGGGACGTGGTCCGCCAGGGCACCGTCGATCTGGGGAAGAACCCCTACCTCGCGCGCGCCTTCGTGCGGTGGGCGATCTCCCTCGGCGGCGACGGGCGGGACACCCTGGCGCGGGCGCAGGACCAGGTGCCGGCCGTGGTCGCCTCGCGCCGCCTGGAGATCACGGCCGGCGAGCTGGCCGTGACCGACCTCCTCGACCTGAACCGCTACGCCAACAGCACCCGCACCCAGTTCGAGAACTGGGGCCTGTTCCAGAACACGGCCTGGGACTACGCCGCCGACACCCGCGGCTACTCGCGCGGCGCGGCCGTCGCCTGGATCGAGCCCGGCTGGGCGCTCCGGGCGGCCTCGTTCCAGATGCCCACGCGCGCCAACGGCAACACCTTCGACGGCGACGTCGCCCGCGCGCGCGGCGACCAGCTCGAGCTCACGGTCGGTCCGTTCGGTCCCGGGACCGTGGTGCGGCTGCTCGGTTTCCTCAATCACGCGCGGATGGGCAGCTACGCCGAGGCCATCGCCGCCGCGCAGGCCGCGGGCGGCGTGCCCGACATCGTGGCGGACGACCGGCCCGGCCGCACCAAGTACGGCTTCGGATTGAACCTCGAGCAGCCGCTCGCCGACGCGGGCGAGACCGGCGCGTTCGCGCGCTACGGCTGGTCGGACGGCCGCAACGAGAGCTTCGTGTTCACCGAGGTGGACCGGCACCTGAGCGCCGGCCTCCAGGTGTCGGGCGTCCACTGGCGGCGCGCGGCGGACGTGGTGGCCGTCGCGATCGTCGACCACGGGCTCTCTCCCCTGCACCGCGAATACCTCGCCCTCGGCGGACACGGGTTCCTGCTCGGCGACGGCCGGCTCGACTACGGGCACGAGCGGATCGTCGAGGCCTACTACCGCGTCCAGGTGGGGCGGTGGGTCCAGGTCAGCCCGGACCTGCAGCAGATCTGGAATCCCGGCTACAATCGGGACCGCGGGCCCGCGACCGTGCTGAGCCTGCGGCTCAACGTCCGGTACTGATCCGACGGTCGGCGTTGCACCGCAGCCGGCTCTCGTATCCCCCCGGGACCGGGGGGCCATCCCCTGCTGCGCGGGGACCCCGCCTTCCCCGGTCCCGGGGGGATCCTCGACCGTCTGCGGTGCATGCGTAGCCGTGGAGCGCGGGCGAGCGGCGCCGTCCACTGACCGCCGCCGCCGCCCTCCCGTAGAATTGGAGCCATGGGCGACCTCGAGGCGCCGGTGCGCGCCCGCACCCTGCTCCTGATCGAGGACGAGCCCCAGATCCGCCGCGCCGTCCGCAACGCGCTCGCCGAGACCGCCGAGCGCATCGTCGAAGCGGACACCGGCCGCCTGGGCATCGACCTCGCGGCGTCGTGGCGGCCGGAGCTGGTGGTGCTCGACCTCGGCTTGCCCGACGTGGCCGGCGTCGAGGTGTGCCGCGAGATCCGGAAATGGGCCACGATGCCGATCGTGGTGCTGTCCGCCCGGCACTCCGAGGACGAGAAGGTCGCGCTGCTCAACGCCGGGGCCGACGACTACGTCACCAAGCCGTTCAGCACCCAGGAGCTGGCCGCGCGCGTCAAGGCGCAGCTGCGCCGGGCGCTGCTGGCGTCGGTGAGGGAGCCGGAAACCGTCATCGCCGCCGGCGACGTGACGATCGACCTCGCCGGCCGGCGGGTGACCCGCCGCGGCGAGGTGGTCCATCTCACGCCGACCGAGTTCGAAGTGCTCCGGACCCTCGCGGCCAGGGCCGGGCGAACCCTGACGCACCAGCAGATCTTCGACGCGGTGTGGGGCAAGGCCATCGGCAACCCGCAGCAGTACCTGCGGGTGCACGTCACCAACCTGCGCCGCAAGATCGAGCGCGAGCCCGCCAGCCCGCGCCTGATCGTCACCGAGCCGGGCGTGGGCTACCGCCTCGAGCTGCCGCGGTGACCTTTACCGTGCGGCGCGCCGTGCCCTGGGTCGCGTGGGTGGCCGCGCTGGCCGCCGTCACCGCCGTGCTGCACCAGTGGCGCGGGGAGATCGAGACGGCGCACGTGGTGATCCCCTTCCTGCTCATCGTGCTGGGCGGCAGCGCGACCGGCGGCCGCCCGCTCGGCTTCACGCTCGCGGTCGGCGGATTCCTGCTCATCGACTACTACTTCCAGATCCCGTTCGACACGCTGTCGGTCGGCAAGCCGCTCGACTGGGTGGTGCTGGTCGCCTTCCTCGCCACGGCCGCGGTCGCGACCCAGCTCCTCGCCCGGGCCCAGGAGGAAGCCGCCGAGGCCCGGCATCGCGCCGAGGAGGTCGAGCGGCTGTCGCGCATCGCGGAGCACGCGGAGGCGCTGCGCGAGGCCAATCGCCTCAAGGACGTGCTGCTCGCCTCGGTGTCGCACGACCTCAGGACCCCGCTCACCACGATCAAGGCCCTCGCCCAGGAGGCGGCGGCGCGCGGCGAGCCCCGCGCCCGCGTGATCGAGGAGCAGGCGGACCGGCTGAGCTACATGGTCGGCGAGCTGCTCGACCTGTCGCGCATCAAGTCCGGCGCCGTGCCGATCCGGGCCGAGCTGAACACGGCCGAGGACCTGCTGGGGGCCGCGGCCGGCCAGTTCGCCGCGCTGCCGGGGCCGGCCATCCGGACCGTCGTGGATCTCGACCGGCCCGCGCTCGTCGGCCGGTTCGACTTCGTCCAGTCGCTCCGCATCCTCGCCAACCTGATCGACAACGCGCGCAGCTGGTCGCCGCCGGACCAGCCCATCGAGATCGCCGCGACCCGCGACGGAGCCTTCCTGGTCTTCGCCGTGTCCGACCGCGGGCCCGGCGTGGCGGACGCGGAGCGGGAGCGGATCTTCGAGGCCTTCTACCGCCCCGACGACGCCCCGCCCGACAGCGGGCACGCGGGCCTCGGCCTCGCGATCGCCCGCAACCTCGCCGAGCTGCAGGGGGGCACGCTCGGCTACGAGCCGCGTCCCGGCGGGGGCAGCGTGTTCCGGCTCCGGCTTCCCGCCGAGGAGCTGCCCGATGCCGAGCGGCCTTTGTGACTTCTTAACGCCGGCCGGCCGTTTCCGCATGGAGCCTTAGCGGGCGCATCCGCCATCCTGCGGCGTTCCATGCGTGCCGCCTTGCTCGTCGCCTGCCTGCTGCCCGGCCTCGCCGCCGGTGCGGCGGCCCAATCGCCCCCCACCCTGCGTGACGTGGTGGCGGTCGCGCTGCGGCAGAATCCCGACGTGCTCGCCGCCCGGCTGCGCGACGACTCGGCGGCGGCCGAGCGCCGCATCGCGCGCGGCATCCCGAATCCGACCCTGGGAACGCTCACCGGCGTGCCGTTCCAGTACAGCGCCTCCGCGTCGCTGGACGTGGGACCCGCGCGGTGGTACCGCACCGGCGCGGCGGCGCGCGGCGCCGAAGCGGCGCGCCTGGACGCGGACGACGTGACCCGCCAGACCGTGTTCGCCGTGCGGCAGGCCTTCGAGGACCAGCTCCTCGCCGAGGCGCTGCGCGACATCGCGTCGGAGCGGCGGGACATCTACGTCCAGCTCCTCGCCGCCGATTCGGTGCGCCTGAGGGGCGGCGACGTGCCCGAGCGGAATGTGACGACGAGCGAGGTGCGGCTGGCCCGCGCCGACGCGGATCTCACCCGCGCGGTCGCAGCCGTGCACGCGGCCCGGCTCGCGCTCCAGCTCCTGATGGGCGTCGCGAGCCCGGACACCGGGTTCACGGTGTCGGGCTCGCTCGCCTACCGGCCGGTCGCGATCCCGGTGGATTCCCTCGAGGCGATCGCGGACGCCGGCCGTCCCGACGTGCGCGCGGCCGACGCCAGGGTGTCGCAGGCCCGGGCCCTCTCCTCGTTCGCCACCGCGCTCCTGGTGCCGACGCCGGAGATCACCCTCTCCTACCAGCCCGGGGCACCCTACACCACCGGGTCGAACTGGGCCGTCGGCATCGGGCTCTCGCTCCCGGTCTTCTACTGGTACGGCGGCGAGCGGGCACGCAGCCAGGCGTCGGTGCGGACCGCCGAGGTCCAGAGCCGGCGGACCCGTGCGCAGGTGGCCAACGACGTGGCGACGGCGCTCGACGCGCTGCGCGCGGCCCAGGGGCTCGCCGAGCGGTACGAGGCGGGGCTCCTGGCCAAGTCGCAGCAGGCCCTCGACGAGGCGCGCCTGGCGTACCGGTCGGGCGCCACCAGCCTCCTCGACCTGCTGGACGCCATCCAGACCTGGAGCGACACCCGCGCCGACTACGACACGGCGGCGCACGACTACTGGGTGGGCGTGTTCGCGCTCTCCCGCGCCGTGGGAAGGGATCTCACGCCATGAACCCGCGCATCTCGCTTCCTCTGCTGGCGCTGCTGGGCGTCGTCGCGACGCTCGGCGTGGCGGTCACCGTCACGCACGCGCGGCGCGCCGCCGTCGCGCCGGCCGCTCCCGGCGCCGGCGCACCGTCCGACGTCTCTTCCGCCGACGGCGACCTGCGGCTGCCCCCGGGTGCCCGCGGCGTCGCCACCGAGGCCGTACACGCGGAGCGACTCGCCGACCGGCTCGAAGTGCCGGGAACGATCGAGGCCGACCCCACCCGCGTGGTGCGCGTGTTCGCGCCCGTGAGCGGCCGCCTCGTGGCCGTGCGGGTGCGTCCGGCCGACCGGGTCGAGCAGGGACGGGTGGTGGCCATCGTAGCGTCGAGCGACGTCGCCGCGGCCCGCTCGGCCTTCCGCCAGGCGCAGGCCGACGCGCAGGTCAAGACGCAGGCGCTCGAGCGCTCGCGGCTCCTGTACGACAACAAGGTCGTGGCGCTGCGGGACTACCAGCAGGCGCAGGCCGACGCGGCGATGGCCGCCGCCGCGCTCGCGAGCGCCGTCGAGCGCCTCGAGCTGCTCGGGGCGGACACCGCGGGCGCGTCGGACCAGGTGGCGGTCACGGCGCCGCGCGCCGGGGTCGTGACCGACGTCGGGGCGGCGCCCGGCGAGTACGCGAAGTCGCTCGACAACGCCAACCCGCTGTGCACGATCGCCGACCTCTCCGTGGTGTGGGCCGTGGGCAACGTGTACGAGAAGGACCTGGCCAGCGTCCACGCGGGCGACTCCGCCGACGTGACGCTCGCCGCCTATCCCGGAATGCGGTGGCGCGGGCGCATCGCGGCCGTCGGCAGCGTGGTCGACACGACGACGCGGACCCTGCAGGTGCGGGTCGAGCTGGCCAACGCCGCCCTGCGGCTCAAGCCCGCGATGTTCGCGTCGATCGGCGTGGTGCGGGCCACGCGGTCCGCCCTGGTCGTGCCGGCCACCGCGGTCGTGCACGAGGACGGCACGGCCTGGGTCCTCGTCCAGACGACGCCCGGCCGCTTCGCGCACCGGACCGTCACGCTGGGGCCCTGGGCCGACCGCGGCCGCGTGGAGGTCACCTCCGGCCTGGTGCCGGGCGACACCGTGGTCGTGGAGGGAGCGGAGCTGCTGAGCGCGGCCGGCGCCGCCTCCTAGACCCGTGGCCGCGCTCGTCCAGCTGCTGCTCCGCTACCGGGCCCTCGCCATGGTGGCCCTCGGCGCCTGGCTCGTGGCCGGCGTGTGGGCGCTGGTGCGGCTGGACATCGAGGCGTACCCCGACCCGTCGCCCCCGCTGGTGGAGTTCATCACCCAGAACCCGGCGTGGTCCGCCGAGGAGATGGAGCGCCAGGTCACGGTGCCGATCGAGACCGCGCTGTTCGGCATCCCCGGCCTCCAGTACACGCGCTCGATCAGCATTTTCGGCCTGAGCGACGTCAAGCTGTACTTCGACTACGGCACCGACTACTTCGTGGACCGCACCGAGGCGCTCAACCGGATGCAGCTGGTGAGCCTCCCGGACGGCCTGACGCCGCAGCTCTCCCCCTGGTCCACGATCGGCGAGATCTACCGCTACCGCCTCGACGGCCCGGGCTACTCGCTGAACGAGCTGAACGCGGTCTCGACCTGGGACGTCACGCGCGAGATGAAGCAGGTGCCGGGCATCCTCGACGTCACCACGTTCGGCGGCACCACGCGCCAGTACCAGGCCGAGGTGGACCCGCGCAAGCTGCTCGCCTACGGCGTCACGCTCCCGCAGGTCCTCGGCGCCGTGGGCGCGGGCAACGAGAACGTCGGCGGCAACTACCTGACCCTGGGAAGCCAGAGCGTCAACGTCCGCGGGGTCGGGCTGCTGCAGACGCTCGACGACATGAAGGCCGTGGTCGTCGCCGAGCGCCGGGGCGTGCCCGTCTTCCTGGGCGACGTGGCCGACGTGCACGAGGGCCACCAGCCGCGGCTGGGCCGCGTGGGCATGGACGGCGACGACGACATCGTGAAGGGAACCGTGCTGCTGCAGAAGGGCGAGCAGTCGCTCCCGGCGCTCCGCCTCATCCACCAGAAGGTGGCGGCCCTGAACGGCGGGCTGCTGCCGCCGGGGATGAAGCTCACCCCGATCTACGACCGCACCGACCTGATCCGGGTGACGACCCGGACCGTGCGGCACCTCGTGGTGGTCGGGCTCGGGCTCGTGACCGTCCTGCTGCTGGCCTTCCTCGGCGACGTCCGGATCTCGCTGATCACCGCGCTCACGATCCCGGTCTCGGTCCTGTTCGCCTTCGGGCTGATGGTCGCGACCGGGGCTTCCGCCAACCTGATCTCGATCGGCGCGATCGACTTCGGGATCCTGGTCGAGGCGGCGGTGGTGGTGGTGGAGAACATCCACCGCGCCCTCGGCGAGCACCGGCCCGGCGAGCGGTCCTTCGATCTGATCGCGCGCGCGACCGCCGAGGCCGCGCGGCCGGTGCTGTTCTCGACGCTGGTGATCCTGGTGGCGTTCCTGCCGTTGTTCACCATGCGGGGCGTGCCGGGGAAGATCTTCGCGCCGATGTCGCTGACCTACGGCTTCGCCCTCACCGGCGCGCTGCTGTTCGCACTGCTGTTCGCGCCGGTGCTGGCGTCCTGGACTCCCGAGCGGCCGGCCGGCTCCTCCGGCGACACCCGGCTGGTGGCCTGGCTGCAGCGGATGTACGCGCGCCTGCTGCCGCGCGTGCTCGCGCGCCGCCGGCTGGTGATCGGCACCGCGGTCGCGGCGCTCGCCCTGACCGCGGCCGCGACGCGGCTCGTCGGCGGCCAGTTCATGCCGAAGCTGGAGGAGGGCGACCTGTGGGTGCGCGCGACCCTGCCGATCGACGCGTCGTTCGAGTCCGCGTCGCGCCTCGCGGACCAGATGCGCCGCACCCTGGCCGCCTTCCCCGCGGTCACACACGTCGTCTCGCAGGTCGGCCGCCCCGACGACGGCACCGACGTCGTCACCTTCAACAACATCGAGTTCCACGTCCAGCTCGAGCCGGAGAGCCGCTGGCCGGCGGGTCTCGGCAAGTCCGGCCTGATCCGCCGCATGAACGACGCGCTGGGCCGCTACCCCGGGATCGCCTTCGGCTTCTCGCAGAACATCGAGGACAACGTGGAGGAGGCGATGTCGGGCGTGAAGGGCGAGAACTCGCTCAAGCTGTTCGGCGCCGACATCGACGTGCTGGCCCGGCAGGCGGGGCGGATCCGGGACGTGATGGCGCAGGCGCCCGGCGTGCAGGACCTCGCGGTCTTCCAGGAGACCGGCCAGCCGGAGCTCACCGTGACGATCGACCGGCAGGCCAGCGCGCGGCTCGGGCTGGGCGCCGCCGACGTCGACGCCGCGGTCCAGGCCGCGGTCGGCGGGCAGGCCGCCACGCAGATCCTGCTCGGCGACCGGCGCTTCGACTTCGTGGTGCGCTACGCGCCGGAGGACCGCCAGACGCCGCAGGCCATCGGCGACATCCTGCTGCCCACGCCCGACGGCCGCCGCGTGCCGCTCGGCCAGGTCGCGCGCGTGGAGCTCAGGCCCGGGGCGTTCATGATCTACCGCGAGAACGGGAAGCGGTACATCCCGATCAAGTTCAGCGTGCGGGGGCGGGATCTCGCGTCCACCGTGCAGGACGTGCAGGCCAGGCTCCGCACGTCGGTTCACCTGCCGCCGGGCTACTACTACGAGTGGGCCGGGGAGTACCAGAGCCTCCAGACCGAGGAGCGGCGGCTCGCGGTCGTGATCCCGATCAGCCTGCTGGTCATCCTGGGCCTGCTGTACACCCTGTTCAACTCCTGGCGCGACGCCCTGATCGTGCTCGCCGTGCTGCCGTTCGGCGCGATCGGCGGCGTGCTGTCCCTGCTCGCTACCGGGACGCCGTTCAGCATCTCCGCCGCGGTGGGATTCGCGTCGGCGCTCGGCGTCGGCACCCTGGGCGGCTGCGTGTTCCTCTCGGGCATCCGGCGGGTGGAACGCGGCGCCGCGCGGGGCCGCGCCGGCCCGGACCTGCCGGCCGGCGCGGAGCCGGCGCCCGGCCCGCGCGGCTTCGTCGAGCGCGGGGCCCTGCTCGAGCTGCGGCCGATCCTCATGGCGTGCCTGGCCGCCGGCCTCGGCCTGCTCCCGGCGGCCGTGTCCACCGGGATCGGCGCCCAGGCGCAGCAGCCGCTGGCCCGCGTCGTCGTGGGCGCCATGGTCACGACCGCGCTCGCGATCCTGGTCGTGATCCCCGTGCTGGCGGGAGGGGGCGCGCGGCCGGAGGGCGCCGCCGCATAAGGCGTTGCCCCGCAAGTCGGTTCGGGGTATTGTCCGTCCGGTTCCCCAATCACCGAACAGACGATCGAGCGGCTATGGGCAAGGTGCCACGTCGAAGCCGTGGGCGTCCTCGTATTGCCGGTGCGACCGCGCGCCGGCAGTCGGCGCTGCTGCGCCTCTCGGCCGGGATCGCCGCGGCGCAGGGCGAGGGCGACGTCTGCCGCGCCGTCGTGCAGGGGCTGCACGACGAGGCGCTCGGCTACGACTTCCTCGGCGTGTTCATGCTCGATCCGGCGAGCGGCGAGCGGGTGCTGGCCGCGAGCGTCGGCTGGGCCGGCGTGCCGTCCAGCATGCGCATCCCGCCGGGCCACGGCATCAGCGAGCGCCCGCTGCTCGACGGCCAGCTGCACTACACGCCCGAGGTCAGCCGCGACGCCCACTACCTGCCCGCGCTGAACAGCGGCTCGGAGGTGGACCTCCCGATCCTGATCGAGGGCAAGCCGGTCGGGGTGCTGGCGGTCGAGAGCACCGAGCCCAACGCGTTCGACAACCACGACTTCGAGATCCTCACCGCGGCGGCGAACCAGGCCGGCATCGGCATCGCGCGCGCGCGGCTGGCGCGGCGCCAGGCGCAGCTGCTCGAGGCCGAGCGGCGGCGCGCCGACGAGCAGCAGGCGCTGCTCGACACCCTGACCGACTTGTCGGCCGAGCTGGAGCTGTCGAAGCTGTTCCAGGCGGTGCTGGAGCGCGCCGCCGCCCTGCTCGGCGTGGCGGGCGGGGAGCTGGCGATCTTCGACGAGCCGAAGCAGGAGCTGGTGATCCTCGCCAACTACAACACCGGCACGGTGGCGACGGGCGCGCGGCTCAAGATGGGCGAGGGCGCGATGGGACACGTCGCGCGCACCCTCGAGCCGCTGATCATCCCGGACTACCGCACCTGGGCCGGGCGCTCGGCGCAGTACGCGCAGGTCGAGGCCCACGCCGTCGCGGTGGTGCCGCTGCTGATCCGCGGGCGGCTGGTGGGCGCGCTCAGCGTGTGGCACGCCGACCCCCGCAAGGCGTTCAGCCCCGGCGACCTGCGGCTCCTGAACCTGTTCGCGCCGCAGGCGGCGATCGCGATCGAGAACGCGCGGCTCTACAGCGCGGCCCAGCACCAGAAGCAGTACTTCGAGGAGCTGGTCAAGAACAACCCGGTGGCGATCGTCGCGCTCGACACCGGCGAGAACATCGTGTCCTGCAACCCGGCCTTCGAGCGGCTGTTCGGCTTCGCGGAGACCGAGGTGGTGGGCCGCAACCTCGACCAGCTGATCACCACCGAGGAGATGCGCCGCGAGGCGGTCGCGTACACCCGCCAGGCGGCGGACGACCACGCAGTCAAGGTCGTGCGGCAGCGGCTGCGCAAGGACGGCACCCTGGTGGACGTCGAGGTGCTGGCCGTGCCGGTGACGGTGGCCGGGGAGCGCGTGGGGGTGATGGGACTGTACCACGACATCACCGAGCTGCTGCTGGCGCGGCGCGACGCCGAGGCCGCGAACACCGCCAAGAGCCAGTTCCTCGCCAGCATGAGCCACGAGCTGCGCACCCCGCTCAACGCCATCATCGGCTACAGCGAGATGCTGCAGGAGGAGGTCGCCGACCTCGGCCAGACCGCGCT
>DASPTN010000025.1:0-30927 GCA_035623395.1 Gemmatimonadales bacterium | reverse complement strand
GCGCGGCCAACGGCTCGCCGGTCAAGTACAACACGGGCAGCCTGCCGCCGGTGAATCCGCTGCTGTCGCCGCGGCTGGGCATCAACTGGGACGTGCAGGGCCAGCACGTCACGCAGATCCGCGGCGGCACGGGCCTGTTCTCGGGCCGTCCGGCCTACGTGTGGATCTCGAACCAGGTGGGCAACACGGGCGTGCTGACGGGCTTCATCCAGCAGAAGAACACCACGGCCTATCCGTTCAACCCGAACCCGTACGCCTACGCCCCGCCGGCGAGCGCCATCACCGGCGCCCCGGCCTCGTCGTTTGAGCTGGCGCTGACCGATCCGAACTTCAAGTTCCCGCAGGTGTGGCGCAGCAACATCGCCATCGACCGGAAGCTGCCGTGGCTGGGCCTCACGGCCGGTGCCGAGTTCCTGTACACCAAGGACGTGAACGGCATCGCGTACGAGAACGTCAACCTGCCGGCGCCCGACTCGTCGTACGTCGGGTACGACAACCGGCCGCGCTGGGTGAACAACGCAACGCACCCGCACGCGAACACGATCTACACGGCCGTCGCGAGCGACGCGACGGTGCTGACCAACGAGGGCGTCGGCCACTCCTCGACGCTGACCTTCCAGCTCGAGCGGCCGGTCACCTCCGGGCTGTACTTCAAGGTCGGCTACAGCTACGGCGTGTCGAAGAACACCGTGGATCCGGGCTCCATCGCCTACGGCTCGTGGAGCGCCAACGCCACCCCGGGCGATCCGAACAATCCGGGCGTCAGCTACTCGGCGAACTCGGCGAAGAACCGCGTGTTCGCCGCGCTGACCTACAGCCGTAACTTCTTTGGCCTCGGCAACACCGCGATCAGCCTGTTCCTCGACGGCCACAACAACGGGAACACGAGCTACGTCTACGCCGGCGACATGAACGGCGACGGCGTGCGCGGCAACGACCTGATCTGGATCCCGGCCGACACGAGCCAGATGAACTTCGTGAAGGACTCGCTGTCGCCGACGGCCGTGTATTCCCGCCAGCAGCAGCAGGCGGCGTTCACGGCCTTCATCAACCAGGATTCGTACCTCAGTTCGCACCGCGGCCAGTACGCGCAGAAGAACGCCGTCTTCTATCCGATGCTGTGGCGGCTCGATCTGAGCGTCGCGCAGGACGTTGGCCGCGCGATCATGGGCCAGCAGAACCGGATCCAGATCCGGCTCGACATCCTGAACTTCACCAACATGCTCAACAAGAGCTGGGGCCTGGGCCAGGTCTCGACGCTGCCGAGCGCCGGCACCGGCGTGGTGGCTCCGCTCATCTTCGTGGGCACGGACGCCACCGGCGCCGCGACCTACAAGCTGGAGAACATCGGCTCGAACCTGATCACCAAGTCGTTCCAGACCACGGCGACGACGAACGACGTCTGGCGGCTGCAGCTGGGCGTCCGCTACCTGCTGAACTAGGGATCAGGCAGCACGTCGCAGGTTGAAAGAGGCCGCCCCCCGCGAGGGGGGCGGCTTCGTTTGGTGGGATCGATGCGCCGGGCCGCCTGGAGCTTTCCCGGGCGGGCCGAGCCCTAGGACGGAGGCCCCGGCGGCTCGGCGCCCGCCCGGCCGGCCGCGACACGCGACCAGATCCAGTACGCCGGAAGGCCCGTGAGGATCACGCCGAACGCGAGCGCCGAGCCGCCGAGATTCGTGACCAGGGCGTTGCCGAGAATCAGCACCGCCGCGAGGAGGAACAGGATCGGCGGGAGCGGATAGCCCCACACCCTGACCGGGCGGGCGGCCTGCGGCAGCCTCCGCCGAAGCACGAACACCGCCGCCGCCCCCAGTGCGTAGAACGGCCACAGGGCGAGCACGAACGTGTCGGCCAGCTGCTCGAACGTCCGCGCCAGCACGAACGCGATCCCGAGGCCGGCCGTGAGCAGGATGGCCACCGACGGCGTCTTGAACCGGGGGTGGATGCGCGCCACGCCCTCGAAGAACAGCCGGTCGTCGGCCATCGCGAAGAAGATGCGCGGCCCCGTCAGCATCGAACCCGCCAGGCCTCCGAACGTCGAGACCATCACCACCACCGCGACCAGCCCCACGCCCACCCGGCCCACCAGGAGCTGCGCGGCATCGGCCGCCACGAGCCGGGAGTGCGCCATGTCGCCGATCGGGATCAGGTAGAGATAGGCGGCGTTGACCAGCAGGTAGATCACCACGACCGCCCCGGTCCCGAGGAGCAGCGCCCTCGGCAGGTTGCGTTGCGGATTGCGCACCTCCCCGCTGACGAACGACACGTCGGCGAACCCGTCGTAAGCCCACAGCACCGACACCAGCGCCAGACCGAACAGCCCCGCGTCGAGCGTGCCGCCGCCGGGCGCCGCGAGCCCCGCGAAGTGGCGGAAGTCGCCGTGGCCGGCGGCGAACGCCACCAGCACCAGCAGCATCAGGGCGCCGTACTTCGCCGCCGTCGTCGCGTTCAGGACCAGCGCGCTCCAGCCGACACCCACGTAGTTGAACACGGCCGTCACGGCGATGGCCGCCGCCGCGAGCGGATGCACCGCCGGCGCGTAGCGGGGCAGCTCGTGATTGAAGCCCAACGAGCGCAACAGGTACTCGGCGAACACCGTGGAAGTGGCGCCGAGGGCCGACGCCCGGATCACCAGCAGCTCGGTCCAGCCGAGGAGGAAGGCCGGCATCCGGCCGAACCCCTCGCGCACGTACACGAACAGCCCTCCCGAGCGCGGGTACATGGCCGCCAGCTCGGCGTAGGTCAGCGCGCCGCACAGGGCCAGCACGCCGCCCAGGACCCACACGCCGAGCATCGGGACCGGGGCCGGCACCCGGGCGGCGATCAAGGCCGGCGTGCGGAAGATCCCGCTCCCGATGGTCGAGCCCACGAGCACCGCGACGGCGCTCAGCAGGCCGAGGGTGCGCGGCAGGCGCTCGCCCCAGGCATCCCGGTCGGGACGCGGCACCGCCTTGGGGAAGGAGGCTTGAGTCACGCGCCAACATAACCCGGGCGCCCCGGCCCCCCGCAAGCGTCGATCCGCCGGCATGTTCGCGGACGAACATGAGGGGCGGAAGTCCGCACCGCTCCACGGCTTCCGCCCCCAATGACAGCCGGACGCCCGCCTGTTACTTTTCACCCCGTCTTTCGAACCGACAATCACTCTCAAACGTTCTTCCCCGCGGCCGGCCCCGTCATGGGGCGGCCTGGATCACGGCGGAGAGAGCCTCGATGCACTGGTGGTTCCCGGGCAACGCGTCCAGCGTGGGCGGCAAGGTCGACTCGCTGTTCTACGTCATCCTCTACATCACCGGCGCCGTGTTCGTCCTGGTGGAGGCGACGCTCGTGGTGTTCCTGGTGCGCTACCGCAAGCGGAGCGGCCGGACCGCGACCTACGTGGAAGGCAGCACCAGGGCCGAGATCATCTGGACGGCCATCCCGGCGCTCATCCTCGTCACGCTCGCCCTCGTGAGCCAGCCGCTGTGGTCGAAGATCAAGGACGCCGACACGTATCCGCGGGACGCGGCGCATCTCGGCCTCGAGGCCAAGCAGTTCGAGTGGCACGTGACCTATCCGGGTCCCGACGGGAAGCTGGGGACGGACGACGACTTCCTGAAGAGGGACTCGATCCACCTGGTGGTGAACCGCGACTACGTGCTCGAGCTGACGGCGCGCGACGTGGTCCACAGCCTGTTCATTCCGGCCTTCCGCCTCAAGCAGGACCTCGTGCCCGGGATGACGATCCGGATGTGGATCCGGCCCACGCGCACCGGGACGTTCGAGATGGCCTGCTCCGAGCTGTGCGGCCTCGGGCACTACCGGATGCGCGGCGTGGTGGTCGTGCACACGCCGCAGGAGTACGCGGCGTGGCTGGTGAGCCAGGGTGAGGCGTCGGCGGCCGACTCGGCAGCGGCCTCCGCCGCCACCGCCGTCCCGACGCCTCCTCCTACTGATGGAAAGGGCGCCCAATGACCGCCGCGGGGACCGCCCTGCCGGGGCACCTGCACGTCGACGACCGGTCGTTCGTCCGCAAGTACGTGTTCTCGACCGACCACAAGATCATCGGCATCCAGTTTCTCTTCCTCAGCCTGTTCTTCCTGCTGGTGGGCGGACTGCTCGCCATGGGGATCCGGTGGCAGCTCGGGTTCCCGGGCCAGCCGATGCCGCTGGGTGGCTGGCTGCCGGAGGGCGTGGCGCCCGGCGGCGTCGTGTCGCCGAAGACGTACATCGGCCTGGTGACGATGCACGGCACCTTCATGATCTTCTTCGCCGTGATGCCGCTCCTGGTGGGCGTGTTCGCCAATTATCTGATTCCGCTCAAGATCGGCGCGCCGGACATGGCGTTCCCACGCCTCAACATGTGGTCGTTCTGGCTGATGATCCCGTCCGGCCTCCTGATGCTGGCGAGCCTGTTCGTGCTGGGCGGCATGTCGGTGGCGGGGTGGACGGTGTACGCGCCGCTCTCCAACAGCCCCGACTACACCGGCGTGCACCTCGGCCAGCAGCTGTGGTGCCTGAGCATCGTGATTTTCGGCGCCTCCTCGCTGCTGGGATCGGTCAACTACATCACCACGGTGATCAACCTCCGTGCGCCGGGGATGACCTGGTTCCGTCTCCCGCTCTCCGTCTGGGCGCTGTTCATCACCGCGGTGCTGGCGATCCTGGCCGTCCCGGTCCTGGCGGGGGCCGTGATCATGCTGTTCTTCGACCAGACGATCGGGACGCACTTCTACCTGCCGGCGGGCGGCGGCCAGCCGCTGATGTGGCAGCACCTGTTCTGGTTCTTCGGCCACCCCGAGGTATACATCCTGATCCTGCCGGCGATGGGCATCGCCTCGGACGTGATCGCCAACGGAGCCAGGAAGCCGATCTTCGGGTACGCGTCGATGGTCTGGGCGATGATCGGCATCGCGTTCCTCGGGTTCATCGTCTGGGGCCACCACATGTTCCAGAGCGGAATGAACCCCACGCTGGCGAGCGCCTTCATGGTCTCGACCATCGTGATCGCGGTGCCGTCGGCCATCAAGGTGTTCAACTGGCTCGGCACGATGTGGCGCGGCAGCATCCACTTCACCACCCCGATGCTCAACGCCATCGCCTTCGTCTCGATGTTCATCATCGGCGGGCTGTCGGGGATCTTCATGGCCTCGACGCCGGTGGACATGTACATCCACGGCACCTACTTCATCGTGGCGCACATCCACTATGTGCTGTTCGGCGGCAGCCTGTTCGCGGTGTACGCGGGGATCTACTTCTGGTTCCCGAAGATGTTCGGGAAGCAGCTCGACGAGCGGCTCGGGAAGGTCCACTTCGCGCTGACCTTCGTCTTCTACAACCTGACCTTCTTCCCGATGCACATCCTCGGCCTCGGCGGGGAGATGCGCCGGATCTACGATCCGACCGTGTACGAGTACCTGCGGCCGATGCAGCCGATCAACGTGTTCATCTCGGTGAGCGCGTTCGCGCTGTTCCTCGCGCAGCTGGTCTTCGCGTGGAACATCGTGCGGACGCTGGCGCGCGGGAAGAAGGCCGACATCAACCCGTGGCGCGACTGCGGCCTCGAGTGGACGGTGCCCTCGCCGCCGCCGCACGGGAACTTCGAGACGACGCCGACGGTGTACCACGGCCCCTACGAGTTCAGCGTGCCGGGCGCCGCGCAGGACTACCTGCCGGTGAACCAGCCGCTGCCTCCCGTCCCGGAGGGCCGGCGATGACGGCGCACGCGGCGGCCCACGGCATGGTCGGCGGCGAGCGCGCCCAGGGTGCCGTCGGCGTCCACACCCAGAAGCTGGGGATGTGGGTTTTTCTCGTCTCCGAGGTGATGTTCTTCACCGCGCTGATCGGCTCGTACATCATCCTGCGGTGGGGCACCGGCGCCGAGTGGCCGGAGCCGCGCACCGTCCTGGCGATCCCGGTCACGGCCGTGAACACGTTTATCCTCATCTGCTCGTCGGTGTCGATGGTGAAAGCCTACGCCGCCGCGGTGAAGGACGACCAGGCGGGGCTCAAGCGCTGGCTGCTGGCCACCGTCGTGGGCGGCGCGACCTTCGTCTCGGTCCAGGCGTTCGAGTACCACCACCTGGTCGAGAAAGGCTTCCTGCCCGGCTCGGGCCTGTTCGGCGCCACCTTCTACACGATGACCGGCTTCCACGGCTTCCACGTCACCTGCGGCGTGCTGAGCATGATCTGGGTGACGATCCGCGCGTTCCGCGGCAAGTACGCGGGCGGGAAGTTCCAGGGCATCGAGACCATCGGCCTGTACTGGCACTTCGTCGACCTGGTCTGGATCATCCTGTTCACCATCGTCTACCTGATCTGAGGACGGACCATGGAAACGGCTGAGCACAAGGCGCCGAACTACATCGCCGTCTGGGCGGCGCTCGCCGTCCTCACGGTCGTGGAGGTCGCGGTGGTGTACCTCCACCTGCCGCGGCGCCTCACGGTCGTGTCGCTGGTGTTCCTGGCCCTGTGGAAGGCGATGCTGGTGGCCTTGTACTTCATGCACCTCAGGTTCGAGCCCAAACGGCTGCTGTACGTGGTGCTGGCGCCGCTCCCCCTGGCGGTTATACTCGTGGTGGGCGTCATGCACGGGTTCCGGGGTCCGTGATCAATTTCCACAAGGTCCTGATCGTCACCGCGATCGTCTTCTGTGCCTTCTTCGCCGTGTGGGGATGGCACGACTACCAGCGCAACGGCAGCACCTGGAGCCTGGCCTCGTCCGTCGCGTTCGCGGTCTTCGCCGTCGGCTTCGCCGTCTACCTGAGGTTCCTGCGGAGATTCCTGGGCAGGTGAGCGGGCCGGACGCCGTCCGGCCCGGGCTCCACCGGTACGCGGTCGCGGTGGCGTGCGCCACGGCCGTGCTGCTGTTCGTCGGCGGGCTGGTGACGAGCACCGGCTCGGCGCTCTCCGTCCCCGACTGGCCGCTGTCGTACGGCAAGGTGTTCCCGGCCATGACCGGTGGCGTGCTGTTCGAGCACGGCCACCGGATGGTGGCGGCGACGGTGGGCCTGCTGACGGTGGTGCTGGCCGTGTGGCTGTGGCGCGCGGAGCCCAGGCGCTGGGTGCGCGGCCTGGGGCTCGCCGCCCTGGTGGCCGTCGTGCTGCAGGGCGCCCTGGGCGGCATCACCGTCCTGCTGAGGCTGCCCGTCGCCGTCTCCGTGGCGCACGCCGGCCTCGCCGAGATCTTCTTCTGCCTCACCGTGACCATCGCGCTGGTGACGTCGCCGCGCTGGCTCGCGCCGGCCCAGCCGGTCGAGGAGAGCGACGGTCCGTCGGTCCGCGCCTTGAGCCGGGTGACCGTGGCGGTCGTGTACCTCCAGATCCTGGCCGGGGCGCTGGTGCGGCACACGGGAGCGGGCCTCGCGATCCCCGACTTTCCGCTCGCGTTCGGGAGGCTGTGGCCGGCGGCGACTCCGGAGCTGGTGGTTTACCAGCTGGTGCACCGGGTCGGGGCTTTGCTGGCGGCGACCTCGGCGATCTGGACCGTCGCGGCGGTCATGCGCCGCCACGGCCGCGTCGCCGGCCTGCGCCGGCCGGCGCTGCTGCTGGCGCTGCTGCTGGCGTGGCAGATCTACCTGGGTGCCGCGATCATCTGGACGCGCCGTGCCGTCGTGCCCACCACGACCCACGTGCTGTCGGGTGCGCTGGTGCTCGCCACCTCCCTCGTGCTCGCGCTCCGCGCGGGGCGGCTGCTCGCTCCGCGGCCCGTTGATCGCGGCGACTCCGCGGCCAGAACCCTCGCCGCATGAGCGTCACCGTCGGCGACGCGACGCTCGTGCCCGACCCGGCGCGCCGCCGCCTCGCGGCGTTCTTCACGCTCACCAAGCCGGAGATCACCTTCAACGTGGTGCTCACCGCCCTGGTGGGCTATCTCGCCGCCGCCCGCGGTTCGGTGGAACTGCTGCCGCTGCTGCGAGCGCTGCTCGGCACGGCGCTCGTCGCCGGGGCCGCGAGCAGCCTCAACCAGTGGGCCGAGCGGGACCGGGACGCACTGATGAAGCGGACCGTCCGGCGTCCGCTGCCCTCCGGCCGGCTGACGCCGCGGGAGAGCCTTGTCTTCGGCGCGCTGATGGGCGTCGCGGGGACGTCGTACCTCGTGGTCACCGTGGGGTGGCTCGCCGGAGCGCTGGCGGCGCTGACGGCCGTGAGCTACCTCCTCGTCTACACGCCGCTCAAGCGCCTCACGTCCCTGGCCACGGTGGTCGGAGCGGTCCCGGGCGCCATCCCGCCGATGATCGGCTGGGCGGCGGCGCGGAGCCGTCTGGACGCCGGCGCCTGGGTGCTGTTCCTCATCCTGTTCTTCTGGCAGATGCCGCACTTTCTCGCCCTGGCGGCGCTGTACCGCAAGGACTACGCGCGTGCCGGCTTCCGCGTGCTCCCGGTCGAGGACCCCGACGGCGCCAGCACCGGCCGGCAGTCCGTGCTCTATGCCTGCGCGCTGCTCGTGGTCAGCCTGCTTCCCACGCCCCTCGGCATCGCCGGCCCCGTCTACTTCTTCGGAGCGCTCGCCCTCGGCGCGATGTTCGTCTACTACGGCGTCCGGCTCGCGATCAGCCCGCGGGACCACGCACGGGCCACCGGCCTGTTCCGTTTCTCGCTGCTTTACCTCCCCGTGCTGTGCACGCTGATGGCCCTGGCCTGACCGGTCCCGCGGTCAGCATTCACGATCTGCGGCACCGTTTCGCCGAGCGCGTGGCGCTCGGCGGCGTCTCCCTGGACGTCGCGCAGCGCGAGCTGGTCGCGCTGCTCGGCCCCAACGGCAGCGGCAAGACCACGCTGTTCCGGATCCTCACGACCGCCCTGCTGCCGGGCGGCGGCTCGGTCTCGATCTTCGGGGCCGACGTCGTGCGGCAGCCATGGCGCGCCAGAAGGGAGATCGGGGTGGTGTTCCAGTCCCCGAGCCTGGACCGGAAGCTCACCCCCGCCGAGAACCTCCGTCACCAGGGACACCTGTACGGCCTGCGGGGCCGGGAGCTCGAGCAGCGGATCGCGACGGCCTTGGAGCGGGTCGGGCTGGCCGAGCGCGCGCGGGAGCGAGTGGAGCGCCTCTCCGGCGGCCTCGCGCGACGGGTCGAGCTGGCCAAGGGAATGCTCCACCGGCCCAGGCTCCTGCTGCTCGACGAGCCGACGACCGGGCTCGATCCCTCGGCCCGGCGGGATTTCTGGAGCTACTTCGACGCCGTGCGCCGCGAGACCGGAGCCACGGCGATCCTCACCACTCATCTCCTGGACGAGGCCGAGCGGGCGGACCGGATCGCACTGCTGGACGAGGGCCGCCTGGTCGCCCTCGGCGCGCCTGCCGCGCTGAAGGCGGAGATCGGCGGGGACGTAGTCACCGTGCAGACGGCGGAGCCGGAGCGGCTGGCCGCGGCGGTGGCCGAACGGTTCGGCTGCAGTCCGGCGGTCGTCGAGGGGGCGGTGCGCATCGAGCTCGCCCGCGGTCACGAGCTGGTGCCGCGCCTGGTGGAGGCGTTCCCGGACGCGATCCGTGGCCTGACGCTGGGCAAGCCGACGCTGGACGACGTATTTGTGCACCGCACGGGGCGTCACTTCCACGCGGACCAGGGGCCGGACACGTGAGCCGCTTCGGCTGGGCCGTCCTCACGCTCTGGCAACGCGAGCTGGTCCGGTTCTACCGGCAGCCGAGCCGCGTGGTGGGCGCCCTGGCGCCGCCGGTGCTGTTCTGGCTCCTCATCGGAACGGGACTCGGACCCTCCTTCCGCGTGCCCGGCGGCTCGGCCGGCACGAGCTACCTGGCCTATTTCTTTCCCGGCGTCGTGATCCTCATCCTGCTGTTCACCGCCATCTTCTCCGAGATCTCGATCATCGAGGACCGGAGAGAGGGATTCCTGCAGGCCGTGCTGGTCGCGCCGGTTCCGCGGGCGAGCGTGGTGCTGGGCAAGGTGCTGGGCGGCACGACCCTCGCCGTGCTCCAGAGTGCGCTGTTCCTCGCGCTGGGACCGGCCGTCGGGCTGAGGCCCTCGTCGGCCGGTGCGGTGGCCGTGCTCGCCGTCGTGCTGTTCCTCCTGGCCTTCGCCCTCACCGCGCTCGCCGCCGCCATCGCCTGGTGGCTCGACTCGACCCAGGGCTTCCACGCGATCATGAACCTGTTCCTGGTCCCGATGTGGCTGCTGGCCGGGACGCTGTTCCCGGCGCAAGGTGCGCCGGGATGGCTCGGCACGGTGATGCGGGTGAATCCCCTCTCCTACGGCGTCGCCGCCCTCCGGCGCGCGCTTTCGGCGGGCGGGGCCGCGGGACCGGGATTCGCGCTTTCGCTCGGCGTCACCTCCGCGTGCGCCGTCGTCGCCTTCGCCGCGGCCACCTGGGTCGCCGCTCGCCGGCCCTCGCGGTGATCGCCACGGAGGACCTGCCGGCCGTCAACGCGACGCTGAACGCGGCGACGGCGGTTCTCCTGTCCGTGGGATACGTGACGATCCGGCGCCGGTGGACGCTCGCTCACAAGACCTGCATGCTATCGGCGCTCGGCGTGTCGGCGGTCTTTCTCGCCTCCTACGTCTGGTACCACGCGCACGCGGGCGTCAAGCACTTCGCGGGCCGGGGCTGGATTCGACCCGTCTACCTCGCTATCCTGCTCTCGCACACGGTGCTGGCGGCGGCGGTCGTGCCGCTGGCCCTGACGACCGCGTACCTCGGGCTGTGGTCGCGGCATCCCACCCATCGGCGCCTGGCGCGCTGGACGCTCCCCCTATGGCTGTACGTCTCGGTTACCGGGGTCGTCGTCTACCTGCTGCTCTACCGGCTCTTCTCCTAGCGCTGGCCCCCCCGGCGTGGGCGCAGGACATGTCCCACGGCCGGCTGATGAAGACGATGTTCTGGACCGGGGCGCTGCTCGCCTTGATGCCCGTGGCCCTCGGACTCATCGTCGTGGGCGTGGTCCTGCACCAGCGGCGGGAGCGCCGCCGGAGGGGGGGCTCGGATGGCGGAACCTGACCGGGCCGCGGACGGGCCACCGCACAAGACACGACGCCCCCCGGCCGGAGCCGGGGGGCGTCGTGCGCTTCCTTCCCGCGCCGACGTGCTACTGCAGGATCACCGTCAGCTGGTAGACGATCGAATAGCCGACGTTGAACCCGGCGACGTTGATCCAGTACTGGGCCGCCGGAAGCGCGGCCACGTTGACGCTCTGCGGCTGCGACGTCGTGGCCCCTGCGAAGCCGCCGAGGTCCGCGCCCGACTCGTCGCACGGCGTGGCCGCGTTGCAGAGCAGGAGGTCGAGGTCCTCCGTGTAGGTGCCCGTGTTGACGCCCGTGCTGTACGGGTTGCCGCTGCCGAACCAGGCGGCCGAAGCAAAGATCGTATGGGCCGCCGTGGTCGTGAACGTCGTGTAGGACTGGGCGAAGCCGCCGTGCGACGCGCCCGGCAGGGCCGTCAGATACGTGATGAGGGTGTCGTTCGCCGGGATCGTCAGGGCTACGGCCGTCCCCTGCGTCTGCCCGACCGTGAAGTCCGTGTTAACGCTGTCGATGGTGACGTTGCCCGCGGTGGCCAGCGGGAACGGGATCGGCCCGGGGGGCGGAGAAGCCAGCCCGAGGTTGGTGACCGTGATCGGTCCACTGCCGCCCCGCTTCGGCAACACCTTCATCGTCCCGGCGGTCTGCGACACCACCCAGGCGGTGTCGCTGGTGCTGATCGGGTTGCCCAGGATCACGCGCGACGTGGCGCTGAAGGACATCCCCGCTGGCGCCGTCAGGGTCACCGTGTCGCCGAGTTTCGCGTTGTTCGGCGAGAACGCGTAGTTCGCCGGCAGCAGCACCGCGGCCGGCAGGATGAACTTGGCGGAATTGCTCTGAAGCGAGTCGAACGTGATGCTGGCCACGCCCGTGCCGCTGGCGGTCATGGGGACGTTGTAGAGCGTCACCGGGCCGGTGTCGTTCACCGGCGAGAGCAGCGTCAGCGTCGTCGCGTTCTGCCCGATGATGATCGCGGTATTGCCGCTGAAGCCGGCCGACGTGCCGGCGTTGAACGTCATGCCGGTGCCCGCCGTGACGGTCACGACGCCCAGGGCCGCGGAGGCGCTGGCCCCGAACGCCGCCGGGCCGATGCGCCACGGCGCGACCGCCACGCTGTCACCGAACAGCGTGTCGACCTGGATGGTCCCGATGGCCGGGTTGCCCGGCGTGAGCAGCCAGTGCCGAACCAGCAGCTGCCCGGCCGTCCCCGCCTCGAAGATGACCTTCAACTGCGACGGCGTCTTGTACACGATCAGCCCGGTCGACGCGCCGGCCGCGGTCGTCACCTGAACCGTGACCTTCGACGTGTCGAAGACCATGATGCTGGTCCCCGCGAGCAGCAGCGTGTCCTTCGCCGTGTACTGCACCGGCTTCGCCGGCGTGATCGGCGGCAGGGTCGAGGCCGGATACACGACCGTGTCCGTCAGGGTCGGGCCGGCATACGTCACCAGCGTCGGATCGATCTTGGCCGGGATGACGGCCACGCGGATCGTGTCCGCCAGGCCGCGCGTGGTCACGATCACGCTGGTCCACCCGCCGAGCGTCTTGACGCCGCGGATGAAGGCCCGGCTCAGGTAGCTGCCGGGAATGACGGTCGTGTCCTTGTCGACCACGGCCATGGTCGGATCGGCCGACGTCCAGGTCGCGTCCGTCTCCGGCAGGACGTTCCCGCCGTTGTCGAGGATGGTGGCGGTCACGGCAGTGCTGTCGCCCGTGCGTACCAGGACCGCCGCGTGATCCACGCTCAGGATGGTCGGGCCGGTCCTCAGGCTGCTCACCGGATCCTTGAAGCAGCCCGCGGCGCCGGCTGCCACGATCGCCACCGCAAGCAGAACCAGACTTTGACGCTTCATGATTACCCTCGCGCTCAAGTAGCGTGATTTCTACCGCGCACCACCCTGCTTACTGCGGAACCTCGAGCGTGGTGATGCCGAGGAACCGCGCTACGTCCGTATAGTTCTCGCTCCCCAGCAACTGCGGCCAGTTGGGAAGCCCCTGTTCCTGTCGGTCGCTGGTGCCGATCAGCTGGTAGTGTCCGAGGCCCGACTGGTCCACGAACACGTAGTACCGCTGACGACCCCGCGTGTACTTCCAGACCTCATACGGCAGCGGCGATGCCATCGGCCGCCGCAGAATCTCGTCCCACCTCCCGTTGCGGAGAAACACCCTTCCGCGATCCGTGCGCCAACCCGGTATCTGCGCGGCGCCGCCCTCGCGGAACGTCTCGTTGGCGAAGCCCACCAGCCCGTAGAACTGGTCCATCACGGTGTTGGCGCCGGCGCCGTGCGTCGGATCCCGCTTCGCCCAGAACTCGCGCAGGAACCTGCGCTTGCCGTCCACCGAGAGCTGCTCGTACACGCCCTGCTCGCCCGCCTCCAGCAAGTAGACCAAGGGGGCGTACATCGAATCGAGGCCCGCCTCGGTGCTGGCGTCGAACCGGTCCCCGGTCTCGACGACGGGAACGCTCGGCGCCTCGCGCTCGACCCCCATCACGAACGGCGCCTCGCGCTCGACCGTGCTGTCTCCCAGCGACACCTGGAGCTGCAGCACGTACGGCCCGGGGGGAAGCCCCGTGACGTCCAGCGAGCCCTTGGTCACCCCGCCCTCGGCCGCGAACCGCACGGCCGCGGGCGCCGTTCGCACGATGCTGCGCCGCCCCGGGCCCAGAATCGCCACGCTCAGACGGCCCTCCAGCGGGGCCCCGGGCCACGGATAGACCTCGGCGTAGTACGACAGGCTCGCCTCCGCGGGCGACAGCTGCGGCATCGGCGCCGTCCGCAGCAGCAGACCCGCCCGCTGGATCTCCCCGGCGGCCGCCGCCACGGTGTCCGACGCGGTTCGCACCGACGTCGCCACCAGCAGGTCCGACAGCGGAGGACGGGCGGCGAACGCACTCACATCCATCGCCCGCTCGAACGCCCTGCCGCCGGCAGGGATCGCGCGCACCAGCACCCGATACCGGCCGGGCGCGGCCCGGAAGCCGAACGTCTCCACGGCCGTCGCGCGCGGCGCCCGCGCGACCGCCGCGGGCACCTCCCTGTCCCATCCGTCGCGCTGGAGCTCCAGGCCGGAACTGTCGTTCACCTGGATCTCGATCCGGTACCGCGCCATCTGCGCGGCGCCCGGCGCGACGGCGCCGAGGCTCACCTCACAGACCCCTTCGATTGTCGTGGTCGCGCTGGCGGGAGAGTAGAACCGCACCGCGCTGACCGTCAGCGGCTGATCGCCGCCCTGTGCACCCGGCGCCGGCGCGGCCAGCAACAGGCCTGCCGATGCCAACGCCGCCTTCACCTTCCTCATCAAGACCTGCCAGCCAGGAGGCCGGGGAGTCCAGCGCTCCCCGGTCTCCCGCGTTTGTTGGTCAGCCTACCAGGTGAACCCCACGGAGAGCATGTTCACGCCTCCGAGGAGCCCCATGTTCCGGTACGCGTAATCGATGCCCACCCCGAAGCCGGACGACCCGGGCCGGTAGTAGATGCCGCCACCGGCCGACATCCGGTACTGGCTCGTCCCGCCGGCGGTGCTAGTGAAGCCGGCCGAGTCCGGGTTCGCCGTGAGGTTGTTGTCGGGCCAGTACGTCACGCTCGCGCGGCCCGCGATCGAGAAGCCGCTGCTGCCGAGCGACACGTTGTACTCGCCGCCGAAATTAAAGCCGGGGTTGTTGTTGTTGGGCTGCGTGAACTCGCCCAGCACCGACAGCCGGCCCGCCGTGGTCTGGAACAGGTCGTACGCCAGACCGACCCGGAACGTCACCGGCAGCGGCCAGTCCTTGGTGGACAGCTGCGCGTTGGCCGGCTCCTGCGGGACGTCCTGCTGCCCGGCCGGCGGGGTCCGGTCCACCTGGACCGTGAGCGCCTGCCCGCTGTGCGAGAGCGTGGACCCCAGGTTCTGAATCACGAACGAGGCCCGGATGGGGCGGCCGCCGATCATCGCGTGGAAGCTGGTGCCGAAGTCCACCGCGACGGCGCTACCCGAGGCGCGGCCCAGCTGGTCGTTGATGAACTTGGCCGTCAGGCCGGCCGAGAACCGGTCGGAGAACTGCTGCGAATAGGTCAGCCCCGCCACCGTCTCGCTGACCGAGTACACGTCGCCGGTCAGACCGTTCGGGTCGTCGACGGTGTACACCGGCTGGCTGCTGAAGCCGAAGTTCGCCACCGAAACGCCGATCGCCCGCGCGCCACCGCTCATCGGGAAGCCCACGGCCGCCCAGGCGTACTTGGTGCCCGCGATGTAGTTCATCGTGGACGCCATCAGACCCGCGTGATCCATCTGCGACAGGCCGGCGGGGTTGTAATACACCGCCGAGACGTCGGTCGTCAGCGCGGCGAACGAACCGCCGAGCGCCGTGCCGCGTGCCGACGGAGCCAGCATCAGGAACTCCGCCGCCGTGGTCCCGTAGCCGGTGTTGTTGGACGGGATCTGGCCGCACGACGACACGGTACCGCCGCACGTCGGCCCCTGGGCCAGCACCTCGCGGCCCGGAACCAGCGCGACCGCCAGCAGCGCGACGCCAATCAGAACGAAACGATTACGCATGCGAACCTCCGCGCGGGCCGGGGCGCGAGGCCCCGGCCCGCTTCGGGACGTTTTACTGAGCGTAGTTGACCACGGTGAACCGGCCGACCTTGGTACGGCCATCGGCCGCTTCGATGTGGTAGAAGTACACGCCGCTGGCCACGAACTGGTTGTTCCGGTTACGGAGATCCCAGGTCAGATCGCCGCCGTTGGTCGGATCGTTGTGGGTCAGCACCCGGATCAGGATGCCGCTCACGCTGTAGATCCGCACGATGCACTGGCTCGGCAGGTTGACGAACCGCAGCACCTTGTTGTTCGCCGAGGTCTCCAGCGCGTTGGTCACGTAGTACGGATCCGGCACCGTGTGAATCGCGGCGAACGCGGAGTCCGACGTCGTGGTCGTCGCCACCGAGCCCTGGAACGACACCTGGACCTTCAGGCCCGGGACCCATGGCGGGCTGGCCTGCGCCGCAAGGGCGAAGCTGCCCGGTGAGCCGGTGATGCTGCCGCTGTAGGTGCGGAGGTTCCACACCGTTCCGGCCGTCGGCAGCGCCGCCATCTGCATCAGGAAGAACTGCCCGGCGATGTAGAAGATGAACCCGTTGCCGGTCGCCGCCGGTGCCGCCGCCCCGTACGCCGAGCTGCCGAACACCACCGGCTGCAGCAGCGCATGGTCCATCAGGAACGCCGGAATCGTCGCCGCCGTCCCGCCGCACGCCTGTGCGTTGCTCATCGAGCCCCCGCCGAAGCTGGGGATCGGGGCGACGCAGAAGACGTCCTGCCAGGTCAGTGTGGCGTTGTTGCCGTCCCCGGAGGTGACGTTCGTGCCCGTGAACGACGAGTCGTTCAGGAACCCGTACGTCCCCCGCAGCACCTTGCTGAACTTCACCGGCACGTGGTCGGACACGTCGACCACCGAGTCCGGCTTCCCAGCGGTGCTGCCCCAGTACACCTTGAAGTCGGCCGCGCGGGCCAGATACGACGTGGCCCCCTCGAGCTGCCGCAGCGGCTGGCTCGGTGCGGTCTCGTAGCCCTCGATGTGCATCACCTGCACGCCCGAACCGAGGCTGCCTGCCGTCTGGGCCAGGTTGGGGATCGGCGTCGAGGTCCCGCAGGTGCCGACTCCCGGATGACACTTTCCGCCGTTCGGGTTCGCGGTGTTCTCGTTCGCCGCACCCACCCACCAACGCGGCCCGTTGTATCCGTTGTTGCCCGACGGATAGCTGTTCGCCGAGCCGCGGCCCCAGTTCGTGACGTCCCAGGCGCCCGGCCAGCTCAGCTGCAGGTTGCCGTACATCGTGAAGGTGGAGTCGCCGCCGTAGCGGGCGGACTTCGCCTGCACGCCGTTGAGGGCCGGGAACGGCCCGCCGGTCGCGCCGGTGACGTTGGTGTAGTCGACCAGCACCGAGACCGTCTTGTGGAACGTCCCGAGCGCCGAGGAAGTCGTGTAGTACACCGTGCCCGGCGCGCTGTTGAAGCCGTCGGCGGGGATCACGGAGTCGATCGTCACCGACAGGTTGCCGCTGTTCACGATCTGCGGCACGAAGGCGACGAAGCCCAAGCCGATCCCGCTGGCGGGCGGCATCGGGCCGCTGAACTCGCCGGTGGTCGCGTTGAGCGTCGGCGTCGTGCCCGTGACCGGGTTGCCGTCCGCCCCGATGATCTGGGTCGCGCCGAGCGAGCCGGCGGTCTCCTGGCCGGACGCCGCCCGTGGAGTGACGCTGGTCGCCGTCCTCGACGACTCGAGGGACGACGGGCCCGACTTGACGCTGTTGATGTCGAACGCGGTCACCGCATAGAAGTACTGGACCCCGTCCAGCACGCCGGTGTCCTTGTACGCGAACGGCACGCCGCTGCCGACGAGGGCGGGATAGCCCGTGCCGCCGCCGGTGACCGCCGTGTCGGCGTTGATGATCAGGATGTTCCCGTTGGTCAGCTCTACGCGCCCGCCGGGCGGGATCTGGATGACGTTCCCGACCAGGGGGTACGCGTAGCTCGGACCGCTGCCGTCGGGCTTGAAGGCCACCGGGCAGCTGGCGGTGACGCCGAGCTCCGGCGCGCACTGGTTGCCGTACACGTTCGGATCGTAGAACTGGCCCGTCTTGTCGGGCGTCGTGACCCCGGCGTAGTCGAACTGCGCGACCACCTGCATCTCGGACGCGGTCCGGCCCCGCCAGATCCGGTAGCCCTGCACGTCGAACTGGCGATAGTTCGGGTCGTACAGCGCGTTCGGGGTGACGCCGTCAGCCTCGAACAGGCTCTTGGCGACCTGGTAGTACGGATCGCCGCACGGCGGCACGCTGCACGTCGGGTTCTCGGTCGCCGACTTCTGCCAGACGACCGTGACGCTCCCGTCGCCGGGCACCAGGAAGAACGGCGGCGCCTCGGGCGCGAACGGGAGGAGGAACTTGTTGTCGAAGATGGCCTGCGCCGTGAGCGCCTTCGACAGCAGCGACCGCGGAACGACCTGGACCTCCGACTGCTCGATGATGCCGTCGTTGTTGAGGTCGCTGAACTGGCCCCAGCCCATGGCCCGCTCGACCGGCTCCCGGATGGTCGCCGCCGAGGTGCAGTTGGTGGTGCAGACCCGCGTGCCGCTGGCCGTCCCGACCACCGCCAGCGTCTCGGGCTGCGCCGGGAAGCCAGGCAGGTAGGTGTTGAGCTGCGTGCTGCTGACCGGCAGATACGTTTCGAGCTGGCCCGCCGGCATCGCGTAGATCCCGTTCGTCGTCTGCGCGAACTTGTGCACCGGCGCGGCGAAGACCAGGGCCACCACGATGACCGAAGACTGCCCGGGCTGCAGGTCGAACGGCCCCGACGATTCGAAGAAGCGCGTGTCGGCGTACGACTGCAGCGAGGCGCAGGTGTGCAGCTTGATCGGGTCCGAGTTGCAGACGCCGTCGCCGAGCGCCGGCGTCACGTGGCCGGACAGGAACCGGTACATCTGGCTCACGCCGACCGGGTCGTTCATCAGCCCGCACCCGTTGCAGGTGTTGCTCCACATGCTGATGCCGAACTGCCGGTTCGTGGCCGGGTTGATCGGGCTCTTCAAGTACTTCGCCGCCTCGAACCCCGGGGCGGGATAGAACGGATCGCTGAAGATGTTGGCCGGATACTGCCACAGCGGCTCGTGGAAGTCGGACTTCATCACCGACACCAGCGAGAACGGCAGCACCGCCTGCGAGTAGTTGTAGCTCGCGTTCCCCTCGTCCGCGTCCTGGTAGAAGGCCGCGAACATGTTGTGGAACGTGAAGCCGCTGGCCGGCAGGTTCACACCGTAGGCGGCCTGCGCCCGATCGTGGAAGTCCTGCGCGATCGAGAGAACGCCGCCGGGGCCGGTGATGTCGTTCTGGCTGTAGCCCGCCCCGAGGAGGTTCTGGTAGTCCGCCGAGTTGGTGGACGTGATGTTGATGAACCGGAAGAGGAAGTAGAGAATGTCCTCGTTCCCGGACGGGTAGTTCCACAGCAGCCCGCGCTGCTCGACCAGCACGCCCATCGCGTGCTTGCGGCCGGTCGACAGCGAGGCGTCGCCGTCCCAGTAGCGCACCCAGCTGTCCTCCTGGGAGATGGTCCTCCTGCCCAGGAGCGCCGCGTTGTACAGGGTCGGGTCGTTGACGTACGCCGCCGTCGGCCAGGCGGCGACGTCGTCGGCATTGAGGCCGTCGTAGATGTTCGTGACGGCCGCGCCCTGCCGCTGGTCACCGCGCGCGTCCATGAAGAACGTGCCGACGGTGTCCCCGGCCCACGGGCCGGTCCCCGCGCACCCGATGCCGTAGCACACGGTGCCGGCGATCTGCAGGCCGCTGTTGAAGATGTAGTTGTCCGGCGAGCCGTTCGGCCAGAACCCCGCCTCGATCGTGCCGGACCCGTACGGGTTCACGCACTGGTTGCCGTAGTTCGTGAGCCAGTTGCAGTCGACGCGGTTGGCGTGCAGCCGCAGGCCGACCGATCCCTGGAACAGGTTGAACCCGCCGCGCGCGGCCCGCGTCAACGGGCGCGACGGCCGGGCCGCGGCCGTGGAGACGACCGAGACACCCGTCCCGAGGACCAGGACCGCCGCCACCGCCAAACGCTGTAGCACTCTCGATTGCATGCGGACTCCTTGAACGTTGCGCCCGCGGCGCCTCGCCCGATAGCGAGGCGCCGCAGGCCGTCCCGAGCTAGAAGTTGAACTCGAAACCAAGACGCATGTCGAACCCGGGGCCGTTCAGCGTCTGCGGCCCGTGGAAGCGCTCATACCATGCGTTGAACGCGTTGTTGATTTCCGACGTGCTGAAGAACTGGTCGCCGTTGCCGTACCGCATCTCGACCTGCTGCAGCATCAGGCAGTCGACCGGTCCGCGAATGCCGCCACCCCCGTACGGGTACTTGCTGCAATCGCTCAGATCCACCCCGGTCTGCGTGGTGGTGACGCCGTTCACGGTGACCGGCTTGGTCACCCACAGGTTCCCGGCGTCCTGCGTCAGGCTCGACACCTGCGGCAACACGGTGTTGGTCTGGTACAGCGCGTTCACCACGTCGCCGGTCTCGGCGAAGATCGCCGTCAGGTTCTTCCAGTTGAACAGGTTGCGGAAGTCGGCGAACACCGACACGTCCTTGCCGACCAGCCGGAACCCGCGGGTGATCCGCAGGTCCACGTTCTTGATCCACGGCATCGTGGAGGTGTTGATCGGCTCCAGCGGATTGCCGCTCAACCCGAACCCGTTGCCCGGCCCCAGCGCGCCGAGGCCGCCGTTCTGCATCAGCGTGTAGGCCAGCCCGCTGGCGAACCGGAAGGTGGCGTAGATGCCCGTGTTCTCGAGGATGCTGCCGAGCACGGTGCCCTTGTTCCAGCCGTTCGGGAAGCTCGCGGCCAGGTTACCCGCGACCGTGTGCGTCCGGTTGTCCGCCGTGGTCAGGATCGCCTGGGGCGGAGGCAGCCGCAGGCCCGTCACCGCGCTGTTCACGCGGGCCAGGGTGTTGAGGTACGCCTGCGGATCCGAGCCGGTGCTCTTGGCCGTCTGGTACGTGTACGAGATCGTCCCCTGGAAGATCGAGCCGAAGCGGCGATCCAGCCGGATGTCCACGCCGCGGACGTTCCCGAAGTCCTGGTTGGTGTACAGGTTGATCGACTCGTTGGTCGTGTTCGGCGGCCCGCCGATGAACGGGTCGTAGATGTTGATCGTCCGGCCCGCGATCTCGGAGACGTTGTCCTTGTTGTACGCCGAGACGTCGAGGACCATGTCGTCGCTGAAGGCGTGCCGAACGCCGAACTCGAACATGATCGTCTTCCCGAAGCCCAGCGGCCGGCCCCAGGTGTCGTTCAGGTTCGTGTTCGCGATGTCGGAGTTGCTCTTGGTCGCCATCAGGCTCATGTCCGGCGTCTGCACCTGGTGCGAATACGACAGCCGGAAGCCCGTGCGGTCCGTCACCGGGAACGACACGCGCAGGGTCGGCGACAGGGTCGACTGCGGGCTGGCCTTGAAGTAGTTGCAGGTGGCCAGCGCCGACGAGTCGGCCGCGGTCAGCGCCGCGTCGCACGCCCGCGCCATGGAGCTGTCCTGCGCGTTGTACGAGATGGCCAGCTTCTGGGCCAGCGTCAGCGCGCTGGACCGCAGCGGATCGGTGAAGACCCGGCCGGGCACGCGCGGATACAGAATGCCCGTGTCCATCCGGTCGTAGCGCAGCTGCAGGTCCACGACGACGTCGCCGAGGTCGAGCCGGTCCGAGCCGTACAGGCCCAGCGTCTTCGGCGAGTCGATGTACGCGTCCATGAAGATCTGGTTCACGAGGTTCGCACCCCAGGCCAGATCCTTGAAGTTCGTGAAGTCGAAGCCCGCCTGGATACGGTTGTACCGGTTGGCCTGCCAGTCGATGTTCGCCCGACCGGTGAACCGCGTCTCCTGCGTCAGCTGCGGCGCCGTCGTGCCGATGCCCTGGATGGCGAACTGGCTGGAGTTCACCCCGTAGGGGTTGAACCGGTAGGAGCTGGCCGCGGCCAGGTCGTTCCGGTCGATGAACGGGATGCAGCCGCCGACCCCGCCGCCCTGGCCCTCACCGGCCACCCGGCAGCGGTTCAGCCGCATGTTCTCGATCAGCTGGTCGTTGATCGGGAAGGTGTTGAAGTTCGTGAGGAACTGGATGCTGCTGGCGTTGAACCACGCGAATGGATCGTTGTGGTCCGCCATCCAGCTCGGCTGCACGATGCCGAAGATGTACTGGTCCTTCTGCCAGCTCAGGGCCGCGTCCAGCTGCAGCGCGTGCTCGCTCGAGCTGGACAGGTTCTGCGTCCAGCTCCCGATCAGCACCTGCGCGAGCGCCCAGTTGCCCGTCTGCGACACCGGGTCGTAGTTGAGCCCGCTGAGCCCCTGGTTGCGGTCGACGTGATAGCTCGCCGACACCCGCGAGCCGGTGCCGTACGTGTACTGCAGCTTCCCGTCGATCGTCGTCTGGTCGTTGTTGGCGTTCAGCAGCCGCGTGCTCTGGCAGGTACCCATGAACGCGGCGTTGCCGCTGCACCCGCTCGCGTACTGCGTGAACTTGGGCAGCCGCACCAGCTGGCTGTCGGAGGTCACGCTGCCCGGGTTCAGCGGCACCATCACCGAGTCGAAGTACCCGGCGAGCTGCCACTGCGGCGTATTCTGCGAGCCGAGCGGCCGCTGGCTGTTCTGCTGGCCCTGCAGCGTCGTGCCGACGAAGAACGTGAGGTTCTTCAACGACGGGATCGGCCCGCCGACCGAGGCCTCGATACGGTTCATCCCCGTGCCGTAGACCTGCCCGGACACGTTGTCCGTCTGGTAGCTGATGCTGCCGTGGTACTCCGGCCCGCCGGCCCGCGTCACCAGCGACACCACGCCGCCCTGCGCCTGCCCGTAGGCCGCGCCGGTCGCGCCGGTCGTGACCGACGCCTCTTCCAGCGAGTTGGTGCCGACCGTCGACGCCGATCCGATGTTGGTGGACAGGCCCGAGCGGCCGTACGAGCCGCTGAATCCACCGTTGAAGTTCCGGACCAGCACGCCGTCGATGTACGTCGCCTGCTCACCCGGCCGGCTGCCGCGGATCGACAACCCGCGGTTGCTCTCCACCACGCCCGGCTGGAGCCGCAGGACCTGGCTCACCGCATCGACCGGCAGCGCGGCGATCTCGCCGCCCTGGATGGTCGGTTTGCTGGTGACCTGGTCGCGCGGGACGATCGGGTTCTGGTTCTCGACGACGTTGATGTCCGTCAGGGTGACCGCGTGAGCGGCCAGCACCGGGTTCACTTCGCCCGTCTGATCGGCGAGCACCCGGACCCCGCGCACCTCGCTGGGCACGAACCCGATGAACTGGGCCCGCACCGTGACGACGCCGGCGGGAACGTTGTTGATGAAGTAGTAGCCCTTCTCATCGGTGACGGCGCGGAACGCCGACCCGACGATCTGTACCTGCGCGCCCGCGATGGGAGCGCCGGCCGAGTCCTTGACCGTGCCTTCGATCTTGCCGGACGTGCCCTGGGCCAGCAGGCTGCCGACCCCGAACACCGCCACGGCCGCTATGGCCGACGCCACGAGGGCGAGGCGAGAGAAGGCCCAGCGACTACGTTCAGTCATTGCAGACCTCCACAGGCGTGAACACGAGGGATACGAAAGACGAACGTGGCAGCGACACGCCACCTCCTTTCGACACATCCTGTTCGACCAGTTCCGGTCTATGCGCTCGTTGGTAAGGCGAGGCAAACCATAACCTCGGCCAATATGCTCCTCGCCGCTCGGGAGTGTCAAGGAACGGTAACGGGGGGTGTCCACCCCCGGGGACGCCCCCGGAGGTTGGCGGAACGGCGCGCCTTTCGCCGCTGCGTGCCGCCGCGACCGGTTCCCCTCCGTCCCGGCACTCCAGCCCTGCGCCCGAAAAAAGCGCCCTATGTTACCGCCCGGTCCCCGGCGCCGCTAGGGTGCGCTTCGTGGCGGTCCGCCGGCCCGCCCCGGGACCGCTCTAGACGTCGAGCGCGACGATCGCCTGCTGCGGCTCCGACGGCGTGACCTGCGGACCGCCCTCCCGCAGGTAGACGTTGATCTCGCTCCGCACGCCGAACCGGCCCGGGATGTAGATGCCCGGCTCGATCGAGAATCCGACCCCCGCCAGCAGCCGGCGATCGTCGTGGGTCTCGTAGTTGTCGAGATGCGGGCCGGAGCCGTGGAGCTCGCGATCGATCGAGTGGCCGGTGCGGTGCACGAAATGCGCGCCGTGGCCCGCCGCGGTGATCACGCCCCGCGCCACGTCGTCCAGGTCCGCGCCGGTGACCGGCCATCCCTCGCGCCACTTGTCGGCCAGCACGGCCACGGTCCGGTCCCGCGCGTCGCGGACCACGTCGAACACGTGGGCGACCTCGCCGGGCGGGGCGCCGCCCACGTATGCCATCCAGGTCTGGTCCGCGTACACGGTGTCGATCGCCGTGCCGGCCCACAGGTCCAGGAGCAGCACGCCGCCGCGCTCGATCACCGTGTCGGACATCGCCGTGGGATCGTGGTGCGGGTTCGCGGCGTGCTCGCCGGCGGCGACGATCGGCGGCTCGTTGGTCACGAGGCCCGCCTGCTCGAACGCGCCCATGACCCAGCGCTGCAGCCCCTGCTCCGTGGGCGTGGGACCGTGCGCATACCAGGCCTTCACCTGCTCGAACGCGGCGAGCGCGATCTCGCGCAGCTGCTCGGCGGCCTTCAGGTGGTTCGCCAGCTCGTCCGGCGTCCAGCGGGCGGCGAGCGCGGTCACCAGCTCCGAGCTGGAGAAGACCTCGGCGCCGGCGCCGCGCAGCATCTCGACCACGCCGGCGGGGATGCGGTCGAGGTACGGCACGGCGTCCTTGCCCGAGTACTCGATCGCCAGCCGCTTGCCGGCCACCAGCCGCGCCAGCTCCTGCTCCAGCTCGCGCCACGCCGCGTAGGTCCGCACGTCGCCGGGGAAGCCGGCGACGCGGTGCTGCTCGATCTTGTGCGCCAGTGCCACCGGCTTGCCGGCGGCCGGCAACAGCACGAACAGCCGCCGGGTCGCGAGGCCGCCGAGTCCGAGCACGCGGGTCGCCACCGGGTTCATGCCGTGGAAGTCGAACAGCAGCCAGCCGTCGAGCTTGAGGCCGGCCAGCATCTTGCGGACCTGGTCCAGGACCGCGGGCGTCAGGGCATCGTCGACACTCACAACGTCCTCCGTGAGATGACGGTCGAGCGCCACTCGCAGCGCGCGTCTCCGCGCGCCCGGCAGGCGGCGTGGTGCATGCCGCCGTCGAAGCCGGCGAGCTGGCGCAGCAGCTCGGCGAGGGCAGCCGCGTAGAAGTCGCACGCCGCGCCGTCGGGCGTCGCGTGCACCGAGACCGGGTCGGAGATGGTCGCGACGGCGCTGCGGCCCGACCGCGCGAGGCTGGCGCCCAGCACTTCGCCGGCGCACCGCCGCGCCGCCCGGAACCCGACGACCCGCCGCACCAGCGCCGGCAGGTGCCGCGCCGCCCAGCGGGTGGGCAGCGAAAGTCGCGCCACCGCGCGCCGCGCCGCGCGGCGGCCGCCGTCGGCGAAGACCAGCGTGGCGTCGGTGCGGCGGCCCGCCAGCCTCAGGATCTGCTCGAATTCCTCGTGGGGGACGCCCTGGTCGCGGCGCACGACCAGCTCGTACCGGGCGATCTGTGCCGCCACCGTGTCGGAGAGACCCAGGCGCTTCTGGAGGTGCTCGGCCACGTACTCGGCTGCGTCCTCGTCGCGCGGGGAGTCGAGGTGCCGCATCGCCTCGAGCACGGCGAGCGGCAGGATGCTGTGAGCGAGAAACCGGCGGCGATTCGTCACGGCGGCGAGGGCCAAGATACTGTCGCGCGCGCGCCGATTCCACCGCCCGCGTTGCGCCGGCCGGCGGCGCCCGGCTAACTACCGTCGGTGACGACGTGGCTCTCGCCCGGCGGGACGCTCGCCGCGCTCGCCGTCGGCGCCGCCGTGACGCTCGGCGCGGGAGCGGCCGGACTTGCGCTGCTCCTGGCCTTCTTCCTCTCGTCCAGCCTGCTCACGCCCGGCGGCGGAGGCCGTCGTGCGGTCCAGGTGGCCGCGAACGGCGGGGTCGCCGCGGCCGCCGCCCTGCTCTCGCGTACCCATCCGGCGTGGACCAGCGCCTTCGCCGGCGCCCTCGCCGCCGCCGCGGCGGACACGTGGTCCACCGAGATCGGGGGCCGGAGCGCGCGTCCGCCCCGGCTCGTCACCACCGGCCGGCCGGTCGCCCCCGGGACCTCGGGCGCGGTCTCGTGGCTCGGCAGCGCGGGCGGCGCGGCGGGAGCGACGTTCATCGCCGCGGCGGCGGCGCTCCTGGCGCTGGTGCGTCCCGTGGCCGCCGTCGGGGTCGCCGTCGGCGGCGTCGCCGGAGGCCTCGCCGATTCCCTCCTGGGCGCCCTTGTCCAGGCGCGGTTCCGCTGCCCGACCTGCGGCCGGACCGCGGAGCGCGCCGACTCCTGCTGTGGCGCACCGATGAAGCACGCCTCCGGGGTCCGCTGGATGAACAACGACGCCGTCAACCTCTCCGCCACGCTCGTGGGCGCGCTGGTCACGGTCCTTTCGGCCGGCTCCGGTGTAGCAGTTCCACCCTGATCCGAGGCCGATCCCATCGATCCCCAGGCCGCCACGACGCCCGCCACTCGGAGTGCGCGCGGGCGTCCCCGGGTCCTGCTGGTGAACACCAACCGCGAGCGGTCGCCGCAGCCGTGCGTGCCGAACGGCATGGCGGCCGTCGCCTCGTCGCTCGAGCGCTCGGGCTGGCAGGTGACCGCGCTCGACCTCTGCTTCGCGCGTGCGAGCGACGATGCGCTGCGCGCCGCGCTCGCGACCGTCACGCCCGACGTCGTCGCGTTCTCGGTGCGCAACATCGACAACTCCGACCTGATCGCGACCGAGCACTACCTGCCCGCGGCCGCGGGGCTGGTGGAGGTGGTGCGGCGCGAGCGGGCCGTGCCGGTGGTGGGAGGCGGCGCCGCGTTCGGCGTCGCGCCGGTCGCCCTGGTCGAAGCGCTCGGCCTCGACGCCGGCGTCGCCGGCGACGGCGAGGCGGTGGCCCCGCTGCTGTGCGAGGCCGTGACCTCGGGCGACACCGGAGCGCCGCTGCCCGGGGTCGCCTGGCGCGGCGCCACCCGCTGCGCGCCGCCCGCGCCGCCGGCCGACCTCGACGCGCTGCCGCCGCCGGAGCCGTGGCGCTGGACGGACCTCGCGCGCTACCGGCGCCACGGAGCGACGGTGCCGGTCCAGACCAAGCGCGGCTGCGTATTCGGCTGCGTCTACTGCACCTATCTCAACGTCGAGGGCAAGGGCTACCGGCTGCGCAGTCCGCGCGCCGTGGTCGACGAGATCGCGGCGCTGGCACGCCACGGCGTCCGGCGCGTGGACTTCGTCGACTCCACGTTCAACAGCCCGCTCCACCACGCCGTCGCGGTCGCCGAGGAGCTGGCGCGCCGCCGGACGAGGGTCGGCGTGGACACGACGAACTTCACGCCCGCCGTCTCGCCGCCCGAGCTGTTCGCGGCGATGCGGCGGGCCGGGTTCCGCTGGCTCGGCATCACCGCCGAGAGCGCCTCCGATCCGGTGCTGGAACGGCTCGACAAGGGATTCGACTCGGCGCGGCTTCACGCCTGCGCCGCGCAGGCGGACAGGGCGGGCATCCGGGTGCTGTGGATCTTCCTCGCGGGCGGCCCCGGCGAGACGGTGGAGACGCTGGAGGAGACGCTGCGGTTCGCGGCCGGGCGGCTGGCGCGAGGCGACGCCGTCTACATGACCGTGGGGCTGCGCGTCTATCCCGGCACGCGGCTGCAGTCCATCGCGGCGGCCGAGGGACAGGTGCCGCCCGGCGATCCGCTGCTCGCGCCGCGCTTCTACCTGTCGCCCGCGCTGCCGCTCGAGCCCGCGCTCTCCAGGCTCCGCGGGTTCGCCGGCGCCCATCCGCGCTTCCTGTTCTCGGCCGACAGTCGCAACCCGGCGATGCCGCGGCTGGTGAGGCTGGCGAGCCTGCTCGGCCTGCCGCGCCCGCACTGGCGCTACCTGCACCTGTTCCGCCGCCTCGCGGGCGCGCGCGCCTGAGGTGCGCGACCTGCTGGTGGTGGGCGGCGGGCCCGCGGGCGCCTCGACCGCAGCCTGGGCTGCGCGGGACGGCCTGGACGTGCTGCTGGTCGAGCGGCATCGGTTCCCGCGCGAGAAGGCGTGCTCGGAGTACCTCAGCCCCGAGGCCGCCCGAGACCTCGACGCGCTCGGGGTGCTGGACGCGCTCGAGGCCGGCGGCGCGGCCCGGCTCACCGGGATGCGGATCGTGGCGGACGACGGCTCGGCGGTCCTGGGCCGCTTCCCCGCGACGCCGGGCCTGCGTCCGTACCGGCCCTACGGCATTGCCCTGCCGCGCTCGCGGCTCGACGCGATCGTGCTCGCCGCCGCCGCGACCGCCGGAGCGGACGTGCGGCAGGAGGTCGCCGTCGAGCGACTGGTGGTCGAGGACGGGGCCGTGTGCGGCGCGGTGCTGCGGCAGGGCGACCGGCGCTGGGAGGAGCGCAGCCGGGTGCTGGTCGGGGCCGACGGCCTCCACTCGCTGGTCGCGGCGCGGCTCGGCCTTTCGCGCCGCCGCGGCCCGCGGCGCCTCGCGGTGGTGGCGCACCTGGCCGACGTGGACGGGATGGGCGACTACGGCGAGATGTTCGTCGGCCGCGGCCGCTACGTCGGGCTGGCGCCGATCGGCCGGGGTCTCGTGAACGCCGCCGCCGTCGTGCCGGCGAGCGAGGCACGGACGATCGCACGCGATCCGGCCGCATTTCTCCGCGCGCAGCTGGCCGCGGTTCCGGAGCTGCGGCGCCGGCTCGCCCTCGCGCGCGAGGTGAGGCGGGCGATGGTCGCGGGCCCGTTTGCGCGCAGCACCCGGAGCCCGATCGCGCACGGCGCCCTGCTCGTGGGAGACGCCGCGGACTTCTTCGACCCGTTCACGGGCGAGGGGATCTACGCGGCACTGCGGGGCGGCCGCCTCGCCGCCGAGACGCTCGCCGCGGCGCTGGCCGCGGGCCGCTCCGACCGCACGGCTCTGCGGCCATACCGCCTGGCGCGCCGCCGTGCCTTTCTCGGCAAGTGGGCGTTCGAGCGCGTGGCGGCCCTGTCCGCCACCCGGCCGGCCGTGATGCGGCGGTTCACGCACCGCCTGGCCCGGCGTCCGTCCGTCGCGGATCTGTGGGTCGGGGTGGCCGGCGACTACGTCCCGCCCCGCGCCCTGCTCGCCCCCCGGGCGCTCGCCGCGCTTATCCTATAGATAGCCGGATTGCTCCGCGGCCCTTTCCATTTAAGACCGGGACGACGCCCATGCCGCTCGACGAAGCCGCGTTTCGCCGTACCATGAGCCAGCTGGTGACCGGGGTGACGGTCGTGACCGCCCGGGCAACGAGGGGGCGCGCCGTGGGCATGACGGCCAGCTCCGTGACCTCGCTGTCGCTCGATCCGCCGATGCTGCTGGTCTGCGTCGGCCGCGACTCCGAGATCCACGACGTGCTGCTCGAGGCCGAGCGGTTCGGCGTCAACGTGCTGGCCGCCGAGCAGGTCGAGCTGGCCCGCCGCTTCGCCGACCGCGAGCGCCAGCTGCTCGCGGAGAGCGAAGTGGTGTCCTCGCCGGGGGGCGCTCCTCTCGTTCCGCGCTCGCTGGCGCGCATCGAGTGCCGCCGCCGCGGCCACCTCGACGGCGGCGACCACACGATCGTCACCGGGACGCTGGAGTGGTCGGAGGTCACCGAGGGGCGGCCGCTGTGCTACTTCGGCGGCCGCTACGCCGAGCTGGCCCGGTGAGCGACGGGCAGCGCGAGTGGCACGGTGCCGCCCGGCGCCGGGAGCTGCTGGACGATCCGTGCGCCGACGGCGCCGAGGTCCTCGCCTCCCTCCGCGACGTGGCCCGCGCCAATCGCTTCCTCGGCGGCACCGCGGCCGCGCTGCGCCGTCTCGACGAGCTGCTGGGCACGGTGCCGCCGGGCGCGACGCTCAGCTTGCTGGACGTCGGCACGGGCGCCGGCGACATCCCGCGGGCGGCGCGTGACCGCGCCGCGCGCGCCGGCATCCGGCTGCGCCTCCTCGCGGTCGAGCGCCACCCGGCGGCGGCCCGCCACGCGGCGCTCGGTGGCGACGTGACGGCGCTGCTGGCGGACGGCGCGGCGCTGCCATTCGCGCCCCGGTCCGTCGACATCGTGCTCTGCTCGCAGCTGCTGCACCACTTCCGCGGCCCGGCGCTGACCGCGATCGTGGTCGAGCTGCGGCGGGTGGCGCGGCTCGGCGTCGTCATCGCCGAGCTGGTGCCCAGCCGGATCGCGGCGCTCGGACTGTGGCTGGCGTCCTACCCGCTGCGCTTCCAGCCCGTGAGCCGCCGTGACGGCGTGACGTCGGTGTTGAGAGGATTCACCGGGCCGGCGCTCCGCCGCGCCTGCGCCGAGGCCGGCATCGACGCGGAAGTCCGCGTCCACCCTCTGTTCCGGGTCACGGCCGCCTGGCGGGAATCCGGCCTCCATGGCCGGCGGACGGCTCCATGATCCAGGTGGACCGGCGCGACGTGCGGGCCCCGCTGGCCCGGGTGCTCGACTGCGCGGCCGACGTGGAGCGCTGGCCCGAGTGGCTCGAGCACTACCGCTGGGTGCGCTTCCTCGAGCGGCGGACCGACGGCGGCGTTGTGGAGATGGCCGCGTGGCGGCCGTTCGGTCCCCTGCGCTGGCCGACCTGGTGGGTGTCCGAGATGTGCGTCGATCGCGACGTGCCGACGGTGCGTTACCGTCACGTGCGGGGCGTCACGCGCGGCATGGACGTGGAGTGGAGCTTCGCGGCCGCGGGAGACCGGGTCGCGGTCACCATCACTCACCGCTGGGGCGGGCCGCCCTGGCCGCTGGTGGGACGGGCCGCGGCCGCCACCGTGATCGGCCCGGTGTTCATCCACGCGATCGCCCGGCGCACCCTGGCCGGCATCGGCCGCGTGGCCGAGCGTGGAGGGGCGCCGTGAGCGGAGCGAGACGGGTGGTGGTGACCGGCGTGGGCTGCGTGACGCCGATCGGCACCGGGGCGGAGGGTCTGTGGGGCGGGCTGCGCGCGCGCCGCTCGGCCGTGCGCACCATCACCCGGTTCGACCCGTCGCCGTTCCGCAGCCGCATCGCCGCCGAGATCCCGGACTTCCGTCCGCTGGACTTCCTCGAGGAGCGCCGGGCCCGGCGGCTCGACCGCTTCTCCCAGCTCGCGGTGGTGGCGGCGCGCCTGGCGCTGCAGGACGCCGCGCTCGTCCTCGAGCGCGAGGACCGCGAGCGGGTCGGGGCGAGCATGGGCTCCGCGCTCGGCGGCGTGGCGTACGCGGAGCAGCAGGTGTCGGCGTTCGCAGCGGGCGGGATCCGTGAAATCGACCCGATGCTCGCCCTCTCGGTGTTCGGCGGAGCGGCCAGCTGCAACATCGCGATCGACCTCGGCGTCTCCGGTCCCAACTCGACCAACGCCATGAGCTGCGCGTC